>DATKMZ010000082.1:0-24175 GCA_035541575.1 Caulobacteraceae bacterium | reverse complement strand
AAGGTCAGGCGCAGCCCGCGCGACTTGCCGATCCAGTTCTCCTGCATCAGGCGGACCTTCTCGGGCCAGCGGTCCAGCGTCTTCAGGCTCTCCAGCAGCTCGTCGGCGTAGTCGGTGATGCGCAGGAACCACTGCATCAGCTTCTTGCGCTCGACGATCGCGCCCGAGCGCCAGCCGCGGCCGTCGATCACCTGCTCGTTGGCGAGCACGGTCATGTCGACGGGGTCCCAGTTGACCAGGCCCTCCTTACGGTAGACCAGGCCTTTCTTCCACAGCCGCAGGAACCAGGCCTGCTGCGGGCCATAGTACTCCGGATCGCAGGTGGCGAACTCGCGCGACCAGTCGATCGACAGCCCCAGCCGCTTCAGCTCCTCGCGCATGAAGTCGATGTTGCTGTGGGTCCATTCCGACGGGTCGACGCCGCGCTCGGCGGCGGCGTTCTCGGCGGGCAGGCCAAAGGCGTCCCAGCCCATCGGATGCAGAACGTTGAAGCCCTGGGCCCGCTTGAAGCGGGCGACCACGTCACCCATCGCGTAGTTGCGGGCGTGGCCCACGTGCAGACGCCCCGACGGATAGGGGAACATCTCCATCACGTAGTATTTGGGCTTCGTCGAGCCGTTCTCGGCGCGGAACGCTTTGGCGGCGGCCCAGGCGGCGCGCCACTTGGGCTCGACCTCTTTCGGATTGTAGCGCGGCATCACGGCCTTATTCCTTCGCGAAGGCGGCAAGGTCTAGGGGAGAAAGGCGGACCCCCGGACTTGGCCGGCGAAGGGAGGAGCGCTCGCGCGACCGTTAAGCCCGGGGGCCGCTAAGGCCCAGGCTCGGAAGGATCTTGCGGGAAACCGCGCGCGTCATGGGCGGAACTTAGCGCAAATGCGACGCCACCGCAATGAAACGCCGAGATCAGCCCTTCAGATTGGAAACTCTGAGCTGCCGGGCGCGAGTCAGGATCGCGTTCTCGATGTCCACCGAGGTCTGGTCGGCGGGCTGCGAGGTCACCCAGCCGCCCTGGCCGTTGCTGACCTCCTTGAACACCGTGACCTTCAGCGCATCGCCCCGCAGCCGCGTGTCGAGGATGTAGACGGTGCACTTGAAACGCTCGTCCGGCTTCTCCGGATTGATGTACCAATCGGTGATGATGACGCCGCCGTAGGGATCGGCGGACGCGAGCGGCATGAAGGCCAGCGTGTCCAGAGCCGCCCGCCAGAGGTAGCTGTTGACGCCGATCGCGTTGGGCGCCGGTGCGACGTGCGTCGGACTATGGGTCACGCACGCGCCGAGGCTGGAGAAGCCCATAACCGCCAGTCCGACCAGGGCGGCGCGCGCCATGGACCCACTCTTGAAGGGCATACGTTCTCCACTCCAATGCGTTAACGGCCGAACGGCCGCGAAGCGCCACCGCACCCCCAGCGCGCCCGAAGTCCGCGTCTATAACATCGCAAATGCAGCGCCAAACAGGAATCGCGTGGCGGCTTAGCCACAGAGCCGCGGCCAATGCGCGCCCCGGTAACCCGAAACGGCCCCATGCCTTGACCTCGGTCGAGCGAGGACCTTAATCAAAGTTGTAAGAACCAGGCGTAGTATGCCTCGCAGGTTGGAAAGGGGCGCTGTTCGGGTGGCGATGCGGCCGATGAGGCTGGCGACGATCCTAGCGGCTGCGGTGGCGATGGCCAGCGCGGGCGCGATTGCGCATGCCGGCACCGCCGCCGATCTGTTCTCGCAGCACGACGACTTCACGCCGCAGCCGAACCAGATCGGTCCGCAGCCACCCCACCGCACGCTGCAGTGGAACACCAAGACCGGCCGCTGGGGCGTCAACCTCGACATGGCCCAGCCGGGCGACCGCGACGTGCAGTGGCGCGACGCCAGGGTCGGCCTGAACTACGGTATCGCCCCGGGCGTGCGCACGGGCGTCGGCGTTTCGCTCGGCGACGAGCAGACGCCGGACGGCCGCCGGCTCAACAATTCCGGCCCCACGCCGCGCGTGCGGCTCGAGACCACCTTCAAGTTCTAGCGCCTAGAGCAGGCCTTCGATCGCCGCGAAACCGGCCGCGCCCGAGCGCGTGAGCCGTCGCGCCGTTATCGAATTGACTCCGCCCAGCGCATAGACCGCCAACCCGGCGCCACGAACGAGCTGCGCGAATCGGACGGCGCCGATCGCCGGCCCAGCCGAAGGGCTGGCGCTCGGGAAGACGGCGGAGACGATCGCCGCGTCGGCCCCGGCGCGCCGCGCCGCGATGATCGCGCTCCGCGAATGGGCCGCCGCCGTCATGAGCCAGCCCCGCCGCCCCCGTCGGAGGCCGCGGGCTCGCCAGGCCGCCCGTTCCGGCAGATGCACGCCGTCCGCGGCCACCCGGGCCGCGAGGCCGGCGTCGGCGCCGACGAGAAAGACGAGGCCGCGCCGGTGCGCCGCCGTCCGCAGCCGCCGGCCGACGCGCGCCGCGTCCGGGTCTCCGAACGGGCGGTAGACGACGCCCGCGCCGCGCGGCAGACGGCCCATCACGGCCGCGGGGTCGGGAGTCCGCTCAGGGTCGGTGAAGAAGATGAGCCGCGGCAGGGCCTTCCCCCGCGCCTGCGCCGGCCTTAGCGTCCGCGCCACCCGCCAGAGCGCCTCCGCCGAACGTGACCCTCGCCCCATCCTCAGACGCCGGCTTCGACGCCACGGCCGCCAGGGCCGCCATCCTGGAGCGGATCGCCGCAGCCGCCAGGGCCGCCGGACGCGACCCGGCCGAGGTCACCCTGACCGCGGTCTCGAAAATGCAGCCGGAAGCGCGCGTCGCGGCGGTGCTCGCGGCCGGCCAGCGCGTCTTCGGCGAGAATCGGGTGCAGGAAGCGATCGGCCGCTGGGCCCACCGCCGCGAGGGCCTGGAGCTGCGCCTGATCGGTCCGCTGCAGACCAACAAGGCGCGCGAGGCGGTGGCGTTCTTCGACGTGATCGAGACGCTCGACCGGCCGAAGCTGGCCGAGACACTGGCGCACGAGGTCCAGCGCGCCGGCCGCCGGCCCCGCCTCTACGTCGAGGTCAACACCGGCGAGGAGCCGCAGAAGGCCGGGGTCGCGCCGCCCGCCGCCGACGCCTTCATCGCCCGCTGCCGCGGCGAGTTCGGCCTCGAGATCGAGGGCCTGATGTGCATCCCACCGCAGGACGAGCCGCCCGGGCCGCACTTCGCGCTGACGGCCCAGATCGCCGCACGCAACGGCCTCTCGCGCCTGTCGATGGGCATGAGCGCCGACTTCGAGACCGCGATCCGCTTCGGCGCCACCTCGGTCAGGATCGGCACGGCGCTCTTCGGCGCGCGCTAGCAAGGCCATTGAAAAACCCTATCCGCCGGTGCACTAGCCCCCAAGGGGGTTGTCGGTGCATGCTACGGGCGAATGGCGCGCGCAAAGACCATCCTGATCGTCGACGACGACGCCGACCTGAGCGGCCTCCTCTCCGAACAGCTCGAACTGCATGAAGGCTTCGCCGCCGAGAGCGCGCCGAACGCCTCTGAAGGACTGCGCCTGGCCAAGGAGGCCCGGCCCGACCTCATTCTGCTCGACGTCGACCTGCCGGACATGGACGGCCGCGAGGCGCTGAAGCTGATGCGCGGCGGCGGCGTCTCGGCGCCGGTGATCATGCTCACCGCCGCATCCGGCGACAGCGACACCATCCTGGGGCTGGACTCCGGCGCCAACGCCTATGTGACGAAGCCGTTCAAGTTCAACGTGCTCCTGGCGCACATCCGCGCCCAGCTGCGCAGCCACGAGCAGTCTGAGGACGCGGTCTTCAAGATCGGCCCCTACGAGTTCCGGCCGGCCGGCAAGCTGCTGGTCGACGCCAGGCAGCGGAAGATCCGGCTGACGGACAAGGAGACCAACATCCTGAAGTACCTCTACCGCGCGGGCGGCAAGGTCATCTCGCGCGAGGAGCTGCTGACCGAGGTCTGGGGTTACAACGCCGGCGTCACCACGCACACGCTCGAGACGCACGTCTACCGGCTGCGCCAGAAGATCGAGCCCGATCCGACCAGCCCGAAGATCCTGATCACCGAAGCCGGGGGCTACCGGCTCTCGCCCTGACCGCCCATCCCACGAGAAAAAGCCCCGACGCCTCAGGAGGCGTCAGGGCTTTCTCGTTATCAGCCGCTCGCGGCGAGCGCTGCGCGGCTAGACCTTGAAGGTCCGGTCGACCCTAGTGGATCGCGTTACCGGCCTTGCTAAGGCTGGTGTTGAGATTGGTGCCCAGAGTGGTCACCGCGCCGATGATGACGACGGCGATGAGAGCGACGATCAGACCGTACTCGATCGCCGTCGCCCCAGATTCGTCACCCATGAAACGCGCAACGAAGTTCTTCATGGCCAGTACCCCCGTGCAGAGGAAAGCGCGAGTGCTCCTCAGCATCGTCGTCCGTTGTGCCGCGCGATGTCTTACGCAGCGCTGAACAAACAAGCTTAACCGGGGCGGACCTTCGCGATAGTCCTGCGTGATAGCGAGGCGAAACTGGCGGGCTATGGTGTCAGCAGCCCATTGCTGCTGACCGACTGAGCTCGGCTCAGGCCGTCACCAGCTCGCGCCGGACCAGGCGGGCGAAGTCGTCCATCAGCGAGAGCGAGATGTTGCCGGGCGTGAAGCGGTGTTCGCCGATCTGAGCCACCGGCGTCACCTCCGCCGCGGTGCCGGTGATGAAGCATTCCGAGAAGCTCGGCAGCTCGTCGGGCGTGATGTGGCGCTCGACGATGTCGAAGCCCTTGCCGCGCGCCAGCTCCATCACCGAGCGGCGGGTGATGCCGTCGAGGAAGCAGTCCGGCGTCGGCGTATGGATCGTCCCGTCGCGGACGAAGAACACGTTGGCCCCGGTCGCCTCGGCGATGTAGCCGCGCCAGTCCAACATCATCGCATCGGCATAGCCTTCGCGCTCGGCGGCGTGCTTGGAGAGGGTGCAGATCATGTAGAGCCCGGCCGCCTTCGAGGCGGTCGGAGCGGTCTCCGGCGACGGGCGCCTGTACTTGCCCCATGTCAGGCGGATGCCGCGCGCCTTCTCTTCGGGCTTGAAGTAGCTCGGCCAGGCCCAGACCGCGATCGCCACGTGGATCTTCGACTGTTGCGCCGAGACGCCCATCTGCTCGGAGCCGCGCCACGCGATCGGGCGCACGTAGCAATCGTCGAGGCCGTTCTTGGCGCAGGTCGCCTTGCACGCCTCGTCGATCTGCGCCACCGTGAACGGGATCGAAAAGTCGAGGATTTCCGCCGACTTGAAGAGACGCTCGGTATGCTCGGTCAGCCTGAAGATCTCGCCGCCGTACATCCGCTCGCCCTCGAACACGGCCGAGCCGTAGTGCAGGCCGTGGGTCAATACGTGCACGTGGGCCTCGCGCCAGGGCGTGAACTGGCCGTCCAGCCAGATCCATCCATCGCGGTCATCCATGGGCACGAGTGACATAGGTCCTGCCGCCTCCTTCCGTCGCCGGTCGTTTCATAGACGCCGCAGGACCTCCCTCGTCAAACAAATTGGCCCCAGGGCCCTGGGGCGCCGGGCGTGAGCGCGCCCGCCGAAGCGCGGCATCTGCTGGTGGTCGACGATGACGACCGCATCCGCGAGCTGATCAAGGAATACCTGGCGCGGGCGGGCTTCCGGGTCTCGACCGCGGCCGACGCCGGCGCGGCGCGGCGGCTGGTCGAGCAGCTCTCGTTCGACCTCCTGGTGCTCGACGTGATGATGCCCGGAGAGGACGGCTTCGCCTTCGGCAGGTGGCTGCGGGGACGTCCGGGCGAGACCGGCCGCACGCCGATGCTGATTCTGACCGCGCGCGGCCTCCCCGACGACCGCATCGCAGGTCTGGCGCTCGGCGCCGACGACTATCTGGCCAAGCCGTTCGAGCCCCAGGAGCTGGTGCTGCGGATCGAGGCGATCCTGCGCAGGTCGGCGCCGCGTGTCGCGGCCGGCGGGCGCCTTCAGCTCGGCCGCTGCAGTTTCGATCTTGCGCGCGGCGAGCTCTGGCGGGGCGATGCGCCGGTGCGGCTGACCGAGGGCGAGGCCCAATTGCTGCGCCAGCTCGCGGGGGCCGCCAACGTGCCGGTCGACCGGTTTGAGCTCGCGCGCCAGACCGCCGAGGCTGCCGGCCGCGCGGTCGACATCCAGGTCACGCGCCTGCGCCGCAAGATAGAGGACGATCCGAAGAATCCGCGCTACCTGCAGACCGTGCGCGGCGTGGGCTACATGCTGGCGCCGGACGCATGAGGCCCCGCGTGCCCTCGCTGCTGACGCTGCTCAAGCGCCGTGCGCCGACCTCGCTCTACGGCCGCAGCCTGCTCATCATCGTGCTGCCGATCGCGGTGATGCAGATCCTCGTCACCTGGTTCTTCTTCGACCAGTACTGGCAGCGCGTGAACGGCCACCTGACCGAGGGCCTCGCCGGCGACATCGCCTGGGTGTCGCAGGGCTACCAGGCCGATCCTACGCCGGCGGGCCTGAAGCGTCTCTCCGACCGTGCAGAGCAATCGCTCGACCTGTCGATCATCTACGAGCCCGGCGCGCAGCTGCCCACAGTGCGCCACGCCGCGATGTTCGGCATCGACCGGGCGATGAACACCGCGCTCAGCGATCGCATCGACGCGCCCTACTGGTTCGACACCACGCGCTACCCGGCCTACGTCGACATCCGCGTGAAGGTGAAGGACGGCGTCTTGCGCATCATCGCCCCACGCGACCGCGCGTTCGCCACCCAGGCCTACAGCTTCATCTTCTGGCTGACGCTGGCGACCGTGCTGCTGACCGCCGTGGCGATCCTCTTCATCCGCAACCAGGTGCGCGCGATCGAGCGGCTGGCGGCCGCGGCCGAGGCGTTCGGCAAGGGCTCCGACATCGCCTTCAAGCCCTATGGCGCCAAGGAGGTGCGGCAGGCGGCGCAGGCGTTCATCGCGATGAAGAACCGCATCCAACGCTACGTCGACCAGCGCACGACCTTGCTCGCTTCCGTCAGCCACGACCTCAGGACCCCGCTGACCCGGCTCAAGCTCGAGCTCGCCCTGGCCGAGCCCGGGGCGCGGGTCGAGGCGATGAAGCGCGACCTCGCCGAGATGGAGCACATGATCGACGAGTACCTGGCGTTCGCCAGAGGCGAGGGCGGCGAGGCGCTGGAGCGCATCGAAGTGGCGCCGCTGCTGGGCGAGGTCAGCGAAGGCGCGGTGCGGGCGGGCGCGGAGGTCAAGGTGGCGGCCGCAGCGGGCCTGGCGGCGACCGTGCGGCCGAACGCGATCAAGCGCGCGCTCTCCAACCTCGTCATGAACGCCGCCGCCCACGGCGAGCATGTCGAGGTCGAGGCCCACGCGACGCCGGCTGGCGGGGTCGAGATCGTCATCGACGACGATGGTCCGGGCATCCCGCCGGAGCGGTTCGAGGAGGCGTTCACGCCGTTCGGCCGCCTCGACGAGGCCCGTAACCAGAATGAAAAAGGCGTCGGCCTCGGACTGGCGATCGCCCGCGACGTCGCCCGCGGCCACGGCGGCGAGGTGACGCTCGACCGCTCGCCGCTCGGCGGCCTGCGCGCCGTGGTGCGGCTGCCGGGCTGATCAGAATCCCTGGCCGAGCCGCGCCAGACGCTCGCGCATCAGCTTCAGACGCTTGTCGATCTCAGCCATCGTCCGGTTGAGCGCGCCCTCGTCGTCGCGCCAGACCCGCGCCACACGCGCCCAGACAAGCGTCATGGCGGCGAGCCGGGCGGGCGTCGCGGTGACGCCGGCGGCCTCGAGGATCGCCCGGGCGGTCAGGGGCAGGTGCGGCGCGATCGCGAGCGGTCCCTCGTCCCGCGCCATGGCCACAAGCGCCTCGCGGTGCGCCTCCATCGCCTCGACGCGGGCCATCGTCGCGTCGAACAGGCGGTCGTGGACGTCGTCGGATGGCGTCGCCGCGGTCGCGAGCGCGGCCCGGTCGAGCCTCTGCGACAGGCGCAGCAGCAACAGCGGCTTCGCCGGCGCCGCGGCGTACAGCCCGGCGAAGTCGATGCCCGCCCGCTCGGCGACGTCGCGCAGCGAAACGTCGCGCCACGGCCGCTCCGCCGCCAGCGCCAGCGCCGCGTCGGTGGCCTTGTCCAGAACGTCGGTGGCCTCGGTCATCGCTCCCATCTATCACCCGCTCATCCCGGCGTAAGCCAGGGACGCGGGCATGAGCCAGACAGTGTTGGATCAGGCGCCGAGTTCGCGCGAGCGCTTCTCGGCGGCCTTCGCCGCGGCCTTGAGCAGCGGATCCAGGCCGCCCGGCCCTGTGAGCACCTTCAGCGCCGCCTCGGTCGTGCCGCCGGGCGAGGTGACCTGGCGGCGCAGCTCGGCCAGATCGGAGCCGCTGTCGGCCATCAACGCGGCGGCGCCGGCGACGGTCGCGCGGGCTAGGTTGCGCGCCGCGTCGGGGGCGAGACCCAGGGCGGCGCCGGCGGCTTCGAGCGCCTCGACGAAGGCGTAAAGGTAGGCCGGCGCCGAACCGGAGACGGCGGTCGCCGCGTGCATCAGGTCCTCGTCAGCGAGGTCGACGACCGTTCCCAGCGGCTCGAACAGCGCGTGGGCGCTGGCCCGCGCCTCGGCGTCGGCGGCGTAGATGCTGGCCGTTCCCTGGCCGATCGCGGCGGCGGTGGTGGGCATGACGCGCGCGGTCCTGCGGCCGCCGAACGTGGCGGCGACGTCGGCGCTCGCGACGCCGGCGGCGATCGAGACCACGACAGCGTCGGACGCGAGGCGCGGGGCGATCTCAGCGGCGGCTTCGCGCCAGATCTGCGGCTTCACCGCGAGCACGACCGTGCGCACGCCGGCGAGATCGGCGGAGGTCGGATGAAGGGCGACGCCTGCGGCGACGGCGTTGGGGCCGGGCGCCGGGTCGTGGACGAGGATATCCGCCGGCGCGAAAGCCTTCGCGCGCATCCAGCCGGCGATCAGCGCCCCGCCCATGCGGCCGGCTCCGACGACGAGGATCGGCGTCATCGGCGAGGCGTCCTGATCAGGCCTGGCCGACGGTCTCGAACATGCAGGCCGCGATCGCCTCGTCCGGGGCCTTGCCCGAGAGCATGAAGTCGAACGCCGGATAGAACCGGTCGGCCGCTTCCATCGCCGCGTCGATCATCGAGGCGGCTTGGGCCAGCGTTGGGCGCTCGCCCTCCGGCAACGCCATCGCGTGGCGGAACACCACCTCGCCGTCGTCGCTCCAGACCTCGAAGTGGCCGACCCAGACACGTTGGTTGACGAGATTGGCCAGTTCGCAGGCGACAGCTCGCTGGTCCTTGGCCACACGACGGTCGATCGAGAGGCACAGCTGCAGGCAGTCGGCCTCAGGCCGCCACGCGAACCAGAGCTCGTAGTCCTTCCAGTCGCCCGCCAGCGTGAACGCGAGGTCGCCGTCCTCGGTGCGGTCGAAGGTCAGGTTCTCGGCCGTCAGCACGCGCTCGACCACGTCCAAGGGGTCGAGGGCGAGCAGGGCGTCGTCTTCTTCCGGATGGGGGGTGTCCATGGGACCTCGGGGTCAAGGCGTCCAGGCGCGGGCGGAAAGCCGACGCTGGGAAAACAGCCTAATCTGCTTCGGGCTCACCGTCTCAAGCCGCTTCTTGTCTCGCGCGAACAATTGTCGCTCTAGCCTTCGGCCGGTTGCCTGAGGCTGGCGATCTCCGCGCGCAAGGCGGCGACTTCGGCCTTCATCGCTTCGAACTCGTCGCGCCGGACCAGGTCCATGTCCGCCGCCATCCTGTCGACGCCGGAACGGAAGACCGCCTTCGCCTCCTCGCCAGCGGCCTGGGCGACGCCCACGGCAGCGCTCGCCGCCTTGGCCAGCTCGTCCAAAAGCGGATTTTGGCTCTGCATCGGCCCCCTATATGGGAAACGGCGGGTGAAAGCGAAGGACTTGTCAGGTAGGGGACGCGGCGAGGAGTCGCTGGCGAGCAGAGCGAGGCGCGTTTGGCCCTGCAATTTCCCGATTTCGATCCGGTCGCGGTGCCGATCCCGGCGTTCCATCTTGGATCGCTCGCGCTCGGCCCGTTTCCGATCCGCTGGTACGCGCTGGCCTACATCGCCGGCATCCTGCTCGGCTGGCGCTACTGCGTTGGCCTGGTCCGCAACCCGAAGCTCTGGGGGAGCCGGCAGCCGACGCTGACGTCGCCGCAGATCGACGACCTGATCCTCTGGATCACGTTGGCCGTCATCCTGGGCGGGCGGATTGGCTACATCCTCTTCTACATGCTGGTGAATCCGCAGCAGCGGGACGAACTCTTCGCCAATCCGCTCGAGGTGTTCGAGATCTGGAAAGGGGGGATGAGCTTCCACGGCGCGATGATCGGCGTCGGCCTCGCCATGGCCGGCTACGCGATCGCCAACCGCGTCGCGCTGCTCGGCGTCGCCGACCTCGTGGTCGCTTGCGAGCCGATCGGCCAATGCTTCGGCCGGCTCGCCAACTTCATCAACGGCGAGCTCTGGGGCCGGCCGACCGACCTGCCGTGGGGCATGGTGTTCTGCAACGGCCACATCGCGGCGGCGAACGGGGGCGCGTGCCCCCCCGAGGTGACGATTCCGCGCCATCCGAGCCAGCTCTACGAGGCGGCGCTGGAGGGTCTGTTCCTGTTCCTGGTGCTGCGCTGGGCGACGCATCGGGCCAAGTGGCTGCAGCGGCCGGGCGCAGCGACCGGGCTCTGGCTGATCGGCTACGGCGCGATCCGCATCCTGCTGGAGAACGTGCGCAATCCCGACGAGGGCATGCCCGACTTCCCGCTCGGCCTCACGATGGGGATGATCCTTTCGCTTCCGATGATCCTGGCGGGTGGCTGGCTGCTCTGGCGCGCGCTGCGCGCGGCGCCCCCGTCGCCGGCCGCAGCATGAGCCTGAAGGAACGGCTCATCCGCGAGATCGCCGCCGCGGGTCCGATCGACGTCGCGACCTTCATGCTTCGTTGCCTGCACGACCCGCAGGACGGCTACTACGCGACCCGTCCGGCGCTGGGCGACCGCGGCGACTTCATCACCGCGCCGATGATCTCGCAGATGTTCGGCGAGCTGATCGGGCTGTGGCTGGTCGAGACCTGGCGCGGCATGGGCGCGCCCGGCCGAGTGCTGCTCGCCGAAGCCGGTCCCGGCGACGGGTCGCTGATGGCGGACGTCCTGCGCGCGGCCCGCCTTGACCCGGCGTTCCTGGCGGCGGCCGAGCTATGGCTGATCGAAACCTCGCCGCCGCTGCGGCGCGCGCAGGCCGAGCGGCTCGCTCTGGCCACGCCGCGCTGGGCCGGCGCGCTCGCCGAGCTGCCGTCCGACGCGCCGCTGCTGCTCGTCGCCAACGAGTTCCTAGACTGCCTGCCCGCCCGCCAGTTCCAGCGCACGGCCTCCGGCTGGGCTGAACGGGTCGTGGGGCTGGGCGCGGACGGCGCGCTCGCCTTCGGCCTGCGCCCGGCCGCGGCGGCCCTCGGCCCGGCCCCCGAGGGGACGATCGTCGAGCGCTCGGCGGCGCAGGCGGCGTTCGGGACCGAGATCGGCGCACGCCTTGCTGAACAAGGCGGCGCTGCGCTGCTGATCGACTATGGCCGCGCGACGCCCGGCTGTGGCGACACGCTGCAGGCGCTGGCGGACCACAGCAAGATGGCGCCCCTGGACGATCCCGGCGCCGCCGACCTCACGGTCCATGTCGATTTCCCCGCGGTGCTCGCCGCGGCGCGGGCGGAGGGGGCGAAGACGGCGCTGGCGACTCAGGGCGCGTTCCTGCGGCGGCTCGGGATCGAGGCGCGCGCCGCGGCGCTCGCCGAAGCCCGTCCCGACCGCGCCAGCGCGATCGGACGGCAGCTCCATCGCCTCATCGGCACGGACCAGATGGGCGAGCTATTCAAGGCGGCGGCGATCTGGACGGGTCCGGCGCCGCCGGCGTTCGAAAGGCCCGGGTGAGCGACGTTCCGGTCATCGAATCGCCTCGGCTGGCGGCGCTTCCAGGCGTCCGCCATGCGTTCTTCACCCGCCTGGGCGGCGCATCCGAAGGGGTCTACGGCAGCCTCAACGTCGGCCTGGGCTCCGGCGACGATCCAGCGCGGGTGATGGAGAATCGCGAGCGCGCCGCTCGCATGCTCGGCGGCGAGGCGGCCACGCTCGCGAGCGCCTATCAGGTCCACTCGGCGGAGGTCGTGACGGCCCACTCGCCGTTCGGCGAGACGCGGCCGCACGCCGACGGCGTGGTCACGGCGACGCCTGGGCTGATCTGCGGCGCGCTTGCGGCTGACTGCGCGCCGGTGCTGATCGCCGATCCCGAGGCGCGGGTCGTGGCGGCCGTGCACGCCGGATGGCGGGGCGCGCTGGCCGGCGTGGTCGAGGCGGGCGTCGCGGCGATGGCGCGGCTGGGCGCCTCGCCAGGCCGAATGACCGCCGCGATCGGCCCCTGCATCGGCCCGGCCTCCTACGAGGTGGGCCTCGAGTTCGAGGCCGCGTTCCTGGCCGGCGATGCGGCTAACGAGCGCTTCTTCCGGCCCGGCGCACGGACGGACAAGCGGCTCTTCGACCTCCCCGCCTTCGTGCTCGCCCGGCTCGCCGCCGCCGGCGTCGCCGACGCCGAGTGGGTCGGCCACGACACCCTGACGGACGAGGCGCTGTTCTTCTCCAACCGCCGCGCGGTCCACCGGGCCGAGCGTGATTACGGCCGGCTGCTATCAGCCATCACCATTTCGTCCTGAGCTTGACGAACACGAGTTCCGGATCGCCGGGATCGAGATAGTGGATCACGCCACACGGCGACCAGCCTTCGCGGTCCAGCAGCGCCCGCATCGGGGCGTTGCTCTCGTTGGTCGAGGTGAAGATGCGGTCGGCCCGGTGCGCGGCCTCGCACCTCGCCATCAGGGCCGCGCCGATCCCGCGCCGGCGCGCCGCTTCGGCCACGACCAGCAGGTCGACGAACGGGAAGCCGTAGAAGTGGCGCGTGACGATCGCGAAGCCGACGGGGCGCCCGCCTTCGAAAGCGGCCCAGCTGAGGTCCGACGCGAGCAGCTCGCCGACGTGCGCCTGCTGCGCCGCATCCGCCGCGAGGCGAGGGTCCGCGACCGCCAGCGCGTCCACATCGCCGGGGCCGATCCGCCGAAGTTCGACATTCGTCGCCATGCGCGACATCTAGACCATGCGGGCGGCCCTTGCTCCCCCGTCCGGCGCTGCTAGAAGCCGGGGCGGACATCCGAGGGCGGTCGATCGATGAAGCTGCTGGCCGGCAACTCCAATCCGCGCCTCGCCCGCGACATCGCCGATGTGTTGGACCTGCCCCTCACCCGGGCCCACTTCCGCCGGTTCGCCGACAACGAGGTGTTCGTCGTCATCGAGGAGAACGTGCGCGGCGAGGACGTGTTCGTCGTCCAGTCGACCAGCTACCCGGCCAACGACAACCTGATGGAGCTGCTGATCTGCATCGACGCCCTGACGCGGGCGTCGGCCCGGCGGATCACGGCGGTGATGCCCTACTACGGCTACGCCCGGCAGGACCGGAAGACCGGCGGGCGCACGCCGATCTCGGCCAAGCTGGTGGCCAATCTGATCACCCGCGCCGGCGCCGACCGGGTGCTGACGATGGACATGCACTCGGGCCAGATCCAGGGGTTCTTCGATATCCCAACCGACAACCTCCTGCCGACGCCCCTGATGGCGAACGACATCCGCCAGCGCGAGCGCAAGACCAGCGAACTGATGATCGTCTCGCCCGATGTCGGCGGCGTGGCGCGCGCCCGCACGCTCGCCGAGCGGCTGAACGCCGACCTCGCGATCGTCGACAAGCGCCGCTCCGCCCCAGGCGTCTCCGAGGTGATGAACATCATCGGCGACGTGAAGGATCGCCGCTGCGTCCTCTTCGACGACATCGTCGACTCGGCAGGCACGCTCTGCAACGCGGCCGAGGCGCTGATGAAGGACGGCGCGACGTCGGTCTCGGCCTACGTCACCCACGGCGTGCTCTCCGGAGGGGCGGTCGAGCGGGTGACGAACTCGGCGCTGACGGAGCTGGTCACCACCGACTCGATCGAGGCGACCGACGCCGTGGAAGCCTGCGACAAGATCCGCCACGTGAGCTGCGCCCACCTGATCGGCGAGGCGATCCGCCGGATCGCCAACGAGGAGTCCGTCTCGAAGCTGTTCGACTGACGCGTCGTCGCAGCCGCCGGCGATTGTCACCAAACCGCCAAACACCGTGCTAGAACCGCCAGAGTCGCTCCGCAGGAGAGTTCCCCTGGCATGACGTCGGCCACGCGCGTCTTCGCCGCCGCCTTCGCGGCTTTCCTCGCCTTCGCCGGATCCGCAGCGGTCGCCAGACCCAAGCCGCCGCCGGTCATCTACGCGCCGCCGCCTCCGCCGCCGATGCCGGACGTCGGGTTCGGCATGCGGTTCCTCGACCAGGCGGCCGCCTACCAGACCTACGTCGGCCAGGCGACGGCGATCTCGCCGGCGTTCGGCGACCCGGCGGCCGTGGCCGACGCCCTGAGGACCGGCGTCGCCTACGAGCCCGAGCAGTTGCGGCGCGGCGCGATCGTCTACGCGGCCGTCGCGGCGCTGGGCGACCGTCAGTTCGTCGACGCCGTCCGCGCCGCCGGACAGACGCCGGAGCAGCGCTACGCCATCATCGCCAAGCTGTTCGCCGACCCCCGCCAGGTGCTCATGTTCGCCGGCGCGGCGCAGGCCGAGGCGCTCGCCAAGGCGGCGCTGGCGCAGAGCGGCATGAAGCTCTTCAGCGACGGCGACGCCGTGCGCCTGGCCGCCTATTCCATCCAGCACCAGCCCTGGTCGCTGACCGAGGTCGCCAACCGCGACCAGCGCGCCAGCGCCGTCAAGCAGCTGTCCTCGACCCCGCGCCAGCCGAGCGCCGACGACCGCGCCGTGCTCGAACGGTTCATCCAGGGGATCGCGCCGGCGCCCGCTCAGCCGGCCGACCCCGCCGCGCCGCCCTATTCGGCCATGGTGGTCCGGGCCGTGGCCCTGGCCGCGCTCGCCTCGATCGGCCAGGCCGGCGACGACGACTTCGCCCATCTCGGCTGGCTCACCGACGACTACTACCTCGACCACTGCCTGGCCGAGACCAAGCTGTCGCTCTACGAGTGCCTCGCCGTCGCCAAGCCGAACTACGAGGACGTCTTCTGCCTCGGCCAGCACGCGATGAAGGACACCGGCGCGTGCCTGGTGAAGTCGGCCTACGCCACCGTGCCGATCGACATCATGACCAAGCCGATGGTCATCCCCACCGCCCACATCCGCAAGGGCGGCGCTCACCCGACGCGACGGCGGCGGTCGTAGCGGCTACGGCTTCGACAGCAGGTCTGCCTTGCCGGTGTCGACGTCGACCGGGACGGAGACGTGCTCCTGCACGATGCGCCACTTGCCGCCGCTCTTGCGATAGACGTCGGTGACGCGGACCACGAGGTCCGAGTCCGGCGACGACGTGTGGATGTTCTGGATGCTGTGGCTGTAGGCCACGGACCCGACGACGGTGATGTCGAGGTCTGAGAGCTCGAACTTCACACCTCCCTTGATCGGTCCGAGAAAGCCTTCCCAGTCCTTTTTGTAGTCGTCCCAGCCGACGTGCTGGCGCGGCGGCGTCACGTCGAACACGAAGAGGCCCTGCCTGGCGTAGTAGGACATGATCTTGTCGACGTCCTTGGCGTTGAACGCCGCGGCGAAGCCCTTTTCGAGCGCCTCGATCTGCGCCTTGTCGCTCGGTCCCTTCGGCGCGACGGCGGCCGGCTTCGTCGCTGTCGCCGCCGCAGGCTTCGCGGCCGGCGCGGAAGCCGGCGCGGTCGCGGCGATCGCGGCGCCGGCCGCCACCGACGCGGCCAGCGCCGCCACAAGGCCAATCGTCCTGTCTCTGAGCATCATCTTCCCCCGTTCGCTGTCGCCGGCCCCCGCCGGCCGCCGGCTATCTAATCCTGGGCCCCGCAGGCCGCCAAGGCGTCCGCAGCGGCCCGTTGCATCGTGAGCCGCGCGCGTGTATCTAGCCGCACCCTAATTCCCGGCCCGAGCGGGCCGGCGGCGCCGTGCGGGGACGACTCGCGCGGCGGTTCGCATTTTGAGGCGAGGCGATGGCCGAGATCGTTCTGAACGTTGAGGTGCGCGAGGGCGCCGGCACCGGCGCCGCGCGGACGTTGCGCCGGTCCGGCAAGGTGCCGGGCGTGCTCTATGGCGGCAAGCAGGGCCCGGTGTCGATCGCGATGGCCGAGAACGAGTTCCGTAAGGCGCTCTACACCGGCAAGCTGCTTGGCCACCTCGTGACCCTGAAGTACGGCAAGGAGACCCAGCCGGTCATCGCCAAGGACGTGCAGTTCCATCCGGTCACTGACCGGCCGACCCACTTCGACCTCTACCGCGTCGAGGCCCACCAGGTGGTCCGCATCGCCGTCGCCGTGCACTTCCGCAACGAGGAAGACTCTCCCGGAATCAAGCGCGGCGGCACGCTCAACATCAACCTGCACGAGCTCGAGCTGCTCGCGCCGGCCGATCGCATCCCCGAGGCGCTAGTCGTCGACCTGACCGGCCTCGACATCGGCGACGCGATCCGCGCGGCCGACATCGCGCTGCCGGACGGCGTCGAGCTGTCGCCGCAGCTGCGCGACGCGACCGTCGCGTCGATCGCCACGTCGTCGGCGCTGCAGGCTGAGGAAGCCGAGGAAGGCGAAGCCCCCGCCGGCGAGGAAGAGGCGGTCGCCGAAGAGCCGGCCGCCGAGGACTGAGGCCCGGCCCGCCGGGCGGCAGGGGCGCGATGCTGATCCTCGCTGGCCTCGGCAATCCCGAGGCGAAATACGCCAAGAACCGCCACAACATCGGCTTTGCCGCGATGCAGGTGATCGCCCAGCGTTGGGGCTTCGCGCCCGAGCGCTCGCGCTTCTCGAGCCTCGCCGCCGAAGGCCAGATTCCGACGCCCGCCGGGCCGGTCAAGGCGCTGACCCTGCGGCCGATGACCTACTACAACGACAGCGGCCAGGCGGTGGCGGCGGCGATGCGGTTCTACAAGGCCGAGGCCAGCGACGTGGTGGTCTTCTACGATGAGATCGACCTCGCGCCCGGCCGGTTCCGGATGAAGACCGGCGGCGGCGCGGCGGGGAACAACGGCGTCCGCTCGATCGCCGCCCACATCGGCCAGGACTTCCGCCGCGCCCGGCTCGGGACCGGACATCCTGGCCACAAGGACCTGGTTATGGGCCACGTGCTTTCCGACTTCAGCAAGGCCGAGATCAACGCCTGGGTGAGGCCGCTGCTCGAAGCCTGCGCCGACGCCTTGCCGCTGCTCGCCGCCGGCGAGGACGAGCGCTACCAGGCCGAGGTGCTGCGGCTCGCGCCCGCGCCGAAGCTCGATCCCCGTGCCGCGGCGCGCGGCGAGAGCCTAGATTGACCGGCCGCGCGCGGCCGTGAGATAGCCGCCCGACCCTTCGGAGACGTCTGATGCCTTTGTTCGGGGGTGGTCTCCTCTCCCTCATCGTCGCGGTGCTGCTCTGCGTGCACGCGGTGCGCACGAACCAGCAGCTGTTCTGGGTCTTCGTGATCCTGTTCATCCCGTTCCTGGGCAGCATCGTCTATATCGCCGCGGTCCTGGTCCCCGACCTCCTCGGCGGAACGCGGGCGCAGCGAATGGGCATGGCCGCGCGCGATGCGCTCGATCCCACCCGCGAGTACCGGACCGCGAAGGCGGCGGTCGACGATACCCCCACGGTTCACAACCGGATGCGGCTTGCAGCCGCGGCGGCGGCGCTCGGCAAGCACGCCGAGGCCGAGCAGCTCTACGGCGAGGCCGCGCAAGGCATCCACGCCGACGACCCGGCGCTGCTCCTGGGCCGGGCCAACGCGCTGATCGAGCTCGGCCGCGCGAGCGAGGCGCTGCCGCTGGTCGAGAAGCTCAGCCAGGAGCAGGCCGCGCGCAGCCCTACGACCGCGCTCGCCCAAGGCCGCATCTACGAGGCGCTCGGCAGCTACGCCGAGGCCGACGCCGCCTACCAGTGGGCGGCGGGCCGCCTGCCCGGGCTCGAGGCGCTGGCCAGGTACGCCGCATTCCTTGCTCGCGCAGGCCGCAAACAGGAGGCCGCCGACAACCTCGCCGAGATCGACCGCCGGCTCGAGCGCTCCCAACCTCAGTTCCGCCGCGAGGGCCGCGCCTGGCGCGATCTCGCCGCCCAGGCGCTGGCGCGCGCCTAGGCGCTGGCGGCGTAGGAAGCACCCATGGCCCTGAAAGTCGCGATCGTCGGGCTGCCGAATGTCGGCAAGTCGACCCTGTTCAACGCGCTCACGCAGACCGCCGCCGCGCAGGCGGCGAACTATCCGTTCTGCACGATCGAGCCCAACGTCGGCGACGTGGCGGTGCCGGAGCCGCGCCTCGACGCGCTGGCGCGCATCGCCAAGTCGAAGGAGATCAATCCGGCGCGGATCAATTTCGTCGACGTGGCCGGGCTCGTGCGCGGCGCCTCGAAAGGCGAGGGGCTCGGCAACCAGTTCCTCGCCAACATCCGCGACTGCGACGCCGTCGCCTTCGTCGCCCGCTGCTTCGAGGACACCGAGGTGACCCACGTCGAGGGCCGAGTGGATCCGATCGCCGACCTCGAGATCATCGACACCGAGCTGATGCTGGCGGATCTCGAGAGCCTGGAGAAGCGCGTCGTCAATCTGGAGAAGCGCGCCAAGGGCGGCGACAAGGAAAGCTCCGCGACCTTGCGGCTCGTGAACCTGGCGCTGGCCGAGCTCAACGCCGGCCGCCCGGCGCGCGCCGCCAAGGTTCCGCCGGACGACGCCAAGGCCTGGCGCATGCTGCAGCTGCTGACGACCAAGCCCGCGCTCTACATCTGCAACGTCGATGAGGCCTCGGCCGAGCACGGCAATGCGCTCTCCGAGCTCGTCGCGGAGCGGGCCCGACGCGATGGGGCCAAGTCCGTCGTGATCTCGGCCAAGATCGAGGCGGAGATCGCCGTGCTGGACCCGGACGAGCGGACCGAGTTCCTGGAGACGCTGGGGCTCTCAGAGCCTGGCCTCAACCGGCTGATCCGCGAGGCGTACGCGCTGCTCGGCCTGCAAACCTATTTCACCGCCGGGCCGAAGGAATCCCGGGCCTGGACAATCCCGATCGGGGCGACGGCGCCCGAGGCGGCCGGCGTGATCCACACGGACTTCGAGAAGGGCTTCATTCGCGCCGAGACGATCGCCTACGACGACTACGTCCGTCTCGGCGGCGAAGCCGGCGCCCGCGAGGCCGGCAAGCTCAGGAGCGAGGGCAAGGAGTACGTGGTGCGAGACGGCGACGTCATGCACTTCCGCTTCAACGTCTGATCGCGTGTGGTTCGAGCCGCGCCTGACGGCGCTCCTCACCAAACGAAGAACGTGCGGCTTGCGCCGGCTTTCGTCATCTGAGGAGCCCGCGCAGCGGGCGTCTCGAAGGACGCACGCTCTTCCTTTCGCGACAAAATCATTGACGGCCCCAGCACGCCGCCTTCCTGAGGAGTCAGAGGATGCGCGGCGAATAAGGGAGGGCGCCATGGGCGAGACGATCAGGATCAAGTCGACGGCGCCGGACGGGTTCGAGTTCCCCGCCTACCACGCGGCGCCGACGGGCGAGCGCAAGGGCGGGGTGATCGTGATCCAGGAGATCTTCGGCATCGACCAGCACGTCCGCCGCGACGTCGACCGCTGGGCGTCGCTCGGATTCGAGGCGGTGGCGCCGGCGCTCTACGAGCGACGCGAGCCGGGCTTCACGGCGGAGCACAGCGAGGAGGGGATCAAGGTCGGCATCGCCCACGCGATGGGCAGCCCCCGCGAGCAGGTGCTGGCCGACATCGCCGCCTGCCGCGACTACCTGGCGCCGCGCGGCAAGGTCTGTGTCGTCGGCTACTGCTACGGCGGCTCGTTCGCCTGGCTCTCGGCGGGGATGCTGGACGGCCTGGCAGCCGCGTCGAGCTACTACGGCAGCATGGTGCAGGCGAACGCTGCGCTGAAGCCAAAGTGTCCGACCATCGTGCACCTCGGGCGCCAGGACGCCGGCATCCCCTGCGACGACGTGAAAGCGGCGGTCGAGGCGGCCAACCCGAACGTGCCGGTCTACATCTATGACGACGCCGGCCACGGCTTCAACAACGAGTCCCCCGAGCGCTACGCCCGCGAGAGCGCAGAGCTCGCGCGAAAGCGGACGCTGGAGCTGTTCGAGAAGGCCTGATCGCCGTGGGCGGGCAGGTCGCGCTCACGAGCGCCAAGGACGGCTTCTCGTTCGGCGCCTACCGCGCCCCGAACGACGACGCGCGCCGTGGCGGCCTGGTGCTGATCCAGGAGATCTTCGGCGTCACCGCGCATATCCGCGAGCTGGCCGACGGCTACGCGGCGGACGGCTACGAGACGCTCGCGCCGCAGCTCTACGACCGCCAGCAGCGTGACTTCGAGGCCGGCTACGACCGCGAAGGCGTCGAGCTGGGCCGCCGCTACTCCGAGGCCGCGCCGTGGGACGAGGTGGCCGCTGACCTGCAAGCCTGTGTCGCGGCTCTGCAGCCGCCGGTGTTCGTCGCCGGCTATTGCTGGGGCGGCACGGCGACCTGGCTTGCGGCCTGCCGATGCGACGGCGTCGCCGCCGCGTCGAGTTTCTATGGCCGGCGCATTCCCGAGCTGGTGGACGAGACGCCGCGCTGCCCGATCATCCTGCACTTCGGCCGCCGCGATCCGACCATCCCGCCGGCTGTCGTAGAGGCGATCGCGGCCCGGCATCCGGACGTTCCAATCCATCTCTACGACGCCGGTCACGGATTTGTGTCCGACCGCCGGGCCGACTTCGACGCCGATTGCGCCCGTCTGGCGCGGTTGCGCACGCTGCAGCTCTTCGCACTGCAGGGCGGCGGCCGCGGCGAGGTTTAGTTCGAGTAACCATAAAGCGAAATTAACTATTTGATAAAGTTATTGCGACTTCAGGTGAGTTGAGTCCTGATGCAGCGCCGCTGTGGAAAGTCCTTCCTCTGCGGTCCTTGGTGATAGACCAAGGTCAGCGTCGGTAACGACGCGCGTTGAACCTTCTCACGGCACGGGGGGGAAGGAGAAAGCGCATGAAAGACGCGCAACGACCCGCGAGCCTCTCCGAGAAATGGGAGCAGTCGCGGCAGATGGTGCGACGGGGATCTGAGGCCGACGTCGAGCGGGTGATGGATCTCGAAGTCGATGTCCTGACCGGGCCGATCCACTCCCTCGATGATGCGCTCGCCAAGCTGAAGGCGATCGAGCTCTCGTTCGTCGAGGGCGAGCGCAGCGACGGCGCCGATGCGTCGGCGCTGCGGCAGACGATTCGCTGGCTGCGCGCGCAGGCGAAGCACTGCCCGCCGCCTTCCTAGGGCAGCTACGCTGCGGCCTCGATCTGAGGACGCAGCGTCGGGTCGCGTTCGATCAGCCGCAACAGCAACACCTGCGCCAGCAACACGCCGAGGCCCGCGGCGTAGGCGGAGAAGGCGCTCTGTGGGAACCGCCCGGTGCGCACGCCGCGCGAGGTGTCGAAGTAGATGAAGGCGGCGGCCGTCGCGAGCACCAGCACCACCGCGAGCACAGAGACCACGCTCTGGCCGAAGCCGGTGCGGAAGCTGATCCAGATGTGGGTCTTCAGCAGATGGCGGATCGGCGGGGCGGCGAGGGGGACCGCCAGCGTCGCGGCGAAGTAGGCCGCGGGCCAGAGCGCCATGCCCTGCAGCTTCGCCGCCGCGTCGCCCGGCAGCACCCGCCACGCGTGGGCGCAGGCCGCCGCGTAGATCAGCGCGCCGACCGCGAAGGCCGTGTACTGCATGCGGCGGAACATCCGCCAGGAAGCGCTCACACCCATCGCTTCCAATGTGGCTGTTGCGGCCCGCTAGGGAAGGGCTGAGACAGGCTAATGACCCTCGAACGCGACAAGGGTCGAGACGGGGACGCCCGCGGCTCTTAGCCGCGCCGCGCCGCCGAGCTCGGGAAGGTCCACCACGAACGCCGCGGCCATGATCTCGGCGTCCGCCGCCTTCAGCAGCTGCACCGCCGCCAGCGCCGTGCCTCCGGTGGCGATCAGATCGTCGACCAGCATCACCTTCTCGCCCGCCTTCACTGCGTCGAGGTGCATCTCCATCGCATCCGAGCCGTACTCGAGCGCGTATTCCACGGCCCGGGTCATGTGGGGCAGCTTGCCCTTCTTGCGCAACGGCACGAAGCCGGCGGAGAGCTGGTGGGCGACCGCGCCGCCGAGGATGAAGCCGCGCGCCTCGATGCCGGCCACCTTGTCGATCTTCATCCCCGCGAACGGCTGCACCAGCTCGTCGACGGCGCGGCGGAAGGCGCGGGCGTCGCCCAGAAGCGTGGTGATGTCGCGGAACATGATCCCGGGCTTCGGATAGTCGGGGATCGTGCGGATGATCTCGGCGAGGTCCATGCAGGCTGAAGCTTCTGTCAGGTCGCGGCGGGTTGGGGAAGTCCGAGCGCACGGCCGGCCACGGCGGCCAGCCGCTGGACCATCGCCGGGTCGCGCGCCGCCGGCGCGGTGATGATCGCCCCGTCGAGCGCGGTATCGATCGGCGAGGCGGTGCGCTCGGCCGGCAGCGCGCGGACCAGGTGGCCGATGAGGCCGCGCGCCTTGGCGGCGTTCGCATCCAGCACCTCGAGCACGTGGCTTACCTCCACATGGCGGTCGCGCCAGCAGTCGTAGTCGGTGACCATGGCCACGCAGGCGTAAGGCAGCTCGGCCTCGCGGGCGAGCTTGGCCTCGGGCATCCCCGTCATGCCGATCACGTCGCAGCCCCACGACCGGTAGAGCCAGCTCTCGGCCTTGGTCGAGAACTGCGGGCCCTCCATGGCCAGATATGTCCCGCCCTCGACCACCGGCGCGCCGGCGGCCCGCGCAGCGTCGGCGGCGAGGCCGGAGAGACGCGGGCACACGGGCTCGGCCATAGAGACGTGGGCGACCAGGCCGGGGCCGAAGAAGCTCGAGGGGCGCTGCGTCGTGCGGTCGATGAACTGGTCGACCAGCACGAACGTCCCCGGCGCCAGCGCCTCGCGCAGCGAACCGACGGCGGCGATCGAGACGATGTCGGTGCAGCCGGCCCGTTTCAGCGCGTCGATGTTGGCGCGCGCGTCGATCGCGCCAGGCGGCAGCGTGTGGCCGCGGCCGTGGCGGGGCAGGAAGACCAGCCGAACGCCCGCCAGCTCGCCGATCAGGAGTTCGTCCGAGGGCGCGCCGAAAGGCGTCTCGACGTGGCGCCAGCGTGCTTTCGTCAGCCCCTCGAGGCCGTAGAGCCCCGAGCCGCCGATCACGCCCAGCACCCAGCCCGCCATCGCCCGCCTCCTTGAAGCCGGCCGCGCTTATCGCCGAGGCCGGACGGCTTGGCTATCGTCCGCCCGTGGTCCGCCGCGCGCTCGCGATTCTCGCCTTCGTCATCCTCGGTCTCAGCGCGAGTCGCGTGCAGGCTGGCGAGGCGCCGTGCTGGGTCGACAATGGCGCCGTGCTCGTCTCGGCCGCGATCGGCGATATAGCCGGCGACTTCATCCTCGACCTCTCAGCGCCGCAGAGCCAGCTGCACGTGACGACCGCGCAGGCGGACGGCTTTGGCGATTCCGGCGCAATGGCGGGGCCGCTGAGGCTGGCGGGCGAGCGCCTCCCGGCGCGCCTGACCGTCGCCGAGCTCGACGCCCGCACGCTCGGCTATCCCAGCACGATCGATGGCCTGATCGGCGCGGACACGCTCGCGGGCTGGGTGGTCGACCTGCGCCTGGCGCCGTGTCGTCTGACGCTCCGCCGCCGCGCGCCACCTTTGCGCGCGGCCAGGCTGCCCATCGTCTGGATCGGCGGCGTCCCGACGCTGCCCGCGTCGATCACGGATGGGCGGAGGGGTCTCGCCGGGCGGTTCGCGATCGACACCGGCTCGGCCGGCGTTCGGGTCTCGACCGCGCTGGCTGGGCTCAACCGAGCGCCGCGCAAGAGCGTCGATCCGGCGTCGAGGATCCGTCCGCCGGCGCGACTGGCGGGGCT
Organism: Caulobacteraceae bacterium; assembly: GCA_035541575.1. Taxonomy (GTDB): domain Bacteria; phylum Pseudomonadota; class Alphaproteobacteria; order Caulobacterales; family Caulobacteraceae; genus Acaudatibacter. The sequence continues at coordinate 246 of DATKMZ010000082.1, read as the reverse complement.
GGGCCTGGCGGGGGACGCGCTAGCGCACCTGCGCGGCGGCCTCATGCCCGACGCGCCGGAAGGCGTGGCGGGCGGCGTCGGCACAGAAGTGCTGGCGCGCTATGCGCTGCGGCTCGACTTGAAGCGGAACGAAGCGGTGCTGACGCCGCTCAGTGCGCCACGTTCCGCCAGATCCGGCGGTAGCTCGCGTAGAGCAGGCCCGAGAAGATGATCAGGTAGATCATCACCGCGAGACCCGTCTGCTTG
>DATKMZ010000081.1:0-31774 GCA_035541575.1 Caulobacteraceae bacterium | reverse complement strand
GCAGCTGCCGGTGACGCGGGAGTTCTTCGCGTTCCGTTCCGACAACGACCTCGCGCAGCTGGCCGCGATCCGCGCCGGCTTCGGGATCGGCGGCGTCCAGGTCCAGATCGCGCGCCGCGACCCCAACCTCGTGCAGGTGCTCGAGCACGTCTTCCGCTACGAGCTGGAGGTCTGGGTCTGCATGCACGAAGACCTCAAGGCCAGCCGCCGCATGCGCCTGATGTTCGACTGGCTGGTCGCCGGGCTCAGCGAATACGTTCGGAGCTAGGTCGTGCGTCCTTCGAGACGCCCGCTGCGCGGGCTCCTCAGGATGACGAAGGCGAGGGAAGTCGCCCCATTCTCGTCATGGTGAGGAGCGCCGCAATGCGCGTCTCGAACCACGCAGGATCTCAGTCCTCGGCGCTTTCCTCTTCCGGCTCGTCGCGGCCGGCGCCCATCGCGCGCTCGGCGATGCGAGCGGATTTCCCGCGGCGGTCACGCAGGTAGTAGAGCTTGGCCCGACGCACGGCGCCGCGGCGCTTCACCTCGATCGACTCGATCATCGGGCTCATCACCGGAAACACCCGCTCGACGCCTTCGCCGAAGCTGATCTTGCGGACGGTGAAGCTCTCCTGCAGGCCGCCGCCGGAGCGGCCGATGCAGACGCCTTCGAACGCCTGGATCCGCTCGCGCTCGCCTTCCTTGATCCGCACGTTGACGCGCACCGTGTCGCCGGGCGCGAACGCCGGGATCTTCTTGCCCTTGGTGAGGCGCTTGGCCTCTTCCTTCTCGAGGTCGCTAATCACCGTCATCGTCATCTCCTACGGGGCTTGACGCGCCCTTTGCCTGTTGATTGGCGAGATAAGCGGCCCAGAGGTCTGGCCGCCGCTCCCGCGTTGCTTTCTCACGCTCGGACCTGCGCCAGGCGGCCACCTCGCCGTGGTGGCCGGAGAGCAAGACCTCGGGGATCTCGAGCCCTTCGAACGTCCGCGGCCGGGTGTACTGCGGATGCTCGAGGAGCCCGTCCTCGAAACTCTCTTCACTCAGGCTCGCAGCCTCGCCCAAGACGCCGGGCAAGAGCCGCACGCAGGCCTCGATGGTCACCAGGGCCGCCGCCTCGCCGCCGGCGAGCACCGCGTTCCCCACCGAGACTTCCTCGAACCCGCGCGCGTCGATCACGCGCTGGTCCACCCCCTCGAAGCGGCCGCAAAGGACGATCAGGCCGGGGCCTTTCGACCATTCGCGGACCTGCGCCTGGGTCAGGGGCCGCCCCCGGGCGCTCATGCACAAAAGCGGCCGGCCGCCCCGCGCGACGCTGTCCAGCGCCGCGGCGATCACGTCCGCCCGCATCACCTGTCCAGGACCGCCCCCGGCGGGGGTGTCGTCCAGGAAGCCGCGCTTATCTTTGGAAAAGGCCCGGATGTCCACCGTTTCCAATCGCCACAGGCCGGCTTCGCGCCAGGCCGTCCCGATCAGCGAAACGCCGAGCGGGCCCGGGAATGCGTCCGGGAACATGGTGAGGACGGTGGCGGTGAAGGGCATCAGCCTGCGAGCTTCAGCCCGCACCAGCGCTCGAAGTGGCGATAGTCACGGTCGCGGGCGATCAGCGGCGTGTCGGCGTCGATGCAGCACTGGGCCACGAGCGCGTCGGCCATCGCTGCTTTGAGCCCTTTCGCAAGAAGGACCCGGCGTGTCTGGCCGGCGCGTTCCCAGTAACCGTCCGCCAGATCCATCATGGGGATATCGATCAGCAGCGGAGCGATCTCCGAGCGGTTCGGCTTGGAATAGAGCTCGGTGACAACGGGCGGCGGGATAACGAGCTCGTTGGCCGCCATGGCCGCCTCGATCCTCGCCACATCGGCGCCTGTTGCTCCCGACAGGAACGCAACCAGGCTGCTGGTGTCAGTCGCGATCAACGACGTTCCCATGCTCGTCGAACTCGCGGTCGCGGCGCAGCTCGTCGAGATTGAAGTCGTCGAACTTCACCTTGCCCTTCAGGGCTCGCAGACTCTCGTAGAAGCGGGCGCGAGACAATCGCTCGAGCCCCTCCCGGACCGTCTCGGTCACGCCTTTCTCGGTGTAACCCTGCGCCGACGCGAGCAGCTTGGCCGGGACGAAGACAGTGATCTTGCGCATCTCGCTCATACGGCGAGGAATACCATATTCTAGCGCCAGCAGCTAGCGCTGGTCAGAACGCGCGCTTGAGCGCGTCCGTCGAGGTGACCTGCCATGCGCCGTTCGGAGCCCGATGCAGCGTGACCAGCCAGGGCCCGTTCTTCAGCCGCAGGACGCCGCTGTCGGGGTTCGGCGCCATGAACGCCTCGTAAGCGCGGGCTTCGTCGCCGGCCTTGTTGAGGCCCGGGCGGCCGAGGGTGAGCACCGCGATCGGATCGTCGCCGCCCATCGGCTTCCAACCGATGCCGCCGACGAACGTCGCCATCCCTGGGCACCAGCGCCAGTCGGCGGCGGCCTTGCCGCGCAGGTCGTCGGCCTCTTCGTCGGTGTAGCCGGCGACGTCGGCCGGGTTGATCACCTTGCTGTCGGTGGCGAGCGTCATCTCGTCCGCGCCGGCGCCCGTCAGCCAGGTCTTGTCGGTGCGGGTGGCATGAATTGCGGTGAGCGCCGCGCGGGCGATCGCACACTCCTCGGCCGTGGGTTTGGCCATGGCCGGGTCGCCTTGCGCAGCCGTCAGCGCCTGTCGCTGAGACTGCTGATGCGACCAGTACATGAAGCCAAAATAGAGTGCGCTCCCGACACCGAGGCCGAGGGCGATCGGCATGAGATGCCGGAACGGCGACCGTCGCGGACCCCGCCTTTCTCCGCTCCCCTGATCCTGCGACTGATCTGTCATGGCGGTTCCCCCACGGCCAGCCGCAACCATAGCATGCCCTCGCCGCGGCCATGACCTTGCCTATCGCGCGCGAATGGCGAATGAGGCCTCTAGCGGCCGTCGTCGATGCGATGGAGGATCCATGACCGTGACCGACCAACGCTTCCGCTACGAGGGCGCCGACGGGACCGGGCTCGCCGGGTTCCGCTGGAGCGCCGGCGGCAAGCCGAAGGGGGTGATCCAGCTCGCGCACGGCGCCGGCGAACACGCGATGCGCTACTTCGAGCCACTGCGGCCGATCGTCGAGGCCGGCTATATCGTCTACGCGGCCGACCACCGCGGCCACGGCATGACCTCGGGCATGGCGAGCCTCGGCGACTTCGGGCCCGGCGGCGCGCCGGCGGCGGTGGACGACATGGCGGTGCTGGCCCGCCTGATCCGCGAGCGCGAGCCCGGGCTGCCGCTGATCCTCCTGGGCCACTCGATGGGAGCGATGTTCAGCCAGGCCTGGCTGCTCGACCACTCGGAGCTGATCGACGCGCTGGTTCTGTCCGGCACCGCCGGGCCGGCGCCGATCCGCGCCGAGAGCGTCAACGCGCCGTTCGAGCCGGCGCGCACGCCTTACGACTGGCTTTCGCGCGATCCCGCCGAGGTCGACAAGTACATCGCCGACCCGTTCTGCGGCATCAGGTTCAGGCCGGAGTCGCAAGCCTCGTTCATGTCGCTGCGCGAGCGCAGGCTCGATCCCGAGGCGATGGCCAAGGTGAGGAAAGGCCTGCCGGTCTACATCTTCGTCGGCGACGCCGATCCCATCAACGACCACCTCAAGCGCCTGACGCCGCTGGTCGACGCCTACAGGGCCGCGGGCCTCGATGTGACGCTCAAGGTCTATCCGGGCGGCCGGCACGAGATGCTCAACGAGACCAACCGCGCCGAGGTGGTCGCCGACCTCAGGTCCTGGCTCGATTCCACCGTGGCGAGGCTCTGAGCCGCCGATGGCCGGTGAGCGGCCTTTCGTGTTCGGCGACTGGAACGTCGATCCCACGCGCGGGCTGCTGGCGGCCGAGGGCCGCGAGGTGCGGCTCGAGCCGAAGCTGATGGACCTGCTCGTGCTCTTCGCCGGCGCCGGCGGCCGGGTGCTCAGCAAGGACGAGATCGTCGAGGCGGCGTGGGAGGGCCGCGCGATCGGCGACGATACGCTCGCCGCCGCCGTCAGCCGCCTGCGCCGCGCCCTCGGCGAGACCCCTGAGCGGCGTTACATCGAGACCGTGCCGAAGCGCGGCTACCGCGCCGTGATCGCCGAGAACGCGCCGGAGCCGGCGCAAGCCGGCCTATCGCCTGGGCCTGCCGAGGCCGAGGCGCTGGTCGCGCAAGGACGACGCGCCATGAACTCGCCGCTGCCGCAGCAGCTGACGCAAGCTCGGCTCTGCTTCGAGGAGGCGGTTCGCAAGGCCCCGAGCTGGGCGCCGGCGCACCAGGCGCTCGCGGATGTGTTGATCGCCCAGCACTTCGCAGGCCCAACCCAGCCGGTTCTGCCGGCGGCGAGAGCGGCGGCGCACGCGGCGATCGGCCTCGCCGAGGACTCAGCGTCGGCCTGGTCGACGCTGGGCTTCGCCCTGCTGCTGGCCGATCGCGACTTCGAGGCTGCGGATCGGGCGTTGCAACGAGCTGTGGGGCTCGATCCGACGCTCGTGGAGGCGCATCGTCACCGCGCCTTCGCCTTCTCCACGATCGGCCGCTTCGTCGAGGCCGAGCGCGAGGCGCGCCGGGCGGTCGACCTCGCGCCTGCCTCGCTCGAGACGCGCGCCGATCTGCTGCAACTGCTGCTGACGGCGCGGCGCTACCGCCACGCCGCCGCGGAGGCGAACGCCGTGCTGGCGCTTGCGCCCGCCGCAAGCGAGGCCTGGTACGCGAAAGGCTGGGCGCTGGTGCTCGCGGGCGACGAGGCAGAAGGGCTAGACGCGTTGCTCAGGGGACTCGAGCTCTGGGGCGCGGAAGCCGACCGCCTCGAGCGCCTGCGCGCCAACTATCGCAACGGGGGCCTCGAGGCGGTGGCGAGCGCTGTCGCCGACGACTTCGCGCAGCAGCGCCTGCTGCTGCCCCGCCGGCATATGGACGTCGCGATCCTGCGCGCGCTGAGCGGCGAGGCGGACGCGGCATTCGCTGCGCTCGAGGCCGCGGCCGCCAAGGACGACCCGGTGCTGCTGATCTTCCCTTGGTTGCCCTACTTCGACGCCCTGAAGGTCGATCCGAGATACGAGGCCTTCGCGAAACGGCTGCGCCTGGTCCGCTAGCTGCGTCCTTCGAGACGCCCGCTGCGCGGGCTCCTCAGGATGCCGAAGAAGAGGGCAAGTCCGAGGTGTTCGTCACGGTGAGGAGCGCCACAAGGCGCGTCTCGAACCACGCAGGCCCGCGGCCGCAAGTTTTTCCCAAGCTTTCCGCAAGCGCGCCGCAAACACATTCGCGCCGCCCGAGCCGATCTTCGCCGTCATCCGAGGCCGGCGCTCACGCCCCCTCGAACGACGAAGAAAGGCCAAGTCCCATGCACGCCATTCTCACCCGCCTCGGCGGCTTCGGCCTCATCGTGATGGCCACAGTCTGCGTCACCATCTTCAGCCAGGCCGCCTGGGTCATCTCCGGCCTGGCCGTCTGAGCCCGCGCGTCCAGGAGCACCGCAATGTCATCCATCGCAAAGCGCGCCGGCGTCGTGGCCGGCGCGGGCGTCATCGCCTTCGCGATCACCGCGATCGGCCAGGGCCTCTGGGGCGTCATGGCGATCGCCAACGTCAGGTTCAGCCCCGCCATCCCGTGGGCGCCGGCGCTGATGCCGTTCGTGCTGGCCGCGCTCGTCGCCGTTCTTTCGGGTCGGGCCTGGCCGAAAGCCGGCGCCGGCGCGCGGCGGGCCCTCGTGCCGCTGGCGCCGGTCTCGGCGCGCGCCTGGCTCTGGTCGCTCGGCGCCGGCCTGTTCGCGATCGCCGCCCTCGCCGCGCTCTGGACTGTTCTCGGCGAGATCGTCCAGACGCCGCCTAACCTGCTGCCAGACACGCGCGGCGTGCCGATGACGACGCTGGCGCCGATGCTCCTCGTCAGCATCACGGCCGCGCCGATCACCGAGGAGATCGCCTTCCGCGGCTACGCCATGGGCCTGATCGGCCGGCATTTCGGGCCGATCGCCACGATCGTGCTGAGCTCGGTCCTGTTCGCCGCCGCCCACCTGACCCAGGGGCTCTACGCTTCCAAGCTGATCGTCTACCTGCTCGTGGGCCTGGCCCTGGCGGCGACGGTCTGGCGGACCGGTTCGCTGCTGCCGGCCGCGGTCGTTCATGTGTTCGGCGACCTCGTCTTCTTCACGCTGGTCTGGCCGCACGACGGGACGCGCCGGCTGGTCAGCGAGACTGGGTTCGGCGCCAGGTTCGTCCTGACGCTGGCCGTGCTTGCGGTCTGTACGGGCGCCTGGTTCTACGCCTTCCGCCGGTTGATCGCGGCGACGGGTCGGTCAGACGTTCCGCGGCCGTCTGCAGCCTCGCTTGTCGCGGCCTGACAACCGGAGCACGACGAAGAAAGGGCGGCGGCCGGACAATCCGGCCGCCGCTCGCTATATAGCCCCCGATGCCGCCGCGCCTTCGCCCGACTCGAATCGAATACGTCGTCGACGGCGTCAGGCTTCGAAGCCTGCTGTCGGCCGCCGCACTCGACTCGATCGGCGACGCGTCCGAGCAGCGCCGCCGTGCGATCGAGGTGCTGAAAGGCGCGCTGTTCCGCGGCCGGATGATCGCCAAGGAGCGGCTGGAGAACGGAGCGGGCGGCCTCGAGACCGCGCGGCTGCTGGCGGCGGTCACCGACGAGGTGATCACCGCGCTCTACGACTTCACCACCACCCACATGATCCGCGCCCGCAACCCGACCCAGGGCGAGCGGCTGACGCTGCTGGCGGTTGGCGGATACGGCCGTGGCGCGCTCGCGCCTTTCTCCGATATCGATCTGCTCTTCCTGCGGCCCTACAAGCAGACCGCGCACGTCGAGAGCGTGATCGAGTTCATGCTCTACGCGCTCTGGGACCTCGGCTTCAAAGTCGGCCACGCCTCGCGCACCGTCGACGAGTGCATCCGCCTGTCGCGCGAGGACATCACCATCCGCACCTCGATCCTCGAGGCGCGACGCCTGACCGGCGACGAGGCGCTGGCCCAGACGCTGGCGAAACGGTTCCGCGAGGAGGTCGTGCGCGGCACGGGGGCCGAGTTCGTCGCGGCCAAGCTGAAGGAGCGCGACGAGCGCCACAGCCGCGCCGGCGCCAGCCGGTTCATGGTCGAGCCCAACGTCAAGGAAGGGAAGGGCGGGCTGCGCGACCTGCACACGTTGTTCTGGATCGCCCGCTACCTGCATCCGGCCGACAGCCTCGACGCGTTGCTGAAGCTCGACATGTTCCAGCGCCGCGAAGTGCGCGCCTTCATCCGCGCTTTCGATTTCCTCGAGGCCGTGCGCGCGCACCTGCACTTCGCCACCGGCAGGCCGGAAGAACGGATCACCTTCGACCTGCAGCCCGAGATCGCCCGGCGCATGGGTTACGCCGACCGGGTCCGCTCCGGCGACCAGACGCCGGCGGTCGAACGGTTCATGCGTCGCTACTTCCTGATCGCCCGCGAGGTGGGCGCGCTCACGCGCGTCTTCACCGCCAAGCTCGAGGCCGAGCATCTGAAGGCGGCGCCGAAGGGGCTGTCGCGGTTTCTGCCGGGGCGCCAGCCGCCGCGGCGCCAGGCGCTCGACGAGCCTGGCTTCCACGTCGACGCCGGGCGCCTTTCGGTCGACGGCCCGCAGACCTTCGAGAGCGACCCCAACAACCTGCTGCGGCTGTTCAGGATCGCCGACGCGCGCGATCTCGACCTGCATCCTGAGGCCTTCACCGAGGCCACGCGCGCGCTCGGCCTGATCGGCTCGAAAATGCGCCGCGATCCCGAGGCCTCGCGCCTCTTCCTCGACGTGCTCGCCCGAGGGCGCAATCCGCAGCGGTCGCTGGAGCTGATGAACGAGAGCGGCGTCCTCGGCCGCTACCTCCCCGAGTTCGGGCGCATCGTCGCGCAGATGCAGTTCAACATGTACCACTCGTACACGGTCGATGAGCACACGCTGCGCGCCGTGGGCGTGATCGCCGGCATCGCCGCCGGCCGCTTCGAGGAGGACCACCCGCTCGCCACCTCGATCATGCCGCTGGTCGAGGATCGCGAGGCGCTGTTTCTGGCCATGCTGCTGCACGACACCGGCAAGGGCGGCGTCGGCGGCCAGGAGAAGGCGGGGGCGCGGGCGGCCCGACAGGCCTGCGAGCGGATCGGCCTCGAACGCTCGAAGATCGAGCTGATCGCCTGGCTGGTCGAGCACCACCTCGTCATGAGCGACTTCGCCCAGAAGCGCGACGTGACAGACCCGGCGACCGTGGCCGCGTTCGCCCGGATCGTCGAGAACCCGGAGCGGCTGCGCCTGCTGCTCGTGCTCACCGTGGCCGACATCCGCGCGGTCGGCCCCGGGGTCTGGAACGGCTGGAAGGGGCAGCTTCTGCGCGAGCTTTATGCGGCCACCGAGACGCTGTTCCGCGGCGGGCGCATGTCGGACGCGGCCGGGCAGGCGCGTCGGCGGCTCGAGGCGATCGCCTACGACGCGCGCACGGCGCTGGTCGCCGCCGATCCGGAGGCGCGCGTCTGGGCGACGGCGATGGAGGACGCCTACTTCGCCGCCTTCACGGCGGATGAGCAGCGAGCGCATGTCGTCCTCGCGCGCGAGGCGGCGGCCCACAGCGGCGCGTCCGCGGAAGCCAAGATCCGCGCCGACCGCAACGCGGCGGAAGTCGTGGTGGCGGCCAAGGACCGCGAGGGCCTCTTCGCCGACCTTGCCCAGGCGATCGCCAGCCTTGGCGGCAACGTCGTCGGCGCGCGGATCTTCACCTCCTCGCGCGGGGAGGCGCTCGACGCCTTCTACGTGCAGGACGTCGCCGGCGACCCGTTCGGCCGCGAGAGTCCGCGCACGCTCGGCCGGCTTGTCGAGGCGCTCGAGGCGGCGGCGCTCGGGCGGCCGCCGGCGCTCGAGCCGCGCAAGGCCGCCGACTTCGGCCGCGCGGCGGCCTTCACGATCGCGCCGGCGGTCACCATCGACAATGAGGCGTCGGCCGACGCGACGGTGATCGAGGTCTCGGGGCGCGACCGCCCCGGTCTGCTGGCCGCGCTGGCGCGGATCCTCGCCGAGGCCGAGCTCTCGATCCAGTCGGCCCACATCGACAACTACGGCGAACGCGCGGTCGACGCCTTCTATGTCGTCACCCGCACCGGCAAGCTCGACGAGCCGCAGCGCGCCGCGGCGGTCCGCGCTCGCTTGCTCGAGGCGCTGGAGGACGCGGAGTCCGCGGCCGGTCGGCCGCGCCTGGAGCGCGCCAGGGCTTCTGCGGCGCGGTGAAGCTGGGCCGCGCGCTCGCCTTGACCCGGTCATGACCGCGGCGGACAAGCCCGGCGTGACGACCACCGAATCAGCGATCGGCGCGCCGGGCGCCGCGCCGCCGGCGAAGTCCGCCGGCGACGAGCCGGACACGCGGCGCAGCGCCGGAATCGTCGGCGTCGCGGTGTTGGCTTCGCGCCTCTTCGGTCTCGGCCGCGAGCTGGTGTTTCCGGCCATGTTCGGCGCCGGCAAGGTGCTCGACGCCTACTATGCGGCGTTCCAGATCCCGAACCTGCTGCGCGACCTCTTCGCCGAGGGATCGCTCTCGACCGCGTTCACCGCGCTTTTCACGCGCACCTGGGACAAGGAGGGCGACGCGCCGGCCTGGCAGCTCGCCAACCTGACCCTGAGCGCGCTGATCTTCGTGATCGGCGTCGTCTCGGCGCTGGCGATCCTGGGCGCCCCGCTGATCGTCGAGGCGACCAACTTCGGCTTCCACAACGTGCCGGGGAAGTTCGAGCTGGCCGTCAGCCTGACGCGGGTGATGTTCCCCTTCATCCTGTTCGTCTCGCTGGCGGCGGCGGTGATGGGGATGCTGAACGCGCGCTTTATCTTCGGGGTCCCCGCCTCCGCCTCGACGGTCTTCAACATCGTCTCGGTGATCACCGGCGTCGCCTGCGCTTTCGCCTTCGACGCACACGCCCGGGCCACCTGGCCGCACCCGGTGTTCGGCATACCTTCGGTCTACGGCGTCTGCATCGGCGTGCTGCTCGGGGGCCTCGCGCAGCTCGGCATGCAGCTGCCGTCGCTGGTCAGGCTCGGCTTCCGGTTCCGCTGGAAGCTCGACCTCGGCAACCCGCGCCTGCGAGAGCTCTGGGCGCTGATGTGGCCCAGCGTGATCGCCGGCGCGGCGGTGCAAGTGAACGTGCTCGTCAACGGAATGTTCGCCTCCGAGATCGACGGCGGCCGGTCGTGGCTCAACTGCGCCTTCCGCCTGATGCAATTCCCGATCGGCCTCTTCGGCGTCTCTCTGGCGACGGTCACGCTGCCCGCCGTCGCGCGGAGGTTCGCCCGCGACGACATGGGCTCATTCGGGCGCACCGTGCGCACGTCGATGCGGCTGACGCTGTTCCTCAGCATCCCCGCCGCGGTGGGACTAGCGGTGCTCGCCGGGCCTGTCATCGGTCTGATCTACCAGCATGGCCACTTCTCGGCCCGCGACACGGCGCAGACCGCACTCGCGCTGCAGGCCTACTCGCTGGGGCTCGCGGGCTACGCCGCGATCAAGGTGCTCACACCCTGCTTCTACGCGCTCAACCTGCCACGCACGCCGCTGCGGATCAGCCTGATCGCGATCGGTGTGAACTTCGTCCTCAATCTGACCAACGCCGAAGTCCTGCACTTCGGCCACGCCGGCCTCGCGCTCGCCGTCTCGTGCGTCGCGCTCGTCAACTTCGGTCAGCTCTGTGCGGCGCTCTCGCGCCAGGTCGACTTCGGCGGGCTCGGCGACTGGATGAGCTTCCTGCTGCGGGTCGGGCTGGCGGCAGGCCTCTGCGGCGGCGCGGCCTGGGGCCTCTACCACCTGGCGGATACGCATCTGCACGGCTTCGTCCTGCGGGCGCTGGCGCTGCTCGCGGCGATTGGCGCGGCGGCCGCAATCTACGCCGCGGCCGCATGGGCGCTGCAGGTGCGCGAGACCACCGAATTCATCGCTGCTATCAGCCGGCGGCTGCTCCGTCGGCGCGGCGCGCCGGCGTGACTTGCCGCAGAGGCCGCGAGCCTCTAAGGCGCTGGCCTATGGCTCGCTTCGAGACCCGGATCAGGCGATGGCGCCGGTCAGCTCGCGACTGACCCGCCCTGGCGCGCGCGGCGCGCCGGCCCATCCCTTCCTGCGAAGAGCCATCCTCCGATGACCGACCCGAAGCCCGCGGCCTACACCGGGCCCAAACGCGTCTTTTCCGGCGTGCAGCCGTCCGGCGACCTCCACCTCGGCAACTACCTCGGCGCCCTGGTCAAGTTCGTCGCCATGCAGGACGAGGCCGAGTGCCTCTACTGCGTCGTCGACCAGCACGCGATCACCCAGTGGCAGGAGCCGGCGAAGCTCAGCGCCCAGACGCGCGAGATCGCCGCCGCCTACCTCGCCGCTGGGATCGATCCGGCGAAGTCGATCATCTTTCCGCAGTCGGCCGTGCCGCAGCACGCCGAGCTCGCCTGGGTCTTCCAGTGCGTGGCCCGCGTCGGCTGGCTCGACCGCATGACCCAGTTCAAGGACAAGGTCGGCAAGAACAAGGAGCGGGCCAGCGTCGGGCTCTACACCTATCCGGTGCTGCAGGCCGCCGACATCCTGCTCTACAAGGCCACCCACGTTCCGGTCGGCGAGGATCAGAAACAGCACCTGGAGCTGACGCGCGACATCGCCGCGAAGTTCAATCACGACTTCGAGGTCCCGGGTTTCTTCCCGCTGGCCGAGTCGGTGATCGAGACCGAGGCCGGCGCCCGGCTGATCATGTCTCTGCGCGACGGCAAGGTGAAGATGTCGAAGTCCGACCCCTCGGACCAGTCGCGGATCAACCTCACCGACGACGCCGACGCGATCGCGGCGAAGATCCGGCGGGCCAAGACCGATCCCGATCCGCTGCCGGAGTCGGTCGAGGACCTCGAGGGCCGACCCGAAGCCGACAACCTTGTCGGAATCTTCGCCGCGCTCGCCGATCAGCCGAAGGCGGACGTGTTGAAGACCTTCGGCGGTCAGGGGTTCGGGCAGAACTTCAAGCCGGCGCTGACCGACCTGCTGGTGGCGCGCCTCGCTCCGGTGACGTCGCGCATGCGCGGTCTGCTCGCCGATCCCGGCCAGATCGACGAGGTGCTCGCCGACGGCGCGCAGAAGGCCCGCGATCTCGCCGCGCCAATCCTTGCGGAGACCAAGAGGATCGTCGGCTTCTGGCCGGGCTGACCTGCCGGATCAGAAGCCGATGTAGCTCTTGAACTCGGGGATGCCGCTGGCCCAGGTGTCGACGTACTCGGCGAGCGACTCGGTGGTGAAGCCGTGATCGGCGTCTACATCCATCTCGATGTAGGGGTCGTTCACCTTGTCGAGCCAGGTCTTCAGGAACCGCTTGTCTCGGTTCCACCCGTTGACCTTGTCGAGCGCGAGGCCCCCGTCGACGTGGAAGCCGGCCTGGAAGGTCACCGACGTGCAGTGCGTGGTGTGATTGCAGCCGTAGAAGAACACCGTGAAATTCACGCCCTCGGCCGCGCTCTTGACCTTCGGGTCGCCGTCGTCGTCGGTCCCGACGTCGGCCTTGTAGCCCTTCTGCTGCAGGACGCTCGCGACCTGGCCGGCCGTCACCCCGCCCTCGATGGGGCCTGCCTTCGCTATGGTCGCTACCGCGGCGCAGGCCGCCAGTCCCGCCAGACCTAAGAGCACTTTCATTTCGGGCCCCTCTTTTGCCTCTCTGAAATAAGACCGAGCTTTGTCGCGTGGGCAAGGCGCGACGTCGCGGCGGTTGCGCGCGGCGCCGCGTCGGCCCATCTAGCGGGCAGGAGAGACCTCGATGTTCATCCAGACCGAAGCCACGCCCAACCCGCAGGTGCTGAAGTTCCTGCCCGGACGCGAGCTGCTGCCGGGCGGCTCCCGAGAATTCATCGACGCCGCCGAGGCGGAGGCCTCGCCGCTGGCCCGCGCGCTGTTCCGGATCGAAGGCGTGACGCGCGTCTACTTCGGCGACGAGTTCCTGACCGTCACCAAGGAAGCGGACCGGGACTGGTCGCACCTGAAGGCCCCGATCCTGGCCGAGATCATGGATCACTTCACCTCCGGCGCGCCTCTGATCGTCGGCGAGGAGCGCGCGGTCGATGAGGAGATCTACGAAGGCGAGACCGCCCAGGTCGTCGCCGAGATCAAGGACCTGATCGACACGCGCATCCGCCCGGCCGTGGCCCAGGACGGCGGCGACATCCTGTTCTCGCGCTTCGAGCCCGAGACCGGCGTGGTCTGGCTCAACATGCGCGGCGCCTGCTCGGGCTGCCCGTCGTCGGCCGCCACGCTCAAGGCCGGCGTCGAGAACCTGCTGCGCCACTACGTTCCCGAGGTCACCCGGGTCGAGCAGACCCTCGGCTAGGTCGGCGCGCCGCCCGCGGCCTTGCGCGTCCTCGTCATCGACACCTGTCTTGCGGCCTGTCAGGTCGGGCTCTTCGAAGGCGCCCGCCTCGTCGCCGGCGCGTCGGAGGCGATGGCGCGCGGCCAGCAGGAACGGCTGGCCCCGATGGCCGCGGAGGTGATGGCGCAGGCCCGCGCCGCGTTCGCTGACCTCGACCGGATCGCCGTGACCCGTGGGCCGGGCTCGTTCACCGGGCTCCGCGTCGGGCTCGCCTTCGCCAAGGGTCTGCAGCTGGCGACCGGCGCGCCGCTCGCCGGAATCGGGACGCTGGCCGCGCTCGCTGCGAGCGACGGGCAGGACGGTCTGCGGGCCGGCGTGATCGACGCGCGGCGCGGCCAGGTCTACTGGCAGCCCTTCGACCACGACCGGGCGTTGGCGCCTCCGGTGGCGGCCCGCGTTGAGGACGCGGCGCGCGAGCTGCGCGCTCTGGCGCCGTCCGGATGGCGCCTGGCAGGGCCCGGCGCCGGGTTGCTGCAAGCGGCGGGCCTTGGCGAGGTGGTCGAGATCGCCGCGCCCAGTCTCGCAGCCCTCGGACGCCTGGCTCAGAGCGCCGAGGCCGCCGACGACCTGCGGCCGCTCTACCTGCGCGCGCCCGACGCCCGGCCGGCGACGCCGTGAGGGTCCGCCGCGCCACCCGCGCCGACGCCGCCGCACTGGGCGAGGTCCACGCCGCCGCGTTCGACCCCCCGTGGACGGCCGACGAGATCCTCCGTTTCGCCGAGGATCCGGGCGGCTTCGCTCTGGCGGCGGAAGCCGAGGGCGCGCTCGCGGGCTTCGTGCTTTGCCGCGTCGTCGCCGGCGAGGCCGAGGTCCTGACCCTCGCCGTGCGCCCCGCCGATCGCCGCAAAGGCGCGGCTTCGGCCCTGCTTGCGGAAGCGGGTGCGCTCGCGTCGCTGCGCGCTCAGAGCCTCTTCCTCGAGGTGGCGGCCGACAACGAGGGCGCGATTGCGCTCTACCGCCAGACGGGGTTTCGGACCGTCGGCCGTCGGGCCGGGTACTACGCCCGGCCGGGGGGCCCGGCCGTCGACGCTCTCGTCATGCGCCGCGCGCTTAACACGTAGCGCCCGCCGGCCTATCTTGGGTCGCAGGCGAACTAGCCCCAGGGACGTCGCGGTTGGACCGGCTCGAGAAGCTCTGCGTCGAGAAGGGCATGCGCATGACTGAGCAGCGCAGGGTCATCGCGCGGGTGCTTTCGATCGCCGACGACCATCCAGACGTCGAGGAACTGCATCGCAGAGCCCATGCGATCGATCCGCACATCTCGATCGCCACGGTCTACCGCACGGTGCGGCTCTTCGAGGAAGCCGGCATCCTCACCCGCCACGACTTCCACGGCGGACGCTCGCGCTATGAAGAGGCGCCCGAGACCCATCACGACCACCTGATCGACATGAAGACCGGCAAGGTGGTCGAGTTCGTCGACGAGGAGATCGAGGCGCTGCAGGCCGCGATCGCCAAGAGGCTCGGCTACCGCCTGGTCGACCACCGCCTCGAGCTCTATGGCGTGCCGGTGGAGGAGTAGCGTCATCCCGGAAAGCGCGGAGCGCTTGTCCGCGACCTTGTTGAGATCTGCTGTCACGAGATGCCGGACGGCTCCGCGACGCGGCTCTCCGGACTGACAGGGCCCTTATCTACTCCGCCGGCACAGGCTGGGGCTGAGGCGCGGCGGCTGGCGCTTGGGCGAACACCTCCGGCGCGATCGCCCAGCGTCGGAAGAACTGGCCGATCAGCCCCATCAGGTTCGGCAGGATGTCGGGGTGGTTGGCGAAGCCGTGCGGCAGACCGGCCCAGATGTGCAGGTCGACCTTCCCGCCCGCCTCGCGCACCTTCTCCTCGAACCGGCGCGAGGCGCTGACAGGCACCACCTTGTCGGCGTCGCCGTGCAGCAGCATCACCGGCGGAAAGGCGGCGGTGACGTGGCTCATCGGGCTCGCGAGCGCCGCGGCTTCCGGCGAGGCGTCCGCGCCCGGCAGCGACCGCGCCGCCAGCGCGCCGGACGGCCGCGCGCCGTCGTAGTGGAACAGCGTCGGCGGATAGACCGCGGCCACCGCCGCGACCGTCGTCGATACGCCGCCGAGACCTTCCGGCGGATCCAGCCGCGTGTCGCTCGGCGTGCCGGCCGCCAGCAGCACGAGGTGCGCGCCGGCCGAGTGGCCCTCGAGGCAGAGCTTGTCGGGATCGAAGCCGAGCTCGCCGGCGTTGGCCTTGGCCCAGCGGATCGCCCGCTTGACGTCGTGAATGTTGGCCGGGAACGGCGCCTCGCCGGTCAGGCGGTATTCCTGCGCCAGCGCGACGAAACCCTGCCGGGCCAGATGCCGGCAGTGGCTCACCAGCATGTCCTTCGAGCCGCGCGACCAGCCGCCGCCATGGACGACGATCACCGCCGCGCCGTTGCGCTCGGCCGGGCGGTAGACGTCCAGCCGCAGCGGCCGGTTCCCGGCGTCGCCGTAGACGACGTCCTTGCGCTCCTCGATCTCGGCCATCCCTTCCTCCCTTTGTCGTTGCGGCCACCCATAATCCTGGGCGCCGCTGACTACAACGCCACGGCAGGTCGACAGCCTTCGGGCGCGGGACTAAGAGCGGGGCCGGCCGCGCCCGGCGCCGGCCAATTCAGACATTTTCGAAAGCGGGAGGATTGGGATGGACTATCGCAGATTGGGCGACAGCGGCCTGAAGGTCAGTGTCATCGGCCTCGGCTGCAACAACTTCGGCATGCGCATCGACCAGGCCGCCACCGACGCGGTGATCGACGCTGCGATCGAGCATGGCGTCACGTTCTTCGACACCGCCGACGTTTACGGCGGGCGCGGCAAGTCCGAGGAGATGATGGGCCACGCGCTGAAGGGCAAGCGTCACAAGGTGGTGCTCGCCACCAAGTTCGCCAGCCCGATGGGCGACGGCCCCGACAAACGCGGCGGCTCGCGCCGCTACATCATGGAGGCGGTCGAGGCGAGCCTGAAGCGGCTGCAGACCGACTACATCGACCTCTACCAGATGCACCAGCCCGACGCCGACACCCCGATCGAGGAGACGCTGGGCGCGCTCGACGACCTCGTGACCCAGGGCAAGGTCCGCTACATCGGCAACTCCAACTTCACCGGCTGGATGATCGCCGACGCCGACTGGACGTCGCGCGAGAACCACATCAACCGCTTCGTCTCGGCGCAGAACAACTACAGCCTGCTCGAGCGGCGCGTGGAGCACGAGGTGACGCCGGCCTGCGAACGCTTCGGGCTCGGCATGCTGCCCTACTTCCCGCTGGCCTCGGGCCTGCTGACCGGCAAGTACAAGCGTGGCGAGGCGCCAGCCGAGGGCACGCGGCTGGCGGCCTGGGGGCCTCGCGGCCAGGCTGCGCTCAACGACAAGAACTTCGACAGGCTGGAAGCGCTCTCGAGTTGGGCCGAGGAGCGGGGCCACGACATGCTCGACCTCGCCTTCGCCTGGCTGCTCGGCCATCCGGTGGTCTCGTCGGTGATCGCCGGGGCGACCAAGCCCGAACAGGTCGCCGCCAACGCCGCCACGGCCGGCTGGAAACTGACGCCGGACGAGGTCGCCGAGGTCACCAAGCTCGCCGCCTGACCCGGCCTGGGCTAGGGGAGGGGGATGCACCGCCTCCTCCCGCCGTCCGAGGCCATCCAGCGCGCGCGCCGTCGCCGTGACGAGATCGCCGCCTGGCGCATCCGGGCGACGGCGCCGATAGAGGGCTGGCGCTTCGACGGCGCGCCGATCGCGCTCGGGGCCCGCTGGCCGGCGCGCGACGGCGTCCATGTGCTGGAGAGCGGCGACTTCGTGGTCCCGGGCGACTGGCCGCTCGCCGAGACCCGCCTGCGGCTCGACGTCGGCGGCGAGGCCCTGCTGACGATCCGGTACGCCAGCGGCGCCCGCCTGCCGCTGGGGCTCGACGTGAACCACACCGAGTTCCCACTCGACGAACAGGAAGGCTTGCTCGAGGTCGAGGCCGTCGCCCGCGGGCCGTTCTGGACGCCCGTCGCCGATCCCCGCCTCACCCGCGCCGCGCTGGCCTGGGTCGAGATCGGCCTCGACGACTTCGTCCGCACCCTCGGCCTCGCGATCGACCTCGCCGCCGAGCTCGAAGGCCATGAGCTGTTCTGGCCGCTGCTCGACCTGGCGGAAGTCGCGATGGCGCGCCTGGACTGGCCGACCGCGACCGCGGCCGTCGGCGCCCGCCAGAGCCGCTACGCGGCCGGCTACGAGCGCGAGATGACCGGCAACCCGTTCAAGCCTGTCCCTCTGCCGGAGGCGGCGCGCGCCTCGATCGTCGAAAGCCTCGACTGGATGCGCGGTGAGCTCCGCGCCCTGCAGCGCCGCTTCCCGCCACAGGGCGCGGTCGCGCTGATGGGCCACGCCCATATCGACACCGCCTGGCTCTGGCCGATCGAGGAGACGCGCCGCAAGGTGCGCCGCACCTTCGCCACCGCGGCCGACCTCCTGCGCCGCCACCCGCACTTCCGCCACGCGCAGTCGTTCGCCGAGTACTACCGCGGGCTCGAGGACGACGACCCGGCGCTGCTGGAGGCGGTGAAGGCGCAGGTCGCCGCGGGGCGCTGGGAGCCCGTAGGCGGCCTCTGGGTCGAGCCGGACATCAACATGCCCTCCGGCGAGTCGCTGGTCCGTCAGGCGCTCTACGGTCAGCGTTACTTCGAGCGGACGTTCGGCCAGCGCCACACGGCCGCCTGGCTGCCCGACACCTTCGGCTTCACGCCGGCGCTGCCGCAGATCCTCAAAGGCGCAGGCCTGACCAGCCTCTACACGGTCAAGATCGGCTGGTCGGAGACCAACCGCTTCCCGCACAGCCGGTTCTGGTGGCAGGGGATCGACGGCACGCGCCTGCTCGTCCACCACATGATCCACCCGGAGGACAACTACAACGGCCAGGTGACGCCGCGCAGCCTGCTGCGCGTCTGGCGCAACAACGCCGACAAGCAGGCCTCGAGTGAGACCATCTACCCGATCGGCTTCGGCGACGGCGGAGGCGGCCCGACCGCCGAGATGATCGCCGCGCAGGCGGCGCTGGCCGACTTCCCGCTCGTGCCGGCGACCCGCTTCGCCTCGGTCGCCGACTATTACGCGAAAGCCCGGGCCGAAGCCGACGCCGGCCATGTCGAGACCTGGGCCGGCGAGCTCTACCTCGAGTATCACCGCGGCGTCCTGACCAGCCAGGCCCGCACCAAGCGTCTGCACCGCCAGGCCGAGCAGGCGCTGGTCGAGACCGAGTTCCTCGGCGCGGCTGCGCACCTGCTGGGCGGGCCCGCGCCGGCGTCGCTGGAGCCGCTCTGGCGCGCGCTGATGATCAACCAGTTCCACGACATCCTGCCCGGCAGCAGCATCCCCGACGTCTACGTCCGCACAGAGCGTGAGCTTGCGGAGGTGGTCGCCGCGGCCCGCAACGCATCGGACGCCGCGCTGGACGACATCGCCGGACGCCTTGGCGACAACGAGGAAGAGGACGTCGCGCCATCGGCGACGGCGCTGCTGATCGTGAACATCGACGGCGGCGACCGACCGGTGCGCCTCGTCTCCGATGCGCCGATACCCGGCGGCCAGCCGGCCGAGGACGGCTACGTCCTCGCCGCTGACCAGGTCGCGCCCGCGTTCGCGGCCGAAGTCATCTCGCCGCGCCCGGCGAGCGGCGTCGCGGCCGCCTCACGGGTGCTGGAGAACCAGGCCCTTCGTCTCGAGTTCGCCGACGACGGAACGATCGCGCGCCTCCACGACAAGCGCTGCGACCGCGAGGTTCTGGCGGGTCGCGGCAACCAGATCTGGGCCTACCGCGACCAGCCCCGCGTCTACGACGCCTGGGACATCGAGGGCGACTTCGCCCGCGTCGGCGAGGAGATCGCGGCGCAGGCGATCGAAGTGGTCGAGGCCGGCGGCCAGCGCGGCGCGCTGCGCATCGTGCGCGAATTCCGCGACAGCACGATCGTCCAGTCGGTGCGGCTCTGGGCCAACTCGGCGCGGATCGACTTCGCCACGAGGCTCGACTGGCATGACCGGCGCACGCTGCTGAAGGCGCGCTTCCCGCTGGCGATCCACGCCGACCACGCGACGTCCGAGTGCGCGTTCGGCGTCCAGCGCCGGCCGACCCACCGCAATACCAGCTGGGACGCCGCCAAGTTCGAGGTCGCCGCGCACCGCTTCGTCGACCTCTCCGAGCCAGGCTATGGCGCAGCCCTGCTCAACGACGGCCGCTACGGCCACGAGGCGCTCGGCGACGAGCTGGCGATCTCTCTTCTGCGCGCCCCAACCTTGCCCGATCGGCTCGCCGACGAGGGTGCGCACGAGGTCACCTATGCGCTGCTGCCGCACGCCGGCGCCTGGCACGACGCCGACGTGCTCGCCGAAGCCGAAGACCTCAATCGACCGCTGTCGTTCCGAGTCATCCGCGGCGCGTCCAAGAGCGTCCCCCTGATCCGGATCGACACGGGGCCGCGGCTCGGGCTCGGCGCGCTGAAGCCGGCCGAGGACGGCGACGGCCTCATCCTGCGGCTCTACGAGCCGTGCGGGGCGCGCGGGCCGGTCGAGATCGTCCCGCCGTCCGGCTGGCGCATCGCCGGCGAGGTCAGCCTGTTGGAAGATCCGATCCCACCACCGTCACCGCTGATCCGCCCGTTCGAGATCCGCTCCTGGCGGCTCGCGCCAGCCGATTGACCGCCCGCCGCGCGCGGCCTAGCCTTTGCGCGTCGCTGACCTCGAAAGCCGGAAAGGAGGGTTTTGCCATGACTGTCGCCATCCGCGCCCTCCGCGGCGCCCGAGAGGTTGCGTCCAGCTAGCTAGCTGACCCGGTCCTCCGGCGCCTGGTTCCAACGCCCTGAGGACACCTCCCTTGATCCGATCCTATGGCTGGAGCGACGCGCTCCAGAACGAATTCACCGCCTTCGCCGCGCGCGGCCTTGTCCCTGGACGCATCATCGTCCAGCAACGCGGGCTCTACGGGCTTGTCACCGACGCGGGCGAGCTGTCGGCCCAGATCTCGGGCCGTCTCGCGCACGAGGCGCTGAGCGGCGGCTACCCTGCCGTCGGCGACTGGGTCGCCGCCGCGGCGCGGCCGGCTGAGCGCGCAGCGACGATCCACGCGGTGCTGCCCCGGCGCACGTCATTCGTGCGCAAGGCGGCCGATACCGTCGCCACCGAGCAGGTCGTGGCCGCCAACGTCGACGTCGCGCTGCTGGTCGCCTCGATGAACGCCGACCTCAACCAGCGCCGTCTCGAGCGCTATCTCGCCACCGCCTGGCAGAGCGGCGCCCGACCCGTCGTCGTGCTGACCAAGGCCGACCTCGCGGACGACCCGGAGGCCGAGATCGCCGACGCCGAGAGCGTCGCCTTCGGCGCGCCGGTGCTGGCGGTCTCGGCCGTCACCGGCGAGGGCCTGGACGGCCTGGCGGCGCTGCTGCAGCCCGCGGAGACGGCGGTGCTGGTCGGCTCGTCCGGCGTCGGCAAGTCCAGCCTGGTCAACGCGCTCGCCGGCGAGGCGCTGATGGACACCGGCGGGATCCGCGAGCGCGACGACCGCGGCCAGCACACCACCACCCACCGCGAGCTGATCCGCCTGCCCTCCGGCGCGCTGATCCTCGACACGCCCGGCATGCGCGAGCTCGGCCTTATGGACGCCGGCGACGGGCTCTCGGCGACGTTCGAGGACATCGAGGCGCTGGCCGGAGGCTGCCGCTTCACCGACTGCGGCCACGGCAACGAGCCCGGCTGCGCGGTGCGCGAGGCGCTTGAGAGCGGCGCGCTCGACCCGGGCCGCTGGAAGAGCTTCAGCAAGCTCCAACGCGAGCTCGCCCACCAGGAGCGCAAGGAAGACCGCGTCGCCCGCGAGGCCCACCGCCGGCAATGGATCGCCGTGGCCAAGGGCGCCCGCGCCCGGATGAGGGCCAAGGGCCGCGACTGGTGAGCGCGGGGAGTTTGGAACCACGGAAGACACCGGCAGCACGGACAGCGCGGGCCAGCGTCATTTCGTTGACGCCGCAGGCGTCGGTAAGCTCGAACGCGTCCGTGCTTTCCGTGTTTTCCGTGGTCAACTAAACAGCCCGCGCCACCGTCGGCGCGCCTACCGCGAGACCTCCGATGCCGTTCGACGCCGCCTTCACTGCCGCCGACTTCGCCGCGCGCTGCGCCGCCGACGGCGAGTTCCGGATCGCCGCGCGCCACTGGACTGGGGGCCTGAGGCTCGAGCGGCCGGGATCGGCGATCGGCGTGACGCTGACCGACGGGCGTTCCAGCTCGGACGTTCCGGCCAAAGGCGCCGCGGGCGTCATCACCATCGCGGGCCCGCAGGACGCCTGGGCCGACCTCACCGCGCAGGTTCCCGCGCGGCTCGTCAACGACGTCTGGCTGCTGGCGGGCGCAGGGCGACTCGCCATCGACGGCGACCGGGTGCTCTACGCCCAGTACTATCCGGCGATCGCCCGGGCGATCGAGCTGCTGCGCCCGGCGCTGCCACAGCCCGCGCCGCCGCCGGCCAGACCCGCCGGCGCCTACGATGCGCCGATCGGCCGCTACATCCACCTCGAGCTCGGGGGGCAGGACCACCGGATCTACTTCGAGGAGGCCGGCCGCGGCATTCCGATGCTGCTGCAGCACACAGCCGGCTGCCATAGCGCGCAGTGGCGCCACCTGTTCGAGCGGCCGGAGATCACCGACCAGTTCCGCCTGATCGCCTACGACCTGCCGTTCCACGGCAAGTCGGCGCCGCCGACGGGGCGCAAGTGGTGGGCCGAGGACTACCGCCTCACCGGCGATCTCCTGCGCGCCGCGCCGCTCGGGCTTGCCGCGGCGCTCCAGCTGGAGCGGCCGGTCTTCATGGGCTGCTCGGTCGGCGGCCTGCTCGCGCTCGACCTCGCGCTTCGCCATCCGGACGTGTTCTCGGCGGTGATCTCGCTGGAAGGGGCGCTCAGGATCGGCGGCGATATCGAAAGCCTCTGGGCGCTCTGGCACCCGCAGATCGGCAATGAGTACAAGGCCCGGCTCATGAACGCGCTGATGAGCCCGACCTCGCCCGAGGCGTTCCGCAAGGAGACGAGCCAGGTCTACGCCTCCGGCTGGCCGCCGGCGTTCCTCGGCGACCTCCACTACTACGTCGCCGAATACGACCTCACCGCCGACGCAGGCCGGATCGACACCTCGAAGGTCGGCGTCCACATCCTCTCGGGCGAATACGACGCCAGCGGCCTGGCCGAACTCGGCGAGGCGGCGCACAAGGCGATCCGGGGCTCGACCTTCGCGGTGATGAAGGGCGTCGGCCACTTCCCGATGTCCGAGAACCCCGACGCCTTCGTCAGCTACCTCATGCCGGCGCTGGATCGCATCCGCGCGGCGCGGGTCTGAGATTTCTGCAGCGGCTTGACCGCCGGCCAGGGGGCCCGCACCATCGCGTCGCCATGATGTGGCTTCGGTCTCAATTTCTGCCCGACTGACGCGGGTCTCGGACCCGAACTCGTCACGTCGCCCAGCGGCGCGCCCGCCGCTGAGCTCCATTTGGGCAACCTGAGACCTTGATCATGACCAAGTCCGAAACGCGGCGGCCAACCGGCCCGCGCGCCGCGTCGATCACCGACGCAGAAGCCTCCGTCGCCGGTGCGCCCCCGGCGCCTGACCACAGTCCGGCGACCCGGCTCGCCATCTACTACGTCCTCCTCGTCACCGAGGCGGTGTCGCTGATCGGCAGCCAGATCAGCGGATACGCGGTCAGCATCGCCCTGTTCCGGGCCACCGGCCACGCCACGCCGCTCGCGCTCGTCGCCTTCTTCTGGGCCGCTCCCGGTGTCGTACTGGGCGGGTACGCCGGCGCGCTCGCCGACCGGTTCGACCGCCGCAGCATGATGCTGATCGCCAACGTCGGGTTCACGGTTGTCAGCGGCCTGTTGCTGCTGAGCTTCGCCTCGGGCGCGTTCCAACTGTGGCGCCTCTATGCGCTCACGCTCGCGGCCGCGCTCTTCGCCGCGGTGGAGCGGCCGGCGTTCCAGGCTTCCGTGACGATGCTGGTTCCCGACAGCCAACGTGACCGCGCCAACGCGATCCGGCAGGTGACCGGCTCCGCCGCCGGCGTCGTCGCGCCGGCGTTCGCCGGCGTCCTGTACGCCCTGGTCGGCGTCGCGGGTTCCATCACCATCGACATCGCGACGTTCGTCGCCGCCATCGCCGTGCTCGCCGTCGTCCGTATCCCCAGGCCGGCCGAGACGGCCGAGGGTCGTACGTTGCGAGCGGCGGTCTGGCGTCAGGTCTTCGACGGCTTGCGCTATCTGGCCGCGCGGCCGGCGCTGCTCGGCTTCTGCGGCTACATCTCCACGGTCAACCTCCTTGGCAACGCGGCGGGCGTGCTGCTGACGCCTTACGTGCTCGCCCGCACCAGCAGCGCTCAGTTGCTCGGCGTGGTGATGGCGGTGATGAGCGGCGGCGGGATCGCGGGCGCGCTCGTGATCAGCGCCGGGGGCCGAATTGGATCGCGCATGAACACGGTGATGCTCGGGGTCATCGCCGCAGGGCTCTTCCTCGGCCTCGCCGGCGTCGCGCGCGAGGCGATGGCGATCAGCGCGAGCCTCTTCCTGATGCTTTTCGCGCTGGCCTTCACCGACGCGCCCTTCTGGTCGATCCTGCAGGCGAAGGTCGCGCCCGATCTGCAAGGCCGCGTCTTTGCAGCCTACCTCCAGCTCGCCATGCTCACGGCGCCGCTCGCCTTTCTCGTCGCGGGGCCGCTGGCCGACCGGGTCTTCGAGCCGGCCAGACGTCTGCCGGTCTGGCGAAGCGTCGGCTGGCTGGTCGGCGCCGGGCCTGGGGCCGGCATGGGGCTGATGTTCGTCGTGGCGGGCGCGGTGATCCTGGCCCTCAGCCTGGCGGTCTACGCCATCCCGGCGGTGCGGCGGCTCGAGTCCGGTCTCCCCGACCACGCGGCAGCCGCCGCCTAGGAGAAAGCCGGCGCACCCAGCCATGACGCGGGCGTTGTGCGGGACTCACTGCGCCGCCTGACCCGTGCGTCGCGGCCGACGAGGGGTGCGAGGGGCGGTTCGGCGGTAGATAGGCCCCCCAGGCAGGTACCACTTGGCCTTCTTTCTCACCATCGGGCTCGGGTCTTCACTGGCCGCGCTGACGAGGGCGGCCTCCGCCTCGCACCGGGTATGCACGGAAAGGCCGACCACCCCCACGGCGTGCGCCCTCACGTGCGCGTCGGCGTCGGAGCTCAGCAGCCGGCTTGCCTGAGGCAGCACCAGCGCCTCGTCCGGCCGACACGTCCCTTCCTTGCAGCGGTCGCAGGCGAGGGCATGCAGGCTGCTGGCGCGAACCTTCGGATCGGGATCGTCCAGCATCGCGATCAGTTCGCCCAGGGCGTCCTCGTCGACGTAGTGGTCCAGGAACTTGCAGCAGTACTCGCGCACGCTGGCGCTCGGATGGCGCAGGTTCGCCCGCACCAGCGGTATCAGCACCGCGCCCCGTTGCAGCAGACGCTGGTAGGCCGCGCGAACGCGGTGCGGCACGGCCAGCTCTTCAATCAGGTCCTGGTCGACCATGCCGTCCAGCCTACCATCTGGGTGGCGGAGGTCACCCCCCTTCGGACCTCAGGCGGCCGCGACATTCGAGGATGCAGTCTTTCGATTCGCTGCCGCTTAGACCGCTCGAACTTCGGCAAGCCGCTTGATCGCGTACTCGTCGCCCCAGCAGACGGCGGCTTCCCATGCGGCCGATGCTTGCGCCGCGATGTCATGCGCGCCGCCGTCGAGACCGGCGGCGTTGTGGGGCAACACAAGGTCAAGGTCGGGAACGTCGACGTGCGACTCGTCCCAGTCGATCAGCGCGACCCGATCCGCGGTCATGCGGACGTTGCCAGCGTTGTTGGGGTCGCCGTGGACGACGCATGTCCGACGTCCGACAAGACGCGCCCAGGCTGCTCGGCATCGAGCGACGCCCTCAGGCGGCATCGCGCCAAGGTCGATCTTCGTCCCGGTCTCGGCGTGCAGGAGGTCGGTCGAGGATCGCCAACCTGGGCGCTGCGGCCAGCCCTGCGTCAACCGGTGCAGCCGGCGGAGCGTGTCGGCCACGCGACGCCAGTCGGCCTCCGTCTCGGGCGGTCCGCCCTCCACGTATGTCATCACCACCAGACCGTCCGCGAACAGCCGGCCGTCCGTCGTCGGGATGGGCGTTGGGACGGTCAGACCTTCACGGTCGAGGTGCTGGAGGAGCCCGGTTTCCCACGCGAGATCAGCGTCGCTCCTGGCGCCGAGCCGACCAACCGCGAGGCGCCCGTTAACGCGCACGCTCCACACGTCGTTGGCCACTCCGCCTGCGAGCGGCTCGATGCGAGCTGCGTCGTCACCCCAGCGCCCGAGCGCCTCCCATCCCACTGGCGACATCTCAAGCGCAGTCAGTCGCGTTCCGCTGCGCCTTCCTCCCGAGGCCGCTTCAAAACCACACGTCCGCGACACAACGCCCGTCCCGGGGGAGATCGCTCATCGTCACTGTGTCGTGGTGAACAATCGGGACGGCGGCGACCTCATCCGGTTCAGCAGCGAGGCGCAGATTCACCGCGCCGCGGCGGCGTCCATCCTGCCCGCGACTTGTGGCGAGCCAGGCGACGACGCACGAGCAGTGGGCGCAGAAGCAAAACGCCAGCCACTTGCGATTCCATACGTAGGTTGCGGTCTCGCCCGAGACCGTGAATGCCTCCCCTTCAAAGCCATAGGCCCAGAGCGCCCCATACCGCCGGCATATGCTGCAGTTGCAGGAGGTCGCCGATGTCGGCACGCCCTCGAAGCGCCAGCGCACCGCGCCGCAGTGGCAGGACCCGTCCATCGCCGCTTCCTTCCCGTCGCCTGACGGTATCTACCAGAACACCGCGACCGCTTCTTGGCGACATGTCTTCGACAACTCGCAACACTTGCTGACCTTTGTCAGGCCGCTAGCGGCGCCGCTCGCTCTGGGCGGCAATCAGGTGGGAGACGTCGTTAAGTCGCACCACACGCCTCGAACCGTCTGGGTCAGCGCGGAGGTGGCTGATGCTGCACGGCCGTAGCTCATACATGAGCTTAGTTAGGTTCTCATCGGACGTCAGGCCTAGGAACCAATTGATCAGGCAGATCATCGCATGGCCGTGGCCCACGACCACGCAGGCGTCGCGGCCCTCTGCCTCCAAGCCGGCGCAGAACGACGCAACGCGCTCGTACATCATCCGCCAGCTCTCGGCCTCGGGGTACGGAACCCAGTCCAGGTCAGGCTGAGTCCTGGGCAGCTCCAGCGCCTTGGCATCTGCTGTGGTGCGCTCCGCGGCGACGCCGTTGTTCAGTGCGCGCAGGCTCGATGAGAGTTCGAGCGGCAGTCCGACAGCAGCAGAGATGATCTCAGCGGTCTGGCTGGCCCGCTTCAGGTCGCTGCTCAACAGAGACCGCAAGGGGAAGGGACTTCGCTCGGCGAGAAATCTGGCTGTCGCGGCGGCGTCTGCGCGACCCCGATCAGTCAAAGGCAGGTCAGTCCACCCGCCCGTCACCCCGCCGAGGTGGTGTTCAGCTTGGCCGTGGCGAACAAGGATCAGGTTCTGCACGGCTTCACTTGGGGAAGGATAGGTTCCGACAACCAGCGTAGATGGCGCGGATGGAGCCGCCAAGTTCGTCGCGATTACGTCCGCTCCCGGGAAGCCTTGCGGCGACCGGATCCGACCTTTGCGGACGTCTGGCGTGGCCGCTACACCTATTCGCATGATGTTCCCGCGCACATTGCCGGAGGCTGTGAAGGCGCGGGCGTTTCACGCCTCCAACGGAGAGCTTGGCATCGTACCGAGCGATGCGCCGGCCTTCCTGGAAGCTTGTAGAACTGACGGAATTGTGGTGCTCGGCTGGGAACTGTGGGTTGTCGATCACGCCTGGGGAATTGAGACGAACGGCCCTATGCGCGCCCATGGGTCGTGGTGCGGCGGCATACCCCTGCGGGGCCAGTCCTTGCCCTCAGTTGTTGGCGGGACGGGCGGTATTGAAGAGACTGCAACCGAGTTGGCCGCCTTGGATCTCGACGCTGACGTCGAGCCTTCTTGGTTGCCCTATGTCCGGATCAACTTCACGCTTGCCGACTAGCGAGCTGCGAATGCAGTTCGCTCGGTTCGATGCTGACCACGTCCGCTCTCGTGCAACATCGCCATGACGGGCTCTCGACCCTGAGCGGCTACTCCCTTTCGGCCCGGTTCTCACCCCGCGCGGGGCTCCGCGTCACCAGTGCGACGGCGCGGCCATCAGTGTCGGTTTCGAACCAGAGCTCGGCGTCGGCGACCCTCCAGAAGAACTCAGTGGGGGTGGATGCGTAGATCGGCGCCTCGCCTATGCCTTCTACGTTCGCTGTCAGGCCGCCCTCCCAACGCGCGATCTCGATCCAGCCCGGTCCGATTCCGGGCGGGTAGCGATAACGGCCCACGTACCGGTCCAGGACCGATGGATCGATGGTGAGCGCGCGTCGCCACTTCGGCGCCGGTGGGAGCGGCGCGGCTGTAAGGATCGGCACGCCGACGACGGCGGCGGGCGTTCTGAACATGTTCGTCAGGACGACCGCGCCCCAACCGCGCGCGAGGTTCAGTCCCATGAAGGTCAGATAACCTCCGGTGCCGCCGCCGTGCATGACCACCTGCCCGCGTTCGGTCTGGATGGCGTGCCAGCCGAGGCCGATAGAAGTCCGGTCTTCCTGGCGCTGCTGGGGATGCCGCTCCGCTTCTTCGGCGACCCGCATCGGGAAGGCGAGTTGAGCGGCCATCGCCGGCTTTAGAGAGGAGTCCTGATAGCCGAGGACGGCCGCGAGGAAGGTGAGGAGGTCGTTCGCGGTCGAGCGAAGCGCGCCGGCGCCGGCGGTCGCCTCCCTCAGGTCCCAGTTGGGCACGGGGCGGCCGTCCTCGTCATGGCCGTGCGCCAGCCGCTTCTTCAGGTCAGGGGAGAGGGTGATTGCGGTGTCGCGCATCCCCAGCGGGGCGGTGATGCGGTCGCGCACGAGGTCTTCGTAAGTCGTCCCGCATCGCAGCGCGAGCGCGTGCCCTAGGAGGCCGACGCCGACATTCGAGTAGTCGTATTGGGCGCCGATGTCGCGCGTGAGCGCGTGGCCGCTCAGGAAGGCGTAGAGCTGCTCGACCGTGTAGTCCGCGTAGGGATTGCGCCGGTCCTTTGGCGCGAAGTTCGACGGCATCCGGGGAAGACCCGACGTGTGGGTCGCCAGGTCGACCAAGGTGATGCTGCGGCCTCCGCGCTCGGGCATGGTGACGCTGTCGGGCAGATGCTTGGCGACAGGATCGTCGAGCTTGACTTCACCCCGCCGCGCCATCTCGCTCAGCAACAGCGACGTGAACACCTTGGTGTTCGAGCCGATCTCGAAGAGCGTGTCGCCGTCGACCTGACGCCTGCTTCCCCGTTTGTAGCGTCCATGCGCGACGACGCGGCGCCCATCCCGATCGATGACGCCCACGACGATGCCAACGCCGTCACGCTGGCGGTCGATACGATGGGCGAGGTTGTCCTTGATCGCCGCGTCAGTGGGCAGCTCCCACGCTACCTCGGTCATACCAGGCACTACCACCTCCGGTGCAGAGCCAGCGATAGCTTCAGTTGCTGCTCGCTGGCCTGGTTGTGTCAAGTCGCAGGTGGCGGCTGTCCGCCGAGGCTGTGTGAGAACGCGGTGCTCGCCTGGCGGCCTTTAGGCGAGGCGCGGTGAGCCTGCTCAGGCCTCCATCGCCGCGCGCCCGCACATCGGCAGCGTCCCGCATCCGGCCTGGTGGAAGTTCGGGCCGAGCTCCCGAGTAGGTCGGCCCGTCAGCATCCTTCACCCTGGCCTTTCGCGCGGACGGTTGCACGGCAACGCTTCTTTACTCCCCACCGTCGTGGGCCGTAGAGATTGCATGCGCCGGAGAAGTTGGATGGGGCGGATCTGGATGTCGCGAGCCCAATGAGCAATGCTGTCGGGAAGAACATCGCCCGAGGCTGCGGCCTGGGCTGCGGTGGGATAGTTTTGTTGGCTATTTTGGCCATCGTCGCGAGCCAACTCCTCACAACGCCGGAAATGCGCGCTCAAATGAAAAAGCGCGCCGACGACGAATACGCCGCCAGTCAGGCCTCGAAGAACGCGAAGGCCGACGCACTCTTCAAGTCGCTCAGCGATCTGCGCCAGCAGTTGCCCGACGGCGGCAATCTGAGAGAGCAGCGCGTCACCCCGGCCTGCGTCCCCGGGAGCCCGGGTTTCAGCGGCGCTCCCTACATGGCTGTCGACTACGGTTGGCTCCAGCAGTTCACGGATCGCGGCTTCGTCCCGGCCAAGCCCGCGCCGAACCCACCGCCCTGGTATCGTGACCCGGATTTCCGCAACATCGAAGCCGAGGCGGTTCCCGCCGAGGGGATGCCCGAACCAGACTACGAAGCGATGCTGATGAACGCGGACGATGTGAAGGCCGTCCCTTACATCGCCGTCTTTCTGCCGCTTGAGGAAGGCTGGCCGGTTTTGAGCAAGGATGGCCAATCCTTCCAAGGCGGACTGTTCCGCGGCTGGGTCATCCTGGTGGATGGAAAGACAAGGAAGCCCATCGGTCAGACCGAGTTCACGGCGGCCAGTTCGCCCGAGATCCGATCGTTCCAGATCGGCGTGCGCCACCAGATGCTTCTCGGCGACGACGCGAAGGCCGCGATGGAAAAGGATTTCACCGATCACTTCTGGCAGGCCGCCGACACGGCCGTCGCGCGGATCTGCGGCCAGGAGGGAAAAGCGGATTTCGCATCCCACGAGCCAAACTTCGTCCGACCCGGCTCTTGAGTGATGCGACTCGGGTCAGGAGAGTTCAGCGGGCGGCGACGGCCGACGTTGATCCGTGCGACAGCGTGAAAGTCCGCTCGCCCCTTCTCGGACTTTCGGAGTGTCCGCCTGCGAGGCTGCGCCGGCTGACAGAGCCCTACGTCGACCGTGCGCGGCTATCGCCCCACGAACTTCGGCGCGCGCTTTTCGCGGAACGCGGCGCCGCCTTCGCGGACGTCCTCGCTGGGGTTGGTGATCATAACCGCCAGCTGCGCGTCCTCCAGCGAAGCCTCGAACGTGGACTGCAATGCGCGACGCATCATCGTCTTGGCCATGCGCACCGCCAGCGGCGCCTGGGCCGCCAGCGCCTCGCAGAACTCCAGGGCGCGTGCTTCGAGATCGCCCTCCACCAGCTCAGTGATCAGGCCGAGACGATAGGCCGTCTGCGCATCGTAGATCTCGTGCAGCAACGTCATCTTCAGCGCGCGGTCGTAGCCCATCACGTGCGGGAAGAGCCACGCGCCGCCCTCGTCGGGTAACAGGCCGAAGCGCCCCGAGGTGTCACCCAGCCGGGCCGTGGCGTCGGCGAGGCGGAAGTCGCAGGCGAGCGCCAGCGCCAGGCCGCCCGCGACTGCAAAGCCGCGGACCATGGCCACCGACGGCTTGTCGACCTGCCGCAGCAGCGCCAGCGCCGCCTGCATCCCATCACGCATCTCGCGCCCCGAGCCCCATGGCTGGTCGCGCACCTTGCGCCGGTGGTCGGGGTCGGCGCTCGAGACGTCGCCGCCGGTGCAGAACGCGCGCGTCCCGCCGCCGGTCAGGATCAGGGCGCGCAGGTCGTCGTCGTCGCGCCAGGCGGCGATAGCCGCCTGCAGCTCCTGCGTCATGCGCCAGTTGTAGGCGTTCATCTGTTTCTCGCGGGCGAGCGTGACCCGCCCCACGTGCGGGCGGGGGACGTCGCAGACGATGGTCTCGTACGGACTGACGAACATGGGCGCCTCCGGGTTTCAGCCGGCGTACGCCCTGGCGCCCGCCAGCACAATCGGACCGCGGCTTACCCCGCCGCCGCCAGCGCCTGGGCGAGGTCGGCCAGGATGTCGTCGATGTGCTCCAGGCCCACTGAGAGCCGCACGTAGCCTTCGGTCACGCCCGTCGCCAGCTGCTCCTCCGGCGCCAGCTGCGAGTGGGTGGTGCTGGCCGGATGGATCGCCAGGCTGCGCGCATCGCCGATGTTGGCGACGTGATAGAACAGCTTCAGCGCATCGATGAACCGCCGCCCGGCCTCGCGCCCGCCGGCCAGCTCGAAACCGACCATGCCGCCGAGCCCGCCGTTCAGGTACTTGTCGGCGCGCGCCTTGGCCTCGCCGGTCTGCACTGAGGGGTGAATCACCTTCGTCACCTCGGGCCGACCCTTCAGCCAGTCGGCTGCCTTCTGGGTGTTCTCGCAGTGGCGCGGCATGCGCAGCGGCAGTGTCTCCAGCCCCTGCAGGAACATGAAGGCGTTGAACGGGCTCATCGCCGCGCCGAGGTCGCGCAAGAGCACGGTGCGGGCGCGGATGATGTAGGCGACCGGCCCCATCGGCTTCGTCGCCTGCGTCCACACCGCGCCGTGGTAGCTCGGGTCGGGCGTGTT
>DATKMZ010000080.1:0-12711 GCA_035541575.1 Caulobacteraceae bacterium | reverse complement strand
CCGCTTCGCCGGTCTCGACATGGGTCACCTCGGCGCCCTCGCGGCGAAGCAAGGTGCGGGCCAGCATGGCGTTGATCGGGTTGTCCTCGGCCAGCAGCAGCTGCACGCCGCCGGCCGAAGGCGCATCGGCGGCGGGACGGCGCGGTGCGACACGGTCGTCGTCGAGCGCGTGCGGGTTGCCCGCCGCCAGCACCCGCTCGACCAGCGAGGCGCGCCGCAGCGGCTTGATCAGGTAGCCGCCGAAGCCGGCCTTGCGGTACGGCGCGATCCGCTCGCGCTCCTCAGGCCGCAGCAGGATCATCGCCGCGCGGCCGGGCGGCGGGTCGAGAAGCTCGCTGTCGCGCGACAGCAGGTGGTCGACCAGCACGACGTCGCTCTCGCCGGTGAGCGCGAGCACGGCGTCCAGGCCCTCGGCCCGCACGGCCCTGCCGCCGCTCGCCTCGATCTGCCGCGCGGCCGCTTCGCGCACGATCGCGCTCGGCGAGGCGATGGCGACCGTACGGCCCTCGAGCGAGGCTGGCGGCTTCGGCGCGCCCGCGGCGTCGAACGTCGCTTCGAACCAGAAGTCCGCGCCCGCGCCCTCGACGCCGCCGACGCCCAGGCGTCCGCCCATCGCGTCCGCGAGGCGCCCGGCGATCGCGAGGCCGAGCCCCGCGCCGACCTGGCGTGCGCCGCGGCCGCTGGCGCCCTGCGCGAACGCCTCGAAGATCCGCCGCCGCTCGGCCTCGGGCACGCCAGGACCGGTGTCGGAGACAGTGATGCGCAAGGCGCCGCATGGCCGCGCCTCGGCCAGCACCAGGACGCCGCCGGTCTCGGCGAACTTCACCGCGTTGCCGGCGAGGTTCAGCAGGATCTGGCGCAGGCGGCCCTCGTCAGCCAGAACCGGCGCCAGCGCCGCGTCTGCGGCCCAGCCGATCTCGATCCCCTTCTCGTGCGCCTTGGGGCTGAGCAGCTCGCAGACCTGGCGCAAGAGGTCCTCCGGCGCGACTGGCCCGCAGGTGAGCTCGACGGCGCTGGCCCCGAGGCGCGCGTAGTCGAGCACGTCGTTGACGAGACCGAGCAGGTGCTCGCCGCTCTCGGTGAGCGCGGCGACGTAGGCGCGCTGTTCCTCGGTGAGCCGCGTCGACTCCAGCAGCCGCGCCATGCCGATCACGCCGTTGAGCGGCGTTCGGAACTCGTGGCTGAGCGCGGCGAGGTGCTCGTGCGGGATCCCGTTGGGCGCGGCGGTCTCGTTCATGTCGCCGCTGTCATACGACCCGGCGATTTAACAGCCGGTCAAGCGGCGAGGCGTCACGTGTTCCAGGGCTCGAGCAGACCCCAGAGCCCGAGCTGCAGCGCAAGCGCGGCGAAGACCAGAGCCGTCATCGAGGTCCGCAGCTTGCGCCAGACGCCCCAGCCCTCGGACGAGCGCCAGGCGAACGCGGCGAGGACGAGGCCGGCGGCGCTGAGCAAGGCGGCGACCAGTGCGGCGATCGAGCCGGCGACCAGCGTCGGGCTCGGCCACGTGTAGAGGATCTCGGCCTGGTTCGAAGCCTTGCTGGCGAAGAGCGCGAGTCCGACGAAGCAGGCGAGCCAGGCCAGCGATGCGGCGATCTGCAAGAGGGTGAGGGTCCGCTGCGCGGCCGTCTGCGGCAGGTCGCGGCGAAAGCGCAGCGCCGGGCCGACCAGCACGGCGACGATCGCGAGGACGGCGAGGCAGCCAACCAGCCCCAGCGTCGTCGCCTGGTAGAGGGGTCCGACGCGGTCGTACGAGATCACCGCCAGCGGGTACCAGCGCACGGCGCGGCCGCCCGCGAGCTCGAAGTCGGTGACGTCGGATCCGCTGACGGCGTGGAAGTGTCCCGGCGGACCGTCGGGCGCGAACACCTGCAATCCGCCCGGGCCGGGGGCGGTCAGCCGCCCGTCCGGCGTCACGCCGATGCGGGCCCCGCCGATCAGCATGTAGACGAACTTCTCGAGCCCGGTGAACGGCCTCCGATTGGTCAGGTAGGTCCCGGCGTAGACCGCAGCGTGCGCCCCAAGCTGCGGCGATCCCGGACGTGGGAACGGCTGCGGCGGAGCGTAGAACCGCTCGACGATCCGGCCTGGCAGCTCGGCCGTCAGCGCCGGGCCGGTGCTGGTGTTGGTGGTGACGAAGATTCCGAGGCCCAGCTGCGGGATCGTCACCATCGTCGAGTGGAACCAGATGGTGTCGCCGTCGTGGCCGTGGCCGATGAACCCGCCAGGGAGTTCGTACTCGAAGAAGCCGTGGTCGACTGGCGGCGCGCCCTTGACGTCAATCGGCAGCGGCGTGCGCAGCGCTGCGGCGACCTGCGGGCCATAGATGCGCGCGCCGTCCAGCTGACCGTCGCCGAGGATCGCCAGCATGTACCGCGCCATGTCGCCCGCCGTCGA
The DNA here is from genome assembly GCA_035541575.1 of Caulobacteraceae bacterium. GTDB lineage: Bacteria > Pseudomonadota > Alphaproteobacteria > Caulobacterales > Caulobacteraceae > Acaudatibacter. The sequence continues at coordinate 10,317 of DATKMZ010000080.1, read as the reverse complement.
CGAGCCGGCGCCGGCCGGCGCGCCCTGGGTGATGTACTCGTAGGTCTGCGGCTCGAAGGTGTCCCCGCTCCAGCGGTAGCCGACCGAGCGGTCGGCCGCGAGCGCGGTCGCCATCGGCGCCGGCAGATCGGCGCGCGCCGGGTAGGGCTCGCGGAACGTGGTGTGGGCCATGCCGAGCGGACCCAGGATCTCTCGCTCGATCACGCTCTGATAGGGCGCGCCCTCGAGCCGCGAGACCGCCTCGCCGGTGAGCGCGGCGCCATAGTTCGAGTAGGCGGGCGTGGTGCCCGGCGCGAACACCCGGCGCGGCCGCGCCAGCCGCAACTGCGTCTCCAGCGGCCTGATCTTGGACGGCTTGTCGGTGAAGAGGTGGTCGAACGTGCGGTCCTCGAAGCCCGGCGTATGGGTCATCAGGTCGCGCAGCTCGACCTGGCGCCAGCCCGCGGCGTCCGGAACCGCATCGTCCGGCGGCAGGTAGCGGTTGATCGGCGCGTCGAGCGCCATGCGCCCCGCCTCGACTTCCTTCAGCGCGGCGATCCAGGTGAAGGTCTTGGAGATCGAGGCGATGCGGAAGAGCGTGCGGTCGGGATCGACTGGGCGGCCCGGGCCAGCGAAGCCGTAGCCCTTCTTGAGCACCACCTGGCCGTTCTGCACCACAGCGACGGCCGCGCCGGCGATGTGCGCGTGCGCCATCGTCGCGTTCGCCACGCCGTCGACGAGGGCCTCGAGCTGGTCGGGCGGGATCGGCTGGCCGGGCGCGAGGCGCGCGCCGCTCTGCGCCGGCGGCGGGATTGGCGCCGGCGCTGGGCCGGATGCTGGTTGGGCGTTCGCGCCGGCGCTCGCCAGCAGCACCGCCGCCATCAGGAAAGCCCGCATGCGCCCCTCCCCCGCCGAACCCTTGCAGTTGTAAGCGGCGCAGCGGCGCGCGTTAAGTTAACGATCGGCCAGCGCTGGCGAAGGGATACGGCATGCGGGCGAGCGTCGCGGTGACGGCATGGGCGGTCCTGACTCTCGCGGCGGGACCGGCGCGCGCGGCGGACGACGGTTTCGCAGCCTTCTGGAAGGCGTTCGCCGGCGCGGCGGCCAAGGACGACGGGGCCGCCCTTTCGCAGATGACGGCGCTGGGGCCGGGGCTCGGGCCGTCAGCGTCGAGCTTCGCCAAGTTCCACGCCGCGGCGCTCGGCGCGAAGGCGCGGGCCTGCCTCACCAAGGCGAAGCCCAAGCGCGACGTCGATGGGACCGGCCAGGTCGCCTACGACGTCTTCTGCGGCGAGGTGATCTACACCTTCTCGAGAACCACAGCTGGATGGCGCCTCACCGATATGGGCGCCAACGACTAGCTCAGACCGCCAGCCGCTCCTCGAGGTCGGCCACCGGTCGCGGCGCAGGGGCGGTGACCAGCGCCAGCCAATCGCTGTCGGCGACCTTCTTGATGAACTTGTCGGCCGGCAGCGGCCTGGCGAAGAAGAAGCCCTGGAACAGCGAGCACCCGAGCACGCGCAGCGCCTCGACCTCCTCGCGCGTCTCGACCCCTTCGGCCAGCACGGCGATGTCGAGCCGGCGTCCGAGCTCGATCAACGCCGCGCAGACCGCCTGGCCGTCGTGGCGGCCGGCGACGTCGGTGACGAACGCGCGGTCGATCTTCAGCTTGGAGAAGGTCAGCGACTTCAGGTCGGCGAGGCTGGAGGCGCCGGCGCCGAAGTCGTCGATCGCGACTCCCACGCCGATCTTGGCCAGCGCCTCGAAGGTCTCGGTCGTGTGCTGGAGATCCTCCATCATCGCCGCCTCGGTCAGCTCCAGCTCGAGACGCTGCGGCTTCAGGCCGTGCCGCTGCAGCGTCGCGGCGACCATGGCGGGCAGGCCCGGATCGCGGAACTGCCGCTCGGACAGGTTCACGCCCATCTTGAAGCTGGGCAAGCCCAGGCTCTCGAACTCGCGCGCATCGCGGCAGGCGGTGTCGAACACCCAGCGACCCACTTCGTCGATCAAGCCAGACGCCTCCAGGATCGGCAGGAACTGCGCCGGCGGGATGGAGCCGAGCTCGGGGTGGCGCCAGCGCAGCAGCGCCTCGGCGCCGACGACGCGGCCGGCGGTGAGATCGATCACAGGCTGGTAGAACAGCGCCAGCTCGCGCTTCATGATCGCACGCCTCAGCGCCTGCTCCATCGAGAACCGCTGCTCGGCCTCGGTCGAGCTCTCTTCGGAGTGGAACGCGATGCGGCCGGAGGACAGCCGCTCGGTCTTGCCGAGCGCCGCCATCGCGCGCGCCAGCAGCGTCTGCGGGTCCTCGCCATCGTTCGGGAAGATCGCCGCGCCGACGCGGATGTCGGGCACGATCTTGAGGTCTTCTTCGCCCATCGGTTCGCCGAGCGTCGCCGCCAGCGTCCTCAGCGCTTCCTCGGCGCCCTTCGGCCCCGCGCCGTCGCAGAACCAGACGGCGAAGCTGTCGCGATCGACCTGGCCGACCGGACGCGCGCCGCCGACCGCGGGCAGGATGCGCGAGGCGAACGCGCGCAGGACCTTCTCGGCGCCGGCCCGGTCCACCGCCACCAGGCGCTCGTACTGGGCGAAGCGGATCACGCCGACCACGCCGGGCGTGCGGTTCTCGCGCGAGATGTCCTTGGCCATCGCCGCCAGAAGCGGCTCCCGGGTCGGCATTCCGGTGACCGGGTGGCGGTTGGCGAGACGATGACGCACAGACTCCAGCCGGGTGGAGATGGTGTTCATGTCGTTCATCATCCGCAGCACTTCGTCGGCGGGAGCGTCCTTGGCCGGCGCGGCGCCAGCGAGCGCGGCCCCAGTGCGCGCGTCGGACGCGACGCTCGAGATTGCGACCAGCAAGGTGCGAAGCGCGAGCAGCGAGATGCAGCTCATCGCCAGAGAGCTCGCGACAAGGGTCGCCAGCTGTCGGCGACCGGCGAAATGCTCCGGCCAGAAGGCGAGGCCCACGACCAGCGCCGAGGGCAGCAGCGCAGCGGTCGCCGCGAAGATGAGCGCCTTGGCTCGGAACGAGAGCTTGGGGATCGCCAGCAGAGCGCGGGAGAAGCGGTGAGTTTCCATCAGGAAGAGCCGGTCACGGTTTATCGGTTTCAGCCTCTTCTGCGCCTTTAGCGACTTCTTTTCGGTGAAGTTTCTTGGTGAAGGCGGCGCTAACGCTGTCGTCGGCTGGGGCGCGTCCGTCGCCCCGGTGTGCTAGGCCAAACCATCGGAATCGAAAGGCGGAACGTATCGATGGCGCAACCTCGCAATGTCGTCGTCGTGCTTCTCGACAGCCTTAACCGTCACATGCTCGGCGCGTACGGCGGGACCGAGTTCGAGACCCCGAACCTCGATCGGTTCGCCGGCGCTGCGATGCGTTTCACGCGCCACTACACCGGCTCGCTGCCGTGCATGCCGGCCCGTCACGACATCCTCTGCGGCGCGCTCGACTTCCTCTGGAAAGCCTGGGGCTCGGTCGAGATCTGGGAGGACGCGATCACCTACGAGCTTCGCAAGGCGGGCGTCGTCACCCAGCTGATCAGCGACCACCCGCATTTGTTCGAGACCGGCGGTGAGAACTACCACTGCGACTTCACCGCCTGGGACTATCAACGCGGCCACGAGGGCGACGCCTGGAAGACCCGGGCCGACCCGAGCTGGGCCGGCGCGCCCGGCTTCGGCCGCCACTGGATGCCCTATGACAACAGCCGCGGCTGGTTCCGCGGCGAGGCCGACTTCCCGGGGCCGAAGACGATGGCCGCCGCCGCGCGCTGGATTGGCGAGAACGCAGGCCAGCACGAGCGATTCTTCCTGTTCGTCGACGAGTTCGACCCGCATGAGCCGTTCGACACGCCCGAGCCCTGGGCCTCGAAGTACGACCCCGACTGGGAGGGCCCGCACCTGATCTGGCCGCCCTACGTCGTCGGCGCCAAGGCGCGCGGCGTGCTCACGGAACGGCAGGCGCGGCAGATCCGCAGCCAGTACGGCGCCAAGCTCTCGATGATCGACGCCTGGTTCGGCAAGCTGCTGGACGCCATCGACGGCGCGGGGCTGGCGGACGACACCATGGTCGTCGTCTGCACCGACCACGGCCACTACCTCGGCGAGAAGGACATCTGGGGCAAGCCGGGCTGCCCGATCTATCAGACCTTAGGCCACATCCCGCTGATGATCCGCTGCCCCGGCGTAGAGCCCGGAACCTGCGACGCGTTGACGACCGCCGTCGACATCTTCGCCACGCTGACCGACGTCTTCGACGTGAGTCTGCGCCAGCGGACGCACGGGCGCTCGCTCATGCCGTTGCTGCGCGGCGAGGCCGACGCCGTGCGCGACTGGCTGCTGACCGGCGTCTGGGGCCGCGAGGTCGTGCTGGTGACCGGTCGGCGCAAGTACGTGCGCGGCCCGGCCGGTGCGAACGCGCCGCTCTCGATGCTGTCGAACCGCTGGTCGACCATGCCGACCCACGGCGCCCTCGATGCGCGCGCCGCCCTGCCGCTCCCGGACGCACGCGCCTTCCTCGACCGCATGCCGGGTTCGGACGTGCCGGTGATCCACCAGACCTGGGCCGCCGGCGATCGGGCGCCCTACTGGGCGCTGTTCCGGCCGACCGGGAACTACGTGTTCGACCTCGAGGCCGATCCTGCCGAGGAGGCCAACCTCGCCGGCTCCGCGCTCGAGGCCGAGCTGGCCGGCCAGCTGCGCGCGGCGCTGATCGAGCTCGAGGCGCCGAAGACGCAGTTCGAGCGGCTGGGCCTTCCGGTGTGAACTATCGGCACGCGTTCCACGCCGGGAACCACCTCGACGTCTTCAAGCACGCTGCGCTCACGCTGGTCGTCGCGCGGCTGCTGGAGAAGCGACAACCGTTCGCCGTGATCGACACTCACGCCGGCGTCGGGATCTACGACCTGGCCAGCGAGGCTGCGCTGAAAACGCGCGAATGGCAGAACGGTGCGGCGAAGGTGTTCGGCCGCGCGCTCGCGTCCGCGCCTCGTTACGCCGCGCTGCTGGCGGAGCTCAACGGCAGGGCGCTGACGACCTACCCCGGCTCGCCCGAGATCGTGCGCCGGATGCTGCGCGCGAACGACCGGCTGATCTGCTGCGAGCTGCACCCGGCCGAAGCCGCGGCGCTGAAGGCGCGATACCGCGACGATCGCCGCGTCGCCGTCCATCACCGTGACGGCTACGAGGCCGTGCGCGCCCTGCTGCCGCCCGCCGAACGCCGCGGCCTGGTGCTGATCGACCCGCCCTACGAGGCGACGGACGAGGCGCAGCGCGTCGGGCAGGCGCTGACGGAGGGTCTCGCCAGGTGGCCGACGGGGATCTTCCTCGCCTGGTATCCGATCAAGGATCGCCGCATCGGCGATTTCCTGGCGGAGATGGCGAAGGCCGCGCGGTTTCCGAAGTGCCTCCAGGCAGAGTTCCGGCCTTACGCCGAGGACGGCGCCAGGCTCGCCGGTGGCGGGATCCTCGTCTGCAACACGCCATGGAAGCTCGACGAGCGCTTTGCGGCGCTCTGCGACGAGCTGAGAGGCCCGCTCGGCGACGGGGCCGGCGATGCGACGATCGACTGGCTGACGCCGCCGTGACGGGCCGTCAGCCCGCGCCGGCCTGGCCGATGCGGACGGGGACGAAGAATCGCTGACCGCCGCGCGCGACCAGAAGCGGCACGCTCGGGCGGCCCTGCGCCCGCGCCGCGGCGACGGCCTCGCCGACGTCCGCCGACGACTGCACCGGCCTCGAGCCTGCGCGCAGGATCACATCGCCGGCGCGGAGTCCCTCGTCGGCGGCGTCCGAACTCGGCGCGACGCCCTGCACGAGAAGGCCTCCGTTCGGATCGGGCGCAAGCCGCATGCCGAGGACCGACCCACCATCCGAGGCGCCGCCCTCGGCGCCCTGGTCCGCCTGCGACAGCGCCTCCTCAGAGGGGCGGACGCCGGAGCGGACGACGACCTCGATCGGGCGGCCGGCCCGGCTGACGCCGAGGCGGATCGGCTCGCCCGGACGCGCCAGCGCCACCTGTTGGGTGACGTCGCTCGACGAGGCGACCGGCGCGCCGTTCACGCTGGTGATAACATCGCCGGACCGCAGGCCGGCCTGCTCCGACGGGCCGCCCGGCGTCAGACTGTCGACGAGAGCGCCCCTGGCCGCAGCCACGCCCAAGCTGGCGGCGAGATCCGGGGTGAGGTTCTGGACAGTGGCGCCAATGTAGCCGCGCGTGACCGCATGCCCCGCCATGAGCTCGCGCGTCACCCGTGCGGCGACGTCGGCCGGGATGTCGAAGCCGATTCCGACCGAGCCGCCGGAGGGCGTGTAGATCGAGGTGTTGATCCCGACCACGCGACCCTGGAGGTCGAACGTCGGACCGCCGGAATTGCCGCGGTTGATGGGCGCGTCGATCTGCATGTAGTTCACGAAGCTCGAGTCGCCGACATTCTGGCGGCCGAGCGCCGAGACGATGCCTGCCGTCGCCGTGCCGCCGAGCCCGAACGGGTTGCCGACGGCGACGACCCAGTCGCCGACGCGCGGATGCGCGCGATCCTCGAAGCTGACGTACTGGAACGGGCCGCCTTCGACTTTCAGCACCGCAAGGTCGGTCGTCGGGTCGCGCCCGACGACGCGCGCCGGAAGGCGCTGCTGATCGTTCGTCACGACCGTGATCCTCTCGGCGCCATCGACGACATGGTTGTTGGTGACGACATAGCCGTCCGGACTGATGAAGAAGCCTGAGCCGGATGCGCGGACCGGCGTCGGCCGGACAGGCGTTTGCGGGAACACGAACCGGAACCCGAACGGGTTCTCCCCGTCCCCGAACGGGTCTGGCAGCGCCTGTGGGAAGTCGGCCGGCCCGACCTTCGCGCGCTCGACGACGTCGATCGACACCACGGCCGGCGCGACCTTGGCGACGATGTCGGCGAAGCTCGCCGGCGCGCCTGGGACGCCGATCGCACCGGGTCGATTCACAGCCTCGCCGGGGGACTGGGCGTGCGCGAGATAGCCGCCGGCGGCGGCGACCAAGAGGGCGGCGCCGATCGCGGCGCCGGAGGCTAGAAAACTGCGCTTGGACTTGGTCATGGGCTCCTTCCGAACGATCCGGCGCGGCGCCGCCGCGGCGTCGCGCGTGGCCTGGTGGGAGGCGCGCGCCGGCCGCCGCCGCTGCGGCGTGAGCCGGGATCCATCCCGCCGTGATCCAATCTAGCAACGAAAACCCAGGCTCGGGAGGGTGTGTTCCCTTAAGATTATGTCATGAAATCAGCGCTCTGCCGGGTTCGCTTGACCGTCGGCGGCGTGCGCGATTGGCTGCGCGCACCGTGACACACGCCACCGCCTTCGCCGAGCCGCTGACCGCGAGGATCGCCGTCTTCATCCGCGAGGTCGGGCTCAGGGTCGAGCCGGCGACGCTCGACGATGCGACCTTGCTGCCCGGAGTGACCGTCCGCGGCGGGGCGATCCTGGTCGACCCGTCCCGGCTCGCCCATCCCGGCGACCTGCTGCACGAGGCTGGGCACCTCGCGGTCACCGAGGCGGCGCGGCGGGCGACATTGGCGGCGGTGGGCGACGAGCCGGGCGAGGAGATGGCCGCGATCGCCTGGTCCTACGCCGCCGCGCGGCATCTCGGTCTGGACCCGGCGATCGTGTTCCACGCCGCCGGCTACCGCGGCGGCGCGCAGGCGATCCTCACCGCGTTCGAAACCGGCGAAGCGTTCGGCACGCCGCTGCTCGAATGGTGGGGCATGACGCTGGGCCGCAAGAGCGCCGCCGCGCGCGGCGAGCCGCCTTTCCCGCACATGCGGCGCTGGCTGCGCTGAGCGAGGCCGGTGAGCGCTCGGGCCGCTACGCTGGGTCGAGGCGGAAGGCGAGGCAGGCGTTGAGGCCGCCGAACGCGAAGGCGTTGACCAGCAGCGAGCGGGCCTTGATCGGGCGCGCTTCGCCGACCACGAGGTCGATGCCGGCGCAATCTTCGTCGGGTCCGAGGTAGCCCAGGATCGGCGGCGCCAGGCCCGCGGCGAGGCCCTTCAGCGCGATCACCGCCTGCACCGCCGGCGAGGCGCCGATCACGTGGCCGTGGGCGCTCTTGGTGGCGATCACGGGATTGCGGGTGGCGGCCTCGCCGAAGAGCTCGCGCAGCGCCGCCGCCTCGTTCTTGTCGTTGAGGTCAGTGCCGGTCCCGTGAGCCGAAATCAGCACCTCCGCGTCGTCGAACAGGCCGGCGGCGGTCGCCGCCTGGCGCATCGCCGCGACCGCCCCTTCCTGGCTGGGCTGGGTCCAGTGGAACGCGTCGGACGTCATGCCGGCGCCACCCCAGTAGGCGATCGGCGTCGCGCCTCTGGCCTTGGCGCGGCTCTCGGTCTCGAGCACCAGCGCTGCGCCGCCCTCGCCGATCGCCATCCCGTCGCGGCCCGCCGAGAACGGCCGGCACGTGCTCGCGGTCATCGCCTGCAGCCCCTCCCACGAGCGCATGCCGCCGGGGCTGGCCATCGCCTCGCTGCCGCCCAACACCGCGACGTCGGCCAGGCCCCCCGCGATCAGCGCGGCGCCTTGTGCGATCGCGTGCGCCGCCGAGGCGCAGGCGCTGGAGGTGGCGAAGACCGGGCCGGTGATTCCGTACTCCATGGCGATCGCGCTGACCGGCGCGCTGACCATGACGCGCGGGATCGTCAGCGGGTGCACCTTCTCGGCCTTCATGCCGAAGAGACGCTCGTAGCCCTTCTCGAGCGTCTGCAGACCGCCGATGCCGTTGCCCATGACGCAGGCGGCGCGAGACCCCAGCTTCTCGCCCAGCAGCCCAGCCTGCTCCAGGGCCTCGTGCGCCGCCTTGAGCGCGTAGACCGAGAACGGGTCGAGCGAGCCGGCGACGCGTCGGCCGAACGCTTTCTCGAGAGCTCCGACCGCGTCTCCCTTCACCAGCGCCGCCGGATTGGTGTGGACCCCCGAGCTGTACTGGCCGGCGTCGAAATCGCGCATGGCGATGCCGCCTTCGCCGTCGCGGGCGGAGACCCAGTTCTCTTCGGCGGTGAGGCCGAGGGCTGAGACGCAGCCCAGGCCAGTGACGACGATACGCTCGGACATCTCGGTGGGTTCGGCTGCTTTCGGGGAATGGGGCTCAGGCCGCCTTGGCGTCGATCAGCGCCTCGATCTTGCCCAGCACGACGCCCAGGGTGTCGGTGCGGTCGAAGGCGTCTTCGGCGATCTCGATGCCGTACTTCTCCTCGATCGCGAAGATGACGCTGACGAGATCGACCGAATCAAGGCCGATGTCCTCCAGCTTGGCGGCCGGATCGAGCTTGGCGCGGTCGATCAGCGCCTCCTCGGCAATGATGTCGATCAGTTCTTCGTCTCGCCCCGACATCGCATTCTCCGAAACGGCGACCCCCGCGGCCGGCCCGACTTGTCGCAGGCAATAGCAGTCATGTCGCGCGCTGGGCCACCCCTTTCAATTGGAAGCTTGGCCGTGGCGTCGGCTTGGCCGCCTCAGGTCTGCGTCAGCGCGGCATGTAGGTGCGCAGGACGTCCTCGATGATCCGCTCGAGCTGGTTCAACGTGTTGCAGACCTTCGCGACGTTGCAGAAGCGCTTGTACTGGTCCATCCGCGAGTCGCCCTGGCCCCAGTAGGTCTCGGGTTCGGGATTGAGCCAGATCACCGCCCGCGAGCGGTGGGCGATCTCGCGCATGATGTCGAGCCGCGGGTTGGCGTAGTTCGAGCGGCCGTCGCCGAGGATGATGATCGTCGTGTGGCGGTCGATCTGGTCGCGGTGCAGCTCGGTGAAGTCGACCAGGGCGCGGCCGTAGTCGGTCGGCCGCATGCCGATCTTCTTGATGATGCTGGCGATCGCCCTGTCGAGCTCCTCGGCCTCGAGGATGTCGCCGACGCGGATCAGCCGGTCGGAGAAGGCGAACGCCTCCAGCTTTTCGATCACTTCGTTGAGGCTGTAGAGGAACAGCAGCATGAACTGCGCCGCCGCCGCGACGGAGCGCGAGACGTCGCAGATGGCGACGATCTTCGGCTTCTCGATCGTCTCGGTCTTCCAGACGATGTCGAACGGCACGCCGCCGTAGCCCATGCTCTTGCGGATGGTCTTGCGGACGTCGAGCCGGCCCTTGTCGGCGCGATGGCGCTTGCGCGAGTAGCGGGTGGCGAGCCGCTTGGCCATCCGCTTCACCAGCGCCTCCATCTGGCGCATGTCCTCGGGCTCGACCGCGGTCAGCTTGGCCTGGCCGAGCAGCGTCTCGCGCATGCGCCGGCCGGTCTCGCTGGCGTAGAGCATCATCTGCCGGTCGACGAAGCGGCTCGATTCCTCGAAGAGGGCCTCGCGCCGTTCCGCCAGACGGTCGGCCAGCGCG
>DATKMZ010000079.1:0-8677 GCA_035541575.1 Caulobacteraceae bacterium | reverse complement strand
GGAACCTTGGAGCGCTCGAACACGGTTCCGACCGTCACCGTGAACTGCTCGCGGCAAGCGTTGCACTGGTAGCAGCCCTCACGCGCAGCCTTCCCGCCGACGTAGGTCGCTTCATTCACGACCCCGCAGTGCGGGCAGATCGGGCCATGCGGCCAGCGTACGCGCTCAAGGTGCTCGCGGGCGGCGGTAACGTCGGCGAAGATGGGGTCGGAGAGTTTCATGGCGTCATTCCTTAGACGCCACAATGGCTTATCCGGTCTGCTTTGTCAAGTATATAATTCCCGCGTTGTGTCAAGAACAAAATAGGAACAAATTGAGGCGGCCGCGCGAGCCGGGGCGGAGCCGGCGCTCAGGCTGGTGTGCGGACTTGTGGCGGCGCGCTTAGCCGCCCCGGCCGGGGCTTACATGTGGCCCCGCACCAGCGGCGCGTCAGCGCAGCCTGGCGCTTTCGTTCAGGCGGCGGAGCAGGGTTTCCTGTTCCGCCAGCTGCCGCCGCAGCTCGACTTCGTTTTCGTGAGTCTTCCCGTCGCCGAGTCGCTGCTTGAGCGCGGCGATGTTCCTGCGCGCTATCCACTGATCCATGGCGGTTGTCCTTCAGCCCCGCCGTCAGGCGGGGCGGCAAGCCATGCGCTTCGGGCTGGGCGAAGTCACGTGACATATCCGCACCCACCGGTCACGAATGCGGCTCGCGACCCGCCCCAAGCTGGACATTGGCGGGAGATGAGCCCATATGCGGCCCGCGTCCGACCCTCTCGGACGCTGTCCGGCGCGACGGCCGCGTACGGGTCTCTCCCGAGGCCCTTCGCCGAGCGCCCGACCCAATTTCCAAAGACCAACGCCCGACACGCGGGGTGTTTTTCGAACGGCTCGCCCGTCTGCGCCGGCTGAACGCCGTTGCGGCTGCGCCGCGAGCCTGCACACCAGAAAGAAGACGTTTGACCCATTTCCATGACCTTGGCCTTAGCCGCGGCCTGAGCGACACGCTGGCGGCCAAGGGATACGAGGCGCCCACGCCGATCCAGGCCCGGGCGATCCCATCCATCCTCGCCGGCCACGACCTGCTGGGCGTCGCCCAGACCGGGACTGGCAAGACGGCGGCGTTTGCGCTGCCGATCCTCCAGCGCCTCTCCGCCGACCGGCGTCGGCCCAGCCGCGGCGCCTGCCGCGTCCTCGTTCTCTCGCCCACCCGCGAACTCGCCCAGCAGATCGCCGAAAGCTTCCGCGCCTACGGCGCACGCCTCGGCGTCAGCGTGGCGGTGCTGGTCGGCGGGGTGAAATACGGACCGCAGACGCGGGCGCTGTCGGGCGGCGTCGACGTGCTGGTGGCCACGCCAGGCCGGCTGATCGACCATCTCGGCCAGCGCAACGCCCGCCTCGACGAGACGGAGGTGTTCGTGCTCGACGAGGCGGACCAGATGCTCGACCTCGGCTTCCTGGAGCCGATCCGCAAGATCATCCGGCAGCTGCCCGCGAAGCGGCAGACGCTGTTCTTCTCGGCGACCATGCCGGCGCCGATCGCCAAGCTGGCCAGCGAGATCCTCGAGAGCCCGCGCGAGGTGCGCGTCACGCCGGCGGCCACGACCGTCGAACGCGTCAGCCAGAGCGTCGTGCACGTCGAGTCCGCGCGGAAGGCCGACCTGCTGGTCGAGATCCTGACGCCGCGCAAAGTGAGCCGCGCCATCGTCTTCACCCGCACCAAGCGGGGCGCAGACCGGGTGGCCAAGCGCCTCGCCGGCGCCGGCATCGACGCGGCCGCCATCCACGGCGACAAGAGCCAGGCCCAGCGCGAACGGGCGCTGGCGGCGTTCAAGTCCGGCCACGTGCGCACGCTGGTGGCCACCGACATCGCCGCGCGCGGCATCGACGTCGAGGCGGTCTCGCACGTGATCAACTACGAGCTGCCCCACGTTCCGGAGGCCTACGTGCACCGGATCGGCCGCACCGCCCGGGCCGGCGCCGAGGGCGTGGCGATCACGCTCTGCGACGTCGCCGAGCGGGGTCTCCTGAAGGACATCGAGACGCTCACCCGGCTCGCCATTCCGGCCGAGGACCGGCGGCTCGACCGCACGGGACCGATCGCCCGGCCCCCAACGGAAGACTCCAAGCCCAAGGGCCGCAGGCGACGCAGAGGCGGCGGCGGCGGCAGGCCGCCGTCCCAGCCCAGGACCCAGAGCGCGACGGCGGGCAGATCGGCGAAGTGGCGTCGGCCTCGCTGAGACGAGACCGCGTCCGGCTCGCCGAGCCTCGAAAAAACAAAGGCGGAGCTTGTGATTAGACAGGATTGCCGCTATGTTTGGGCTGTCAAATATCGATACCGGTTCGGTTGCTCTCCTACGCTCGGTTTTGGATCGAGCCCGGGCCTGCCTTCGACCTACTTCTGAATATTTGAGCGGGACGCATCTGCGTCTCGTCTTACCTGCAACTGAATGAGAACTTGCATGAATATCGGAACCGTCAAGTGGTTCAACAGCACCAAGGGCTTTGGCTTCATCCAGCCGGACGAGGGTGGCAAGGACGTCTTCGTCCACGTCTCCGCCGTCGAGCGCTCGAGCCTCGGCCAGCTGAGCGAGGGCCAGAAGATCGGCTACGACCTGCAGCGCGACAAGAAGACCGGCCGCGAATCGGCGGTCGATCTGAGGGCGGCGTAACGCCGCCCCGGCAGCGCAGCTCGAGCCGTTGATCAGCTTCGAAGCCGTCGTGGAGGCGTCCGAGCTCGGGCGCTTCCACGTACGACTCGGCAACGGTCATCGCCTGAAGGCTTCGGCCGACGGCGCGCTTCCACCCGGCCTCGAGGGCCGGGTGGAGCTTTCGCCTCACCCGTGCGGCGGGTGGCGCTTCATCACTGAGCGCTGAGCTCCCGGCAGCGATCGAAGGAGGCCCATGGCCAAGGAAGAAGCGCTCGAGATGGAAGGCGTCATCGCCGAGATCCTGCCCGGCGGCCAGTTCCGCGTGCGGCTGGATGGCGATCGGATCATCCTGGTCTACACTGCGGGCAAGATGCGCAAGCACCGCATCCGCAGCATGGTGGGCGACCGCGTCACCGTCGAGATGACCCCGTACGACCTGACCCGCGGGCGCCTGATCTTCCGCCATCGCGACGGCCCCCCCGCCGCGCCGGGCGCGCGCCGGGCGCCCTACCGGCCCCGCCGATGAGCGATACGGTCCATCGGGTGGTCATCAAGTGTCCCGCCACCGGCGCGGTGGTGAGCACCGTGCTCCGTCTGCGGCCGTCCGCGTTCGAGACCCTGAGCGGCGCGCACAGCTTCCGCTGCGAGCGCTGCGGCCAGATCCATGTCTGGCGCCGCGAGGACGCCTGGCTCGAAAGCGCCTGGAAGCGAGTCGGCGCCAGCGGCTGAGCCGCGAGGCCGAAGATGCGGCGCATCAGCGCGGCGCGGCCAGCACCACCCCGGTCCAGACGGCGGCGAAGTGCAAGCCCGCCGCGCCGACCACGAAGCCGTGCCAGATGGCGCGGCGGTACGGCAGGCGGCTGTGGAATACCAGCGTCCCGGCTGAATAGAGCAATCCGCCGACCACCAGCAGCACGAGCGCGACCATCGGCACGCCGCTGACCAGCGGCCCGATCGCGATCACCGAGATCCAGCCGAAACCGACGTACGCCAGCGTCCACAGGCGCTCCGGCGCGCCGGGCGCGAAGAGCTTGGCGGCGACGCCCGCCAGCGCCGTGACCCAGACGGCGGCGGTCATGCCGATCGCCCAGTCGCCGGTAAGGCGCTGGGTGGTGAAGGGCGTGTAGGACCCGGCGATCATCAGAAAGATCGCGGCCTCGTCGAGCCGGCGCAGCAGCGGCCGCGCCGCCGAGGCGCGCGCCTGGTTATAGGCGGCCGAACAAGCCAGCATGGCGACGAGACAGACGGCGTAGAGGCCGGTCGCCACCGCCAGCTCGACACCGCCCCAGACCGCCGACAGAACCACGAGCACGAGCCCGCCCGCCACCGCGCCCGTCAGGCCGACGGCGTGCACCCACCAGTCGGCCAGCTTCTCGGCCCGGTTGGGATAGTGCTCGAGTCCGTGCTCAGCGAGAAAGCCCATCGCCTCAGTCAGAACCAGAGTTCGCCAACGCCAGCAATGGTATCAGCCGGCCCTTGACGGCTTCTCAACGCACGACGACCCGTACGCGACCCAGGTTCTGGACGCGGGCGAAGCGTGTCTTCCCTGCCGATGGGAGGTCGCCCGCAGCGCCGGGAATCCTGGTCACCCTATCGTCGCCGTCAGCGTGAGTGCGGCGGCCAGCCTAGAGCACGATGGGGTCAGGTGGAATCACCTGACCGCTGAATCGTGCTCTAGAATCAAAAGTGTAGAGCCTGATTCAGGGTTCGACTCGAACCCATAAGGCTCTAGGCCGCCCGAACGACGGCTCGCAACGTCGCGTCTTCATCGCCGGGTCGCCTTGGTTTCCGGACGCCCGCAAGCTATCGATCGTGACGCGCTTGAGGAGGCTAACCCGCTGACTTTGCCTGGGAGCCAGAGGACCGCCGCTCGGGCCCGACTCCTGTCCAAGCCCGCTGTGGACGCCCACGGCGTCGTCCAGCGTCGGTACCGCATCGGCGGGCTCGGCGTCGTCAGCGACTTCGAGCTGCCGGGTGCGATTCCCGGGGCGGCCGACGCGGCGATCGACGTCCGCATCCGGCTGGGCTGCGTTCCGGCCACCCTGCCCTCGCCCGACCATGCCGGGCCGATCTGGCAAATCGCTGCGGACCGCCTGTTGCTCGAGCTGCCCGGCATCGCCCGGTTCCTGCTGGCGAGCGGAGCCGAGATCGTGGTCGACCCCTGGTCGGAGGCGCAGGCGGCGGACGTTCCGGCGTTCCTGACCGGCGGGATCATCGGCATGCTGCTGCTGCAGCGCGGCCGGGTGGTGCTGCACGCCAGCGCGGTCGAGATGGACGGGCGGGCGGCGCTGATCTGCGGCCGCTCGGGGGTCGGCAAGTCGACCCTGGCGGCGGCTCTCGCGGCGCGCGGACATCCTGTGCTCGCCGACGAGCTCTGCGTGCTCGACGTCGAGGGCGACGGGCCGCCGCTGGCGCACTCGGACGGACGCTCGCTGAAGCTCTGGGACGACGCGGTGCGGGCGCTGGGGTTAGAGGCGCGCCGTGGCGAGCGGGTGAGGCCCTGCCTCGAGAAGCACCATGTCGACGTGGAAGCCGCGGCAAGCCCGCTGCCGGTCGGGGCGGTCTACGTGCTGCGCGACGCTCGAGCGCCGCACCCGCCCGGCGTTCAGCGGCCGAACCCGGTCGACGCCGCCCTGCTGTTGCGCCGCAGCGCCTATCGTCCGCTGCTCGTCCGGCATTTCGGCCAGCTGGCGACCTACTTCCGCGCCGCCGCCGGTGTGACCCGCCACGCCGGCGTGTTCCACCTGACGCGGAGGTTGGACATCAGCTGCCTCGACGACGCCGCCGACGCGCTGGAAGCGCATTGGGCCGCCTTGCGGACGTTGGCATGACGACGCCGACGATCTGGCTCGCCTCGTATCCCAAGTCAGGCAACACCTGGCTCAGGATCCTGATCGCGGCGCTGGCGATCGACGAGACGGGCGAGATCGACATCAACGACCTGCCGCAGCAGCACGGCATCGCCAGCGCCCGCGCGCCGTTCGAGCAGTGGATGCTGGTCGACTCCGGCCTCTTGACCCACGACGAGGCGGACGCGCTGCGGCCACGGCTGTTCGCGCAGCGGTTCGGCCCGACGGCGGACGACGACACCGAAGGCGCGCCGCCGGTGCGCTTCGTGAAGGTGCACGACGCCTACACGCTGACGGCCTCCGGCGAGCCGCTGCTCGCGGGCCGTCGGGCCGCCGACGGCGCGGTGCTGGTCGTGCGCGACCCCCGCGACGTGGCCGCTTCGCTGGCCAACCACCACGGCTCGACGATCGACGAGGCGATCGCGTTCATGGCCGACCCCCGCGCGAGCTACTCAGAGCACCGCACGCGGCGCAGCCCGCAGTTCCGCCAGCGCGTCCTGTCGTGGAGCGGCCATGCGGCGAGCTGGCTCGATCAGCCTGACCTGCCGGTTCACGTCGTGCGCTACGAGGACCTGCAGGCAGACGCCGCCGCCGTTCTGGCCGGCGTGTTGGCGTTCGCGGGCTGGTCGGCCAGCGAGGCGCAAGCGCGCCGCGCCGCCGCCCGCGGCGCCTTCGCCGAGTTGCAGCGCCAGGAGCGGGAGAAAGGGTTCCGCGAGACGCCGGTCGGCATGACGGACCTGTTCTTCCGGCGGGGCCGCTCGGGCGGCTGGCGCGACGAGCTTACCGCCGCCCAGGCCGCTTCCATCGAGACCGCGCACGGCGCCATGATGCGCCGGCTGGGCTACGAGGCCGGCGCGGCGCAGGCGGTGGGATAGGCGATGGCGATCCGCAGGAACGGCGAGTGGCTGACCGCGACGGTCGACAGCGAGCTCGTCATGATGAGCGCGGCCAGCGGCCACTACGTCGGCCTGAGCGAGGTCGGCGCGCGGATCTGGGAGCTGATCGAGCCGCCGCTCGAGCTCGACGCGCTTTGCGCGAGGCTGGTCGAGGAGTTCGACGTCACGCCGCAGGCCTGCCGCGCCGACGTCCAGTCGTTCCTGGCCGAACTCGCGCGGCACGGCGCCGTCGCGATGGACTGAGCCCGGGCCGGTCTTGAGCGCGATCTACGGCATTCTGCGTTTCGACGGCGA
This sequence comes from Caulobacteraceae bacterium, assembly GCA_035541575.1. Lineage (GTDB taxonomy): Bacteria > Pseudomonadota > Alphaproteobacteria > Caulobacterales > Caulobacteraceae > Acaudatibacter. The sequence continues at coordinate 2,011 of DATKMZ010000079.1, read as the reverse complement.
CGCCGTGGCGGCGTCCGATCTCGAGCGCATGGGCAATGCGCTGCGCCATCGCGGCCCGGACGGCCGGCGGAGCACCCGGCTGGGCGCGGTCGGGCTCGGCCACGGCCTGATGCGGGTCACCGGCGAGGACGCGCTCGAGGCGCAGCCGGTGCGCGGCCGCGGACTGACGCTGGTGGCCGACGCGCGGCTCGACAACCGCGAGGCGCTCGGCGAGCGGCTCTCGCTCGCCGCGGACGACCTCGCCGCCATGCCAGACAGCGCGCTGCTCTTCAGAGCGTTCGCCACTTGGGGCGAGGCGTGCGTCGACGAGATCGTCGGCGACTTCGCCTTCGCGGTCTGGGACGCGGCCGCCGGGCGCCTGACGCTGGTCCGCGACCACATGGGCCAGCGCAACCTGTTCTACCACCGCGGCGACCGGTTCCTCGCCTTCGCCTCGGAGATCGGCGCGCTGTGGGCGCTCGCCGACGTGCCGCGCGAGCTGCTGGACGAGGAGATCGCCCGCTTCTTCCACCGCACCGCCGACCGCCGGCCGGAGGGACGCACGCTCTATTCGGGCGTCGAGGCGGTCCCGGGCGGCTCGATCGTGGCGATCGGGGCCGACGGGCGGCTGGAGCGACGAAGGTACTGGGAGCCGGGCGCCGATCCGGCCCACGAGGCTCGCGACGAGGCCTACTACGTCCACGCCTACCGCAGGGTGCTTGGCGAGGCCGTAGCCTGCCGCCTGCGTCGGCTGCGTGGCCCCGCCGCGCTGCTGATGAGCGCCGGCTTCGACACCGCCGCGATCGCCGGTCTGGCGGGACCGGTCGTGACCGCCCAGGGCCGCAAGCTCGTCAGCCTGTCGTGGCTAGGCGGCGAGGACGGCCGGCTGGCGGGCGGCGACCTGCGTCCCTGGCTCGAGGCGTGCCGGCGGGTGATGCCGCACCTCGACATCCGCGAGCTGCGTGGCGAGCCGCGCGATCCGCTCGACGGCGTCGAGCGCGTGTTCGGCGCGTTCGGCGGCCCCGGCCCGGGAAGCCGGCGGACCCTGGACTTGCTCTACGCGAACGCGACCGCGGCCGGCGCCCGGCTCGTCATGGACGGCTTCGGCGGCGACTACACGCTGAACCCGCGCGGCGCCGGCGCGCTGGCGCGGCTGGCGCGGCGCGGCCGCCTTGGCCGGCTCGCATCCGAAGTGCGCGCGCGGTCGAGGACCGGACGCGTCCCGATCTGGCGGGTGTTCGCGTTCGAAGTGCTGGCGATGCAGGCGCCGCGGGCGCTGACGCGCTGGCAGCGGCGGCTGCGCGGCGCCGGCAACGACGCGCGCCTCGAGGCGGCGCTGAGAGAGGTGGAGGGCCCGCGGCTCAAGACGTTGCGTCGTCGCAGCGCCCGTGGCGCGCCACCGGGGCGCGAGGCGATCCCGGCCAGCCGGATGCGAGATGCGATCCGCCACGCCGCGCTCTCGATCAGCCGCTCGCAGCAGGCCGGCGGGTCGATCGCCGCCGCCTCTCACGGGCTCGATCTGACTCGCCCCTTCCACGACAAGCGGGTGGTCGAGCTGGCGCTGGCGGTCCCAGAGGACCTGTACGTCAGGAACGGCCTCAACCGATACCTGGCGCGCCAGGCGCTCGCCGACCTCTACCCGCCTGAGCTCCAGACGCGCGGAAACGCCAATGAAGGGGCGCTCATCGACCAGGCGATCCTGGACCTCGATTCCCCCGGCCTGGCCGCCGAGGCCGCCCGCTGCGGCCGGATCGAGCGGTTCGCCGGCTATTTCGACTTCGATCGCGTCGCCCGGAACCTGGCCGCGCCCGGCGTCAGCGCCCGCAAGCATGCGGCCGTCCGCGCGCTGCTGACCGTCCGCTTCATCGAGTGGTTCGCCGGGTCGAACGCGGGCTGACGCGCTCAGCTGCCCTGCGAACCGCTGGCGGTCATGTGGTCGGTCGTGAAGGTGGTCTTGTCCGAGGGGTAATGTCCCGTCTGGTGATGCGTGGACCGCAGCTCGGAGGCGATCACGCGCGGCGGAGACCATAGT
>DATKMZ010000078.1:0-40337 GCA_035541575.1 Caulobacteraceae bacterium | reverse complement strand
CGCCTTGCCACGCGCGCCCGGCTCGGGCCAATGTCGGCGGATGGCCGAACGAGCGTTTGAATCTCACCCCGACACCCCGCGCATGCCGCCCCGCACCGGCAGAGCCGTGCGCCCCCGCGACGCGGCAACGCTCATCGTGCTAAGGCGCGATGGGCCGAAGCCCCGCGTGCTGATGGGCCGCAGGCATGGCGGCCACGACTTCATGCCCGACAAGTGGGTGTTCCCTGGCGGACGCATCGATCCCAGCGACTTCCGCGCGCCGGTCGCCTCCGAGCTGCGCCCCGAAGTCGCGCACCGGCTCTCGACCTCCGCCGCGCCGCGCCGCGGCCGGGCGCTGGCGCTCTCGGCGATCCGCGAGACGTTCGAGGAAACCGGCCTGCTGCTGGCCAGGCCCGGCCACTATCGCCCGATCGCCGGTCCGTGGCGCGCCTTCCTCGAGCACGCGGCCCTGCCCGACCTCGCCGCGCTCGACTACATCGCCCGCGCCGTCACCCCGCCGATGGTGCCCAAGCGCTACGACGCCCGCTTCTTCATGGCCGACGCCGAGCGGCTGATCAGCCTCGAGCGCCAGGCCGACTGCGGCGAGCTCGACGAGATCGCCTGGTTCGAGCTCGAGGAGGCGCTGACGCTCGACCTGCCGACCGTCACTCACTTCGTGCTGCGCGAGATCCCGCTGAAGCTCGCCGACCCGCACCGGCCCTTCCCCTACCTGCGAATGCGCCGAGGCCAGCGCAGCATGACCACCCAGGACGGCGCCCACGCAGCCTAGCTCGCCGCCGCGGCGCCTCGCCCGCTTGACCGGCCGGGGCGACCCACGGCAATGAAGGCGCTTCGCGGCCGGAGGGGCTATGTTCAGCCTGCAGCGCGCGCGCATCACGCTCGCACAGCTTTTCGACCACAACCTGATCCACCTGCGCGACATGGCGCTGGTGGAGTTCCTGACTTACCTGGTGGTCGGCGCGGCGATCTTCGCGATCCTGCTGCACATGCGTCGGGCCGGCGTCTTCCGCATGCTCATCCGCGCGCCGTCGCCAAGGCCTGTGCGCGTGCACATGGAGGTCTACAACTCCGCCCTCAGCGTCGTGCTCTACAACGGCGTCCAGCTGGTGGCGCGGATCTTCGTGCTGGGCTTCGGCTATATCGTCACGCTGAACAACCCGCTGCCGGCCTGGGAGGTGGCGCTCAGCTTCCCGCTCGTGCTCGTCGTGCACGACGCGTATTTCTACTGGACGCACCGTTGGATGCATCATCCGGCGCTGTTCCGGATCTTCCACTGGGAGCACCACAAGAGCCAGGCGCCCACGGTGTTCACCGCCTACTCGTTCGCGATCCCGGAGGCGATCGTGCAGGGGCTGTTCGGGGTCTTCTATGTCGCCTTCTTCCCCTGCACCTTCGCGACGCTGATCTTCTTCCAGTTCGTCGAGATCCTCCACAACCTGGCGATCCACTCGGGCATGGACCCGCTCCCGCGCGTCCTGGTGACCCATCCGCGCTGGGGCTGGCTCGCCGGCCCCACGTACCATGACCTCCATCACCGCACCTCGCGCGGCAACTACGGCCTCTACACCCGCTTCTGGGACCGGCTCTGCAAGACCGAGCACCCGGAGTTCCTCAAGATCTACGACTATGTCCACTCGCCGCAGAACGACGGCCGGGCCTACAAGCTGCTGTCACGCCGGCCTGTGGTCGACCAGGTCCCCGAGCCCGACGCGGCGACCGAGCCCGCCTGATCATCACACGAGGGCGGGGCGGCGGCGGATTGACTTCGAGGCCGCGATTCGTATTGTCCGCGCCTCCCAATTTCCCGGCCCCGCGCCGGCGGCAAAGACGAGCGCCATGGCCAAGCCCGCCTCCATCAAGATCCGCCTCAACTCGACGGCGGACACCGGCTTCTTCTACGTGACCAAGAAGAACGCCCGCACCATGACCGAGAAGCTGGTGCTGAAGAAGTACGACCCGATCGCGCGCAAGCACGTCGAGTTCCGCGAAGCCAAGATCAAATAAGGCGCGACCGCCGGACGCTGCTTCGCAAGCGCCCGGCGCATCGCGGGCCACCGCGGTTAGATATGGTGGCTGACGCGGTTTTCCTCGCGATTGAGGAAGTGCTGTTCCCCGAGGGTGATGTGACCTTCGTTGCGCGCGGCGAACCAGCGTTCCTGCATGCGGATATTGTAGTCCGCCTGATGCAGCCGGAAGGCCCGGAACGGCGTGATGGCGCCGTGCATGCGCGCTTCCTGGATGCGGAAGTTCTGGAACCCGAGGCGCTGATTGACCTCGACTCGGCGCGGGTGGTTGTACTGCCAGGGCGTGAACGCCGAGGCGTTGGTGGCGCCGACGCCGGCCGTGATCAGGCTGGCGGCGGCGATCAGGGCTTTGAACTTGAAGCTCATGACGTTGGTCCTCATCGGCGGCGTTCGATCGGTGTGGACGCACAGCGCGCTTGACCTCGAAGCCATGCGCACTCTCGGCTAGCGTCGCTGTATCCGGACTGAACCCACCGGTTCGCCGCCGTTCATCATCGCGAAAGGTCGAACATCCGCGTCGCGAGGGCCTTCACTGCGGCCGCTCACCCGCCGGCTTACGGGCTCACGCCGCTTTGGCGATGACCGTGTTCCGGCCGGCGGCTTTGGCGGCATAGACCGCTTCGTCCGACCGCTTCAGCAGCGCCTCGGCTGAATCGCCGGCGCCGGTCGTCGACGCCACCCCGATCGAGATCGTCACCGAGAGCGGCTCGGCGCCGCCCGGGATCCGGAACGGCGAGCCCGCCACGTGCCGGCGGATGCGCTCGGCGATCCTCTGGGCGTCTTCGAGCTTGGTGTCGGGCATGATCACCACGAACTCCTCGCCGCCGTAGCGGCACGGCAGGTCGATCGCGCGAACGTTCGAGGCGAGCCGCACGGCGAACTCGCGCAGCACCTCGTCGCCGATGTCGTGGCCGAAGCCATCGTTGATCTTCTTGAAGTGATCGAGGTCGATCATCAGCGCCGACACCGGATCGCCGCCTCGGACCGCGCGGTTGACCAGCGCGCCAAGCTGGCCGGTCATGTAGCGCCGGTTGTGCAACCCGGTGAGCTGGTCGGTGACCGCCAGCTCGAGCGAATGGTCGAGGTTGTTGCGCAGGAAGTCCTGGTAGCGCTTGCCGCGCACCTGGCTCCGAACCCGCGCCGAGAGCTCCTGCGGGTCGATCGGGCGCGTCAGGATGTCGTTGAAGCCGATGTCGAGCGCCTTGACCAGCCGCGGCCGGTCGTCGGGATCGATCACGCCCAGGATGGGCAGGTGGCGCGTCGCCTCGTCCGAGCGGATCTGCGCGGCGAAGCGCAGGCCGTCGAACGCGCGGGCCGTGGTGTTGACGATGATGAGGTCGACTGGGCCTCGCGCCGTCAGGTGCGCCTTCTCGGGGTCGCTCTCGACGACCGGCCGGTGCTCGATGGCGAGCTCGGCGTAGATCCGCTGGGCCTGGCGTTCATGGTCGTCGACGATCAGCACCCGCCCGCCGCCGCCGCCGAGCCTCGAGGCCGCGCCTGCGATCACGCCGATGCGCCGGCCCGAGGCTTCGCGCTGGCGCAGCTCGTCGATCACCAGCTTCAGCCGCGTCAGGCTCTTCACCCGTGCGAACAGCATGATGTCGTCGATCGGCTTGGTCAGGAACTCGTCCGCGCCGGCTTCCAGGCCGGTGATGCGGTCGCCGCGCCCATCGAGTGCGGTCACCAGCACGACCGGGATATGCCGCGTCGCCGGATCGTCCTTCAGCTGCCGGCAGACCTCGAAGCCGTCCATGCCCGGCATCATCACGTCGAGCAGGACGAGGTCCGGCCCTTCGCGGATCGCCATGTCGAGGGCGCTCGCGCCGTCGGAAGCGGTCATCACGTTGTAGTACTCGGCCTGCAGCTTGGCCTGCAGCAGGCGGACGTTGGCCTCGATATCGTCGACGACGAGGATCCGGCCGGTCATGCGGGGGTCCCCGTCGCCGGCTCGAGGTAAGTGCGCACGGTGTCGAGGAAGTGGGCGACCGAGATCGGCTTTGCGATGTAGGCCGCGCAGCCGCCGGCGCGGATGCGCTCCTCGTCGCCCTTCATCGCGAACGCGGTCACCGCGATCACCGGGATGTGGGCCAGCGTCTCGTCGTCCTTCAGCCACTTGGTGACCTCGAGACCCGAGATCTCCGGCAGCTGGATGTCCATGAGGATGAGGTCCGGCTTGTGCTGGCGCGCCAGCGAGAGCGCCGAAAGACCTTCGCGGGTCTCCAGCGTCTCGTAACCCTGGGCTTCGAGCAGATCATGAAACAGCTTCATGTTCAGCTCGTTATCCTCGACGATGAGGACTTTCTTGGGCATTGGCCTCAGACCAGCCTCGAACTCTTATCCCACCCCGGCGAGAAGCGACTCAAGGTTCTGCGTCTCGCCAGGCCAGCAAGACACCAATATCCTTAAACGCGAGCTAATTGTTGTCGGAGCCGCCGCTGAGCCAGCCCGCCCTTCCCCCGGAGATCGAGCGCCTGCGGCTCGACCGTGAACGACCGCTCGTGGTCGTCGACGTCGACGAGGTGCTGGCGATGTTCATGCGCGGATTCGAGACCTTCCTGGGCGGCCACGGCCTGGAGGTCCGGATCAACCGTTTCGCGCTGTTCCAGAACATCTTCCGCCCGGGCGAGGAGGCTCACCTCGACGTCGCCGCCGGGCGCGAGCTGTTCGAGAAGTTCTTCGAGACCCACGTCGAGCACATCGATCCGGCGCCGGGCGCCCGCGAGGCGCTGGCGGCGCTTTCGGACCAGGCCAGCATCGTGATCCTGACCAACGCCCCGCCGCAGAGCCGCGAGCCCCGCCAGCGATGGCTGATCAAGAGCGGCCTCGACTATCCCTTTATCGTCAACGCCGGCCTGAAAGGCCCGCCGGTCGCGGCGTTGCGGGCGATGACCAGCGGCAAGGTCGCCTTCATCGACGACCTCCTGCCCAATCTCGACTCGGTGAAGACCTCCGCGCCGGACGTGGCGACGTTCCAGATGGTCGCGGACGAGCGCCTGCGCCCCCTCGCCTTCGAGGCCCCGGAGCGCCATCCCCGCTTCGACGACTGGCGCGAGATGGGCCCGGCGATCGCCGCCGCGCTCGGCGTCTAGCCGTCGCCGTCGCGCCAGGCGAGGAGGCCCAGCGCCAGCTCGACCGCGGCCTGGATTCGGGGGCCGTCCTGACGGACTTCGTAGCAGTGCGGTGCGTCTGGCAGGTTGTGCGCCAGGATGTCTGCGTCGGCGGCCAGCAGCGCAGCCACGCCGGCGTCGAGCAGGCTCAGGAGGCCGGGATCGTCGCCGCCGGCGCGGAAGATCGCCAGCCGGACGCCGCGACGCGCGATCGCCGGCGCCGCCGCGGCGAGGCTCAGGCCCTCACGCCGGCCATCCGGGTCTCCGGTCAGGGGCGAGAAAAGCGCCGCTCGGCGTATCGACGGCAGGCTGTCGCTGTCCAACAGCGCGGGCGCCAGGACGCCGCCGCCTGAAACAAGGATCGCCGAAAGCCGCGCCAGGTCGAACCTTCGCGCCGTCGCGTTGGCCGCCAGCCAGGCCAGCACCTGCCCGGTCTCGGCCATCGCCCGGTCGGCGTCGAGCTCGGGCCAGCCGAGGCTGTGGTCGAACATCAGGCCGGCGACGCCCGCGCCGGCGAGCGCCGCGCCCCAGTCGCGGTACATCTGCGAACGCCGCATCACCGCGCCCATCGCGAGCGGGACCGCGCCGTGGACGATCAGGCAAACCGGGATCGGATCGGGCGACCGCCCGGCCGGCGTCGTCACGTCGACGATCAGCAGCGAGCCGTCGGCCTGCGTCCCGACGGTGACCTCTACGCGATCGACCGGGGCTTGCCGCCCGGGGTGGCGCAGCCACATCGGCGGGGTCCGCTGGGGTTCGGGCTGGTCGGTCATGGGGCGCCTCTCCGCCTTGCCCGGCAGCCCGTCTGGGGCTTTAAGGCTGAGCATCATTTCAAACAAACGATTGAAGGGTGGAAGCCATGGCGTTGCTCGAAGGCAAGGTTTTCCTGATCACCGGCGGCGGACGCGGGATCGGGCGCGAACAGGCGCTGATCTGCGCCAGGCACGGCGCGAAGGTGGTCGTGAACGACCTCGGCGGCGACATCCACGGCCACGGCGCTGACAGGGCGCCGGCCCAGGAAGTGGTCGACCTCATCAAGGCCGCGGGCGGCGAGGCGGTCGCCAACACCGAGAGCGTCACCGACCTGGCGGCGGTCAACCGCATGGTTCAGCAGGCGATGGACACCTTCGGCGCCCTGCACGGCGTCTCCAACCCCGCGGGCATCCTGCGCGACCGCATGGCCCACAACATGACCGAGGAGGAGTGGGACGGGATCATGCAGGTGCACCTGCGCGGCCACTTCAACGTCGTGCGGGCCACCATCAATCACTTCCGCAGCCAGCAGAATGGCGTCTACGTGATGTGGTCGTCGACCTCTGGCCTGATCGGCAACGTCGGCCAGGCGAACTACGGCGCGGCCAAGATGGGCATCGCGGGTCTCTCGCGGATCATCGCTCTCGAAGGCGCGCGCAACAACGTCCGCTCTAACGCGATGGCGCCCGGCGCGGCGACGCGGATGACCGACTCGGTGCCCCGTAGCGATGAGGCGGCCGCCCGCCGCGAGCAGATGCGCGAGATCCAGAGCCCGGTCCGACCGGCCGAGCTCGCCGCGGCGCTGATGACCGACGCGGCCAAGCACATCTCCGGCCAGATCTTCGGCGCCGGCGGCTACAACCTCTCGATCTACTCGCAGCCCCGCCCGATCGCGACCTATTCGCGCGAAGGCGGCTGGGACGTGCCGGGGATCATCAAGGACTTCTTCCCCCGCATCGAGAAGGACATGACCTCGCTGGACCGCACCGCAATCGGCGGCGGGGGCGTCCAGCCGATCCCGGTCCCCGCAAGCTAGTCACGGCCGTCATCCCGAAGCCCGTGGAAGCGGGCTATCTGGGGCCTCCGCGAGCAAATCGCGGACAAGTCGCCGGCGCTGCGTAGCTTCGCCGCTGCGGCCGGTTGACGCCCGCGATCGATTCGTTATCAGCGTTCAGTTATCATTGATCTCGATCAAAGCCGCCGACCCCGGCGCACTCCATCGTGCCCGCAGAGCCAAGCCTGGGAGACCCGAATGTCCGACGCCGCCACCCTCGAACGTCCCGCCGGCAAGACCGGCGCGGGGCCGCAACACTTCGACGTGTTGATCGTCGGGGCGGGCATATCCGGGGTGGGCGCGGCCTACCACCTGACGACCCAATGCCCCGGCAAGCGCTTCGTGGTGCTCGACGCGCTTGAGAGCTTCGGCGGCACCTGGCTCACCCACAAGTACCCCGGCATCCGCTCCGATAGCGACCTCTACACCTTCGGCTACCGCTTCAAGCCCTGGATCGGCGCGCCGATCGCCACGGCCGACGAGATCCTGAAGTACATGGGCGAGGTGATCGACGAGAACGATCTGGCCCGCCACATCCGCTATCGGCACAAGATCCTGAAGGCGAGCTGGTCGAGCGCCGAGAGCCTCTGGACCGTCACGGCCCAGCGCACCGACACCGGCGAGACGCTGCGCTTCACCTGCAACTTCCTCTGGATGTGCCAGGGCTACTACCGCCACGCCGAGGGCTACACGCCCGAGTGGGAAGGGATGGCCGACTTCAAGGGCCGCATCGTCCACCCGCAGACCTGGCCCGAGGACCTCGACTACAAGGGCAAGAAGGTCGTGCTGATCGGCTCCGGCGCCACCGCGGCGACGCTGATCCCAGCCATCGCCGACGACGTTGCGCACATCACCATGCTGCAGCGCTCGCCAACGTATTTCTTCCCCGGCCGCAACGTCGACGACACGGCCGATCAGCTGCGTCACCTCGAGATCCCGGAGGAGTGGATCCACGAGATCGTGCGCCGTCAGCGGCTGAAGTTCGGCGAGCTCTTCACCACGCGCGCCTTCAACGAGCCTGAGGCCGTCAAGCAGGAGCTGCTGGCGGGCGTCTCCGCCTACGTCGGCCCGGAGGTCACCGCAGAGCACTTCACGCCGAAGTACCTGCCCTGGCGGCAAAGGATCGCCTTCGTGCCCGAGGGCGACATCTTCCAGAAGGTCAAGGAAGGCAAAGCGAGCGTCGTCACCGACGAGATTGAGCGCTTCACCGAGAAAGGCATCCTGCTGAAGTCCGGCCAGGAGCTCGAGGCCGATATCGTCATCACCGCCACCGGCTTCAACATGGCGGTGCTCGGCGACATTCCCTTCGAGGTCGACGGGAAGCCGGTCGACTTCCACGAGACGGTCACCTACCGCGGCATGATGTTCACTGGCGTGCCGAACATGGTCTGGATCTTCGGCTACTTCCGCGCCAGCTGGACCCTGCGCGTCGACATCGTCTCCGACTTTGTCTGCCGACTCCTGAAGCACATGGACGCGAAGGGGGCGAAGAAGGTCGAAGTGGCGCTCCGGCCCGAGGACCAGGGGATGGCCCTCTTCGACTGGATCGACCCGTCGAACTTCAACCCGAACTACCTGATGCGGGCGCTGCCGCGACTGCCGCTGCGGGGCGAAAAGCCCGAGTGGCAGCACACGCAGGACTATTGGCGCGAGCGCAATGAGCTGCCCAAGGTCGACCTCGACGGCGCCGAGTTCGTTTATGACCGCAAGCCGGCGGTCGCTGCGCCGAAGGCGGCCGCGCTGGAGCCGGCGGAGTAGCGCTGAAGGCGTCGATCCTCGTCGTCCTGAGGAGCCGCGAAGCGGCGTCTCGAAGGACGCGGGGCCTGCGCTGGGTGGTTCGAGACGCGCCTGGACGCGCTGGACGGCTCCGCCCGCTTGCGGGACAAGGGGCGCATGATCCGCATCGGCGTCGATTTCGGGGGCACCAAGATCGAGGTCGCCGCGCTGGACGCCGACGGCGCGTTCAAGGCGAGGGTCCGCAAGCCCAACCCCGGCGACTACGGGGGCGCGCTCGAGACCGTGCGCGAGCTGGTGGCCGAAGCCGAGACGGAGGCCGGCGTCAACGGCGCGACCATCGGCTTTGGCGTGCCCGGCTCGCTCTCGCCGAAAACCGGACGCATGCGCAACGCCAACAGCGTCTGGCTGAACGACAAGCCGTTCCAGCAGGACCTCGAGCGCGTGCTGGGCCGCCCCGTCCGGCTCGAGAACGACGCCAACTGCTTCGCCCTCTCCGAGGCGCTCAGCGGCGCCGCCGCCGGCGCCGGCGTCGTGTTCGGCGCTATTCTGGGCACCGGTTGCGGCGGCGGCGTGGTCGTGCGCGGGAAGACGATCGAAGGCGTCAACCGGATCGGCGGCGAGTGGGGCCACACCCCCCTGCCCTGGCCCACCGCGGACGAGCGGGCCGCGCGGACCTGCTGGTGCGGCCGCTCGAACTGCCTCGAGCGCTGGATCTCCGGCAGCGCGTTCGGCGAAGACTACGCCGCCGCGACCGGCGAGAAGCTGACCGGCGACGTGATCGTGCAGCGCGCGCGGACCGGCGAAGCGGAGGCCAAGGCTGCGCTCGACCGCTACGTCAACCGGCTCGGCCGGGCGCTCGCGGTCATCTGCGACATCCTCGATCCCGACGTGATCGTGCTGGGCGGCGGCATGTCGAACACGACCGAGCTCTACGACCGCGTCCCCCCGGCCGCCGCCCACTACGCATTCTCGGACGTCTTCCTGACCAAGATACTGCCCGCGAAGTTCGGCGACTCGTCCGGCGTGCGCGGCGCGGCCTGGCTCTGGCCGCTCGAAGAGACGTGAGCGCGCTCTGCCGCGACTGCCTCTGGACCGGCGAGTCCGAGCCCGCCCGCTGCCCCGCCTGCCGATCGCTCCGCCTCGTGCGCCACGCCGAGCTTGCTGCGCTCTCGATGGCGCACCTGGACTGCGACGCCTTCTACGCCTCGGTCGAGAAGCGCGATCGGCCCGAGCTGCGCGACGCGCCGCTGATCGTCGGCGGCGGCGTGCGCGGCGTCGTCACCACCTGCTGCTACATCGCCCGGATGTCCGGCGTCCGCTCGGCGATGCCGATGTTCAGGGCCAGGAAGCTCTGCCCCGAGGCGGTCGTCCTGCGCCCGGACTTCGCCAAGTACCGCGCCGAGAGCCGGCGGATCATGGAGAAGCTGCGGAACGCGACGCCGCTGGTGCAGACGCTGTCGCTCGACGAAGCCTGGCTCGACCTTTCCGGCACCGAGCGGCTGCACGGCGCGGCGCCGGCGCTGACGCTTGCGCGGCTCCAGAACGAGATCGAGCGCGAGATCGGGATCACCGTCTCGATCGGCCTCGCGGCCAACAAGTTCCTCGCCAAGATCGCCTCCGACCTCGACAAGCCGCGCGGCTTCGCCGTGATCGGGGCCGCCGAGGCGAAGGACTTTCTGGCGCCGCGGCCGGTCTCGTTGCTGCCCGGCGTCGGTCCCGCGCTCGCCAAGACGCTCGAGAGCGACGGCTACCGCGTGATCGGCGACCTCGCGGCCGTCGAGCCGAAGCGACTCGTCGACCAGTACGGGGCGCACGGACTGCGGCTCAGCCAGCTGGCGAACGGCCGCGACGCGCGCGCGGTCAATCCGCACGAGGGCCGCAAGAGCCTCTCGTCCGAAACCACGTTCGAGGCGGACCTCTCGACGCTGGCCGACCTCGAAGACGTGCTCTGGCCGCTCTGCGAGAACGTCGCCCGCCAGGCCCGCAAGGAAGAGATCGCCGGACGGGTCGTGGTGCTCAAGCTCCGGGCGACCGACTTCCGGCGCGTGAGTCGCCGCAAGACGTTGCCGTTCGCAACTCAGACCGCGCGCACGCTCTTCGCCGCAGCGCGGGAGATGCTGGCGATCGAGGCGACCGGCAAGCCGTGGCGACTGATTGGCGTCGGCATCGCCGAGATCGCGCCGGCCGAGCGAGCGAACGCCGACTTTTTCGACGGGGGCGAATCACGCGCGCTGAGCGGAGAGAGGGCGATCGATTCGTTGCGGGGCCGATTCGGCGCCGAAGTGGTGATCAGCGGCCGTTCGCTGAAGCGCTGACGCCACCAAACGCGGCCAATCGCGTTGAAAGAACGCAGGTCGCAAATCCGCCCTTCCAAAGGGGGCCAGTTTTCATATCTAATTGTGGTTGGGGGTGCTTCGATCGCATCCCCGCCCGTTGGAGACCCGTCGTGGCGGAGAAGCAACAAGGAGACCAAGTTATCGGCACTGGGACGGCTGTCGTTACGCAGACGAAGCCGAAGACCCAGAAGCCTTCCATGTATCGCGTGCTGATTCTCAACGATGACTACACGCCCATGGAATTTGTGGTCTACATCCTTGAACGTTTCTTCAATAAATCGCCGGAAGCTGCGACTCGCATCATGTTGCACGTGCATCAGAACGGGGTCGGGGTCTGTGGCGTCTTTACCTATGAAGTGGCCGAGACCAAGGTCGCTCAGGTGATCGAGACGGCCAGAAGGCACCAGCATCCGCTTCAATGCACCATGGAAAAGGACTGAGAGGCCCAGCTTGCCGTCTTTCTCGCGTAACCTGGAAGAGACCCTCCACCGGGCCGTCGCCTACGCCAACCAGCGTAAGCACGAATACACCACGCTCGAGCACCTGCTCCTGGCGCTGATCGATGACTCCGACGCCGCGGGCGTGATGCGCGCCTGCGAGGTCGACCTCGGCGAACTGAAGAAGAACCTCACCAACTACGTCGACAACGAGCTGAAGAGCCTGGTCGTCGACGACGGCGAGGACGCCAAGCCGACCGCCGGTTTCCACCGCGTGATCCAGCGGGCCGTGATCCACGTGCAGTCGTCGGGCCGCGACGACGTCACCGGCGCCAACGTGCTGGTCGCGATCTTCTCCGAGCGCGAGAGCCACGCAGCCTACTTCCTGCAGCAGCAGGAGATGACCCGCTACGACGCGGTCAACTTCATCGCCCACGGCATCGCCAAGAAACCCGGCGCCTCCGAGCCCCGCCCTGCGAAGGGCGCCGGCGCCGACACCGACGACGAGAAGCCGCAGGTCAAGACCGGCGGCGAGGCGCTCGAAGCCTACTGCGTCAACCTCAATGAGAAGGCCCGCCAGGGCAAGGTCGACCCGCTGATCGGCCGCATGAACGAAGTTGAACGCTGCATCCAGATCCTCTGCCGGCGCACCAAGAACAACCCGCTGCTGGTCGGCGACCCCGGCGTTGGCAAGACCGCTATCGCCGAGGGCCTGGCGCGCAAGATCGTCTCCAAGCAGGTCCCTGAGGTGCTCGCCAAGTCGACGATCTTCTGCCTCGACATGGGCGCCCTCCTGGCCGGCACGCGCTACCGCGGCGACTTCGAGGAACGCGTCAAGCAGGTGATCAAGGAGTTGGAGAACCACTCCAACGCGATCCTGTTCATCGACGAGATCCACACGGTGATCGGCGCCGGCGCCACAAGCGGCGGGGCTATGGACGCCTCCAACCTGCTGAAGCCGGCGCTGGCGTCGGGCAACCTGCGCTGCATGGGCTCGACGACCTACAAGGAGTTCCGCCAGCACTTCGAGAAGGATCGCGCGCTTGTCCGCCGGTTCCAGAAGATCGACGTCAACGAGCCGACGATCGAGGACACCATCAAGATCCTCAAGGGGCTGAAGACCTACTACGAGGAGTTTCACAAGCTGAAGTACACCGCCGAGGCGCTGAAAGCGGCGGTGGAGCTGTCGGCCAAGTACATCACCGACCGCAAGCTGCCGGACAAGGCGATCGACATCATCGACGAGGCCGGCGCCAGCCAGATGCTGTTGCCGGAGAGCCGCCGCAAGAAGATCATCGGCATCAAGGAAGTCGAGACGGTGGTCGCCAAGATCGCCCGCATCCCGCCGAAGTCGGTCTCCAAGTCCGACACCGAGGCGCTCAAGCAGCTCGAGACCGACCTGCGCGGCGCGGTGTTCGGCCAGGAGGAGGCGATCGGCCAACTGGCCGCGGCGATGAAGATGGCGAGAGCTGGCCTGCGCGAGGGCGACAAGCCGATCGGCTGCTACCTCTTCTCGGGCCCCACCGGCACCGGCAAGACCGAGACCGCCCGCCAGCTCGCCGCCACGCTCGGCATCGAGCTGCTGCGGTTCGACATGTCGGAGTACATGGAGCGTCACACCGTCAGCCGCCTGATCGGCGCGCCTCCAGGCTACGTCGGCTTCGACCAGGGCGGCCTCCTCACCGACGCCGTCGACCAGCACCCGCACGCCGTCGTCCTCCTCGACGAGATCGAGAAGGCGCACCAGGACGTCTACAACATCCTGCTGCAGGTTATGGACCACGGCTCGCTGACCGACGCCAACGGCAAGAAGGTCGACTTCCGCAACGTGGTCCTGATCATGACCACCAACGCAGGCGCCTCGGACGCGCAACGCAACTCGATCGGCTTCGGCCGCGGCAAGGTGGAAGGCGCCGACGACGAGGCGATCAAGAAGCTGTTCACGCCGGAGTTCCGCAACCGTCTCGACGCGACCGTCGCCTTCAAGGCGCTGACGCCGGAAGTGATCCGGATGGTGGTGCAGAAGTTCGTGCTGCAGCTCGAGGCTCAGCTCGCGGACCGCCACGTCACCATCGAGACCACGGACGATGCGATCGACTGGCTGGCCAAGAACGGCTTCGACGAGCTCTACGGCGCCCGGCCGCTGGCGCGGGTGATCCAGGAGCAGATCAAGAAGCCGCTCGCCGACGACATCCTGTTCGGCCGCCTCTCCAAGGGCGGGCACGTCAAGGTGGTGCTCAAGGACGGTAAGCTGGCGTTCGAGTTCGACTCCGAACAGCCCCGCAAGGGCGACGACAAGGGCCCCACCGCGCCCAAGATCGCCCCGGTCCCACCGGAACCGGCGTTGGCGGACTAGCATCCCCACCTGTGCGTCGCCCTCCCCCTTCTTGGGAGGCTGCAATCAAACGCTGCGTCCTTCGAGACGCTCGCTGCGCGGGCTCCTCAGGATGACGAAGTTCATGCGCTGCTAAGGCGTTCGTCATGGTGAGGAGCGCCCGCAAGGGTGCGTCTCGAACCACGCACGCAAGGGAGCGGAGTCGGACCGACGCTAGCTCTCAAACGTCAGCTCCATGGTCTCGCCGAACGGCGTCGCCTTCCAGCGGCCCATGAGCTGGCGCATGCGCTCGCGCACCGCGGCTATGAAGGCGGGGGTCAGCCAGCGCGGGGCGCGTTCGTCGTAGATCTCGAGGAACTCGGTCACCTGGGCGACGAAGGCCGCGTCATCGAGGTCGTCCTGCTGCAGGGCGCCCTGCAGCGCGCCCACGACCCGCTCGGTGATCGCCACCTCGCCGCCGAGCGCGGCGCCGCCCGCCACGCTGAGCTCCTCGTAACCGCCGATCTTGCCAAGAATGCCATAGAACGAGCCCTTCAGGTGGGCTTCGCTCTCGACCGCGTAGTGCAACAGGTCGTGGAAGAGCAGGCTCCGCGTCTCCATTTCGATCGCTTCGCCGGACCCGTCCGGGCGGCGGTAGTCGAACCGGTGGTGGGTCGGCGAGACGCGGGTGAAACGCAGCGTCAGCCTCACGAGATCTCCAGCGCGATCTCTTCGGCCAGCGCCTTCAGCTCGCCCATGTCGGCCATCGCCCCCCCTGCGTGACGGCCGAGCGGCACACCCGCCCAGCGCGGGATCACGTGGACGTGCAGGTGGAACACGGTCTGGCCGGCCGCCTGCCCGTTGAACTGGGCGACGAAGATGCCGTCCGGCTTCAGCGCCACCTGAACGGCGCGCGCCACACGCTGCACCGTTTCCATCACGCGGTGCAGCGGCTCCGGCTCGACGTCCAGCAGGTTGCGGGCGTGGGCGCGCTTGTGCACCACCAGCACGTGGCCCTTGCCCTGCGGGAAGACGTCCATGAACGCCATGGTGTCGTGGTCCTCGAACACCTTCGCCGCCGGCGCGTCGCCGCGAACGATCTTGGCGAAGATGTTGTCCGGGTCGTAGTCGCCATCGAGGCTCATGGGCTTCCCGCTCGCTTCCGCCTGCGGCCATCCTGCTAGCAGGAAGCCGCGGGCGCCGAAACCGCCGCCTCGCTATCGCCGAGCTACCTGAAATGGGCGCCCTCGCGATTGCCCTGGGAGGGTCCGAAGATCAGTCTGCAAACGGGGGGCGTGGAGGATGCCATGCTCGCTTTCTCGAACGCTCGTATGTCCCACGGCCGCCTGGCCGATCGGATGGCCTGGGTGCTCGAGCGACCGCATCGTCCCGCCCCCCAGGCGCCCGCCCGCGCACCGTACAGGCTGTTCCCACCCCGGCGGCAGAAGGCCGCTAGCGAACACCTGTACTTCGAGGTCCGCCCCCTGGCCGGCGCGGGCGGGCGCCAACTCCTGCAGTACGGCTTCGTCGACGACCGCGGCACCGTGGTGCTGAGCGTTGTGGGCGAAAGCACCCTGCCCTGCACCGTGCCTTCTTGCGCGCTGGACGAGGATCTCGCCGTAGCGCCCATGGACGCCGACTGGCTGCGCATGCTGGTCGGGTCGGTCTGCCGCGGCGCCTCGCTCGTCGCCTTCCACAAGGTGCTTCAGGGCGGCCTGCTTCCGCCGGGCGCGCTCGAGAGCGCGGACAGCGTCGAGTGCGCCTGGCGCCGTTACGTGCGGCTGGCGCGGCGGCGCGGAACGTTCGATCGCGGTGAGCCGCTGACGCTCGACGATGCGCTGGAGGCCACCGGCATCGGCGCCGTCGGCGCGCCCGATGCTGCGCTTCGGGCGCTGGGCGTTCGCGAGCTCTGGGCCTGGATGGACCGGGTCGAGTAGCGACGCGCTCAGGCGTGCTCGGGCATCATCGCGTCCCAGAACAGCGGCCGCAGGTCCGAGAAGAAGGCGTCCAGCCCGTACTTGCCGCCGAGATAGAAGAGTCCGTCGGCCCCGCGGCGCAGGTAGCCCGCCTCGACCAGGTGCTGCAGTTTGCGCCGGGTCGTCTCGCGCGGAACGCCGGTGATCTCGGCGAGGCTGAGGGCGTTCATGCCCTTGAACACCCACGGCGGCGGGGTCTCGCCCCGCGCGGTCGCGTCGGCCCTGGCGACCGCCTGGGACAGCTCCGCCAGCATGAAGTTGAGATAGATGAGGTACTGGTCGAGGTCGCCTGCGAACCGCGCCCGGACCCTCACCAGGCACGATGCGAGATGGTTGCCCCAGCGGTGGAAGAAGCGCGAGACTTCCTGGTTGGGATCGACCCCCACCGGCCGGCTCTCTGGCCGGGGATCGGGTGCGAAGCTTCGCGCCTCGAAGCCGAGGACCTCTGGCGCTGGTTCGTACGACGTCTGACTGCCCAACATGGCGCTCTCCCAGGCGAAAGAGCCCCCCGAACTGACGCGTCGCGACGTATGAAGCGGCAGCTCAACTATCAGGCGCAGGAATCTCTTACCGAAACCTTGACGGCAGCCACGCCGGTTTACGCTGTCGGCAGCATGCCTTCGCCGAGCTGGAGGGCTCAGATCTGGTCCTTCAGCGTCAACATGACCGTCCGGGTCTGACCGCCGGCCAGCACGTCGAGTTTGACCTGCGTGCCGGCCGGGTCGTCCCGCAGCCGGCGGCGTAGTTCCGGCAGGTCGATCTTCTGAGCGGCGACGCCGTCGACCGCGGTGATCTCATCGCCGACCTTGACGCCCGCGGCCGCAGCTGCGCTGCCGGACGTCAGGTCCATCACCTTGAATCCGGCCGGCGACATGTTGAGCCAGACGCCGGCGCGGTCGAACACGCCGACGTCGGTCGGCGCCGGCTCGAGCGCCTTGAGGTACATGACCCGGCGCCCGTAGTCGAAGGTGACACGGTAGCGCTTCAGGAGGCCCGAGCCGACGTTGCCCTGGAAGTTCGGGTCCGCGAACGCGCCCTTGTCCTGCGTACCGAAGCTGGCGACCACGCCATCGATCCGCACCGGCCCGAGGTCGAACCAGGCCCCGCGGGTCACCCACGAGCGCGCCGGCCCCCCGACTCCCCAGCCGTCGACCGCGAGCACGCCCTTCGCGTGCTTGGCGGTCAGGCCATGCGCCTCGACGAAAGGCTTGGTCAGCGTGAGCTCGACGCGCGAACCGGTGTCGATGTCGAACCGGCCCGGCACGCCCTCGAAGTCTCCGGCCACCTGGGGCAGATGATTGTAGAAGACGAACGGCACCGCCACGCCGGCGTCCTTGGGGTCGAACTTGTCTGGCTCGATGAAGCTGATGGTCCCCGCGCCGTAGTCGATCACGGTGACGAACCGCCGGGCGAGCTCGAAGCCGAGCATCGCCTGCTCGTCGAAGCCCTCGGTCGCCTTCGTCGCGAAGGGCAGCACCGTCACAGTCTGGTTCTTGAGCGTCAGGTCTCCGATCTGGAAGTCGACACCCCTGGCGAAGCCGGAGTCGACCACGCCCTCCCCGGCCCCAGTTCCAGGCGCGTCGCCCTGGGATCGCAGCGCCAGGGCCTTGGTGGTCTCCGGCGTCAGGAGGCTGTGCCCGCCGGTGTCGAAGATTGTGAGAAACGGCCCTTTGCCGTTGATCATCGTCTCCAGATACACGTGATTGTTGAGCAGGCGCATCGGCACGGTGACCCGGCCCGCCGGGTTGTCGATCCGCGCGTCGCTGCGCCAGGCCGGCGGGGCGTAGAAGCTCTCCGGCAGCACCGGCCCCCGCGCCACGCTCTGGATCGTCATCTTCTGAGCGTACTGGGGGCCTGTGCCGTCGTTGATGGTCTCGTAGCCCGCCACCTTGACGCCGGCCAGGTCGCGATAGTCGGCGAAGTCGACGATGATCGTCTGCGACCCCTGGTTCTCGACGGTGCGGGCGAGCAGGTGGGTCGTGGAATCGAAGCAGGCCTCGATCGTCTTGCCGCCAGGTGGCGTGACCTTCAGCACGTCGCACTTGACGTCGCCGATCGTGGCCGGCGGCGCGGCTTCGATCTTCGCGCCGCCGCGGTCGGGCCGCCACCAGAGGTTGCTGTCCAGATACGCCTCGGTGACCGCCAGCTCGCGCAGGTCGCCGCCGGCCTCGGGTGTAATCGCGCCGGAAAGGTCGCGCCACCACGCGGTCTTGCCGTCGAAGCCGTTGCCGCCCGTCGTCGGCCCGATCTCGTTGCTGTCGACGAAGCCGCGCCCCTCGAGGTCGTAGGTCGAGCGGACGACGCCGCTCATGCCCTCGCCGGCGTAGGCGTAGCGAATGTCGATCGCGCCTTTCCCGTCTAGGCCCGATCCCATCGCCGCATGGTTCGCGTCGAGGATCTCGGCCGGCGTCGGATCGGCGTGCGCCAGGCCCGTGGCGGCCAGCGCCAGCGCCGCCGAAGCGAAGATCGTCCGTCTCATCGCAAGATCACTCCCCGAATCTGCTGGGAAAGCGACGTAGCAGGCCTGCGTACCGCGGCCAGTTAGTCTTTCGTAATGCCGCTCAGGCGGCCCTGAAGGGCGAATACTCCTCCGCCAGCCAGTCCATCTCGCCTTGGACGGAGCGCCGCTCCTCCTCGAGGAACCGCTCCACCGCGCGAGACAGGCCGGGGTCGGAGATGTAGTGCGCCGAGTAGACCGCCGTCGGAAGATATCCGCGCGCGATCTTGTGTTGGCCCTGCGCTCCCGCCTCGACCCGCGCCAGCCCGTGGTCGATCGCCCACTCGATCGCCTGGTAGTAGCAGAGCTCGAAGTGCAGGAACGGCACGTCCTCGATACAGCCCCAGTTGCGGCCGAAGAGGCAGTCTGCGCCGATCAGGTTGAGCGCGCCGGCGATCCAGCGCCCGCTTCGCCTGGCCAGCAGCAGCAGCACCCGGTCCGCCATCCGTTCGCCCAGCAGCGAAAAGAACTGGCGGTTGAGGTAGGGCCGGCCCCACTTGCGGCTGCCGGTGTCCATGTAGAACGCGAAGAACGCGTCCCAGTGCGCCTCGGTGAGGTCGCGCCCGGTCAGGGCGCAGATCTCGAGCCCCTTCACCGCCTCGCGCCGTTCGCGCCGGATCGTCTTGCGGCGGCCGGACGAGAGCGCGCCGAGGAAGTCCGCGAACGTCGGGTAGCCGGCGTTCAGCCAGTGATACTGCTGGTTCTGGCGCCGCAGCATCCCCTCTTCGCCGAGGAAGCGCCACTCGTCGGCGGTCGGGAAGTTGATCCCGAGCGTCGAGACGCCCATCCGCTCGCAGACCGTGATCCCCGCCGACAGCAGCATCCGCCGTCCCGAATCACGGTCGACGTCGGGGCGCACGAGAAGCCGGGGACCCGTCACGGGCGAGAACGGGGCGGCGCAAATCAGCTTTGGGTAGTAGCGTCCGCCGGCGCGCTCATAGGCGTCCGCCCAGCTGTGATCGAAGACATACTCACCTTGACTGTGGGACTTCAAATAAAGCGGAGCAACAGCCGCCACATTCCCGACGTCATCCCGCACTGCGAGATGTTGCGGCGCCCACCCCGTCCTCGGGGACGCGCAACCGGACTCCTCGGCGATGTCCAGGAAGTCGTAAGAGACGAACGGATTGGCGGCGTAGTCGGGCGCGCTCGCGCACGCTTCCCAGGCCGCGCGGCCGATTTCCGAGATCCGGCGGTGGACGCTGACCTCCGCCTTCAGCGTCGTCACGCCGCGAAGCCCTCGAAGATCAGGTTGTCGCAATGGTCCTTGATCCGGTCCCACTCGGCCGCCTTGCGCACCGTCCAGGCGACGATCGGCATGCCTTTGGCGCGGTAGTCGTCCGCCCGCTCGCTGGGGAGCATGTCCAGACCCAACGCCAGGAAATGCGGACGGGCGATCGCGACGTGCTCGAGCTTGGCGAAGCTCTTGCGCTGCTCCGGCGCCAGGCGCGAGCCGTCGGCGCCGCGATAGGCGTGGCTGTCGAGCCCCCGCAGGATCTTCGGGTGGCGGTCGGCGAACCAGGCGTGCGAGTACGGATTGAACCCGATCACCGCGACCGGGCCGTTGTGGTCGATCAGGATGTCGTGCACGCGCTGCTCGAGCGGACCCACCTCACCGTAGGGCGTCTTGAGCTCGATGTGCACCATCGCGCGGTGGCCGGTCAGGGTAAGCGTGTCGGACAGCGTCGGTATCGTCTCGTCGCAGCCCGCCAGTCGCATCTCGCCGAGATCAGCGGCGGTGTGGTCGGCGATCCGCCCCTCGAGGCCGGTCAGGCGCTTCAGGCTGGAGTCGTGAAACACCATCGCCTCGCCGTCCGAGCTCAGCTGCACATCGAGCTCGATGCCGTAGCGGGCCTCGCAGGCGGCCTCGAACGCGCCCAGCGAGTTCTCGGGCGGTCCGTCCGGGCGCCAGAGCCCGCGGTGCGCGATGGCCGGGCTGAACAGCCGCTCCCAGGCCTCGCCGAAGCGCTCCTTCACCGGACTTCCACCACGGCGTCGACCTCGACGGCGAAGTTGAGCGGCAAGCGGTAGACGCCCACCGCCGAGCGCGCGTGGCGGCCGGCGTCGCCGAACACCTCGACCATCAGGTCGGAGCAGCCGTTCAGCACCTGGGGGATCTCGAAGAACGCGGGCCCCGCCTGCACGAAGCCGCCCAACTTCACGACCTGAACGACGCGACCGAGGTCGCCGTCGAGCGCGGCCTTCATCTGGGCGATCAGATTCAGCCCGCAGATCCGCGCGGCGCGCTTCGCTTCGTCGGCGCTGACGTCCTCGCCGACGACGCCGCGCACACCGCCGGCGGAGTCGGTCGACACCTGGCCGGAGATGTAGAGCGCGTTGCCAGTTCGGACGAAGGGAACGTAGTTGGCCACCGGACGGGTGGGCTGAGGCAGGACGAGGCCGAGGGCGGCCAGGCGATCGTCGGGACTGGACATCGGCCGACGATTAGCGCGCCGGCCCTCGGCCGCAAAGGCGGGCGAACGAAAAACGCGGCCGGACCCAGGTCCGACCGCGTTCGACGTGACTGAACGAAGAGGAAGCGCGGCTACTGGCCGGCCTGCACGCGCTCCACGAGGGCGGTGACGCGCTCGTTGATCGGCGAGAAGCAGTCCTTCACCGAGGCCGAGACGGTCTCGGACGCCTTGGTCAGCTCGGCGATATAGGCTTCCAGCGCGCTCTTGGCGTAGGCGGTCTGAAGTTCGACCACCTCCTGCACGCTCTTGGCGCCGGAGAGGCTCTTGGCCGCAGCGACCTGATCTTCGAGCGCCTTCTTCGAGTAGGCCATCGCCTGCGCGCCGAGGGCTTCGGCGCCCTTGGTGGCGGCGGTGACCGACGCGACGACGGCTTCGAGGTTCTTCTTCGAATGGGCGTTGACCTCGCCGAGAGCCGCGAGGGACTTCTCGATCGAGTCCTTGAACGCTTGATTGCCAGCGGTGGTGAACTGCTCCACCGTCGACTTGAGGGTTTCGGCGCCGTTGGCGGCCATGGGTCTCTCCTTTGGAGAAGCGGGCGTGGGGAGAATTTCTGGGGTCTGCACGAGCGCCGCGCCGGAACGGGGAGCCCTGCGCGACGGGGAGGAAAATCTCATGCTGCACTGCAAAAGTCAAGCGGTTTTTGTGCAGTGCAACATGGCCGGAATGGGCCGATTTCGGCGCCGTTTCGCCATGAATTGTCACGTCCCTGCGACCCATTCGACAAGGCCGTGTTTACCTTGGCGAAACGACGATTAAGTCATGCTAAGCACTTCGCGGACGGCGAGTCTTGGCCTCACCGAGTCTCGCCCGAAGTAACTCAAGTTCGCCGGAGCCCGCCCATGCACGAGCCCGCCCGACGCCTTTCGTACGTGATGGCCGCTCTGGCCGCGTCGATTTGCGTGAGTGCCACCCCCACGATCGCTCAGGATGACGAGAGCGCGCCGCCGATGGTGGGCTACTCGCCGTCGACGAGTTTGCGGGTGCCGTCGGACGAGCCACGATATGCCGCGATCGTGATGGACGCGGCGACGGGCGAGATCCTCTACCAGAAGCGCGCCGACTCGCCGCGCTATCCGGCCTCGATCACCAAGATCATGACGATGTACCTCGCGTTCGAAGCGCTGGCGACCGGCCGGCTGCACGAGACCGACATGATCACCGTCTCGCCGCTCGCGGCCTCCCAGGCGCCGACAAAGCTCGGCCTCCGCCCGGGCGATACGATCGACGTCGAGGACGCGATGCACGCCATCGCGGTCAAGTCGGCCAACGACATGGCCGTGGCGCTCGCCGAAAAGATCGGCGGCTCGGAAAGCCGCTTCGCGGCGATGATGACGATGAAGGCCCAAGAGCTGGGCATGACCCACTCGCACTTCGTCAACGCCAACGGCCTGCCCGACAGCCGCCAGATCACCTCGGCGCACGACATCGCCATCCTCTGCCGCGCCGTGCTGCGCGACTATCCGCAGTACTACGGCTACTTCGGCACTGAGCAGTTCACCTATCGCGGCGTGACGATGAACAACCACAACGGCCTCCTCGGGCGGATGCCGGGCGTGGACGGGTTCAAGACCGGCTTCACCAACGCCGCCGGCTACAACCTCGCCGCCTCGGCGGTGCGCGATGGCCGTCGCCTGATCACCGTGGTGATGGGCGGCTCGTCCGGCGCCGCGCGCAACGCCAATGTGGAAGACCTGCTGCTGACCGGTTTCGACGTCGAGGAACGCCGGTCTCGCGGTGAGAACATCATCCTCACCGAGAACATGTTCGAACAACCGCCGGCCTCGGGTTACGTGACGCCACAGATCGAGCAAGGCGACACCGACGACGACGACGCCATCGACGTGGTGCTGAACGCCGCCACGCACGGCTCGCCGGTCACCTTCGCGCACGGCGGCGTGACGCAGCTTGCGGCCTCGCGCCCATCTCTGACGCCGGAAGTTCCGCGCGCGGGTCTGATCCGCCCGAACGTCACCCAGCCGTCGGCTCAGGCCGGCGAACCACGCAACTGGACCGTCCAGGTGGGAGACTATCGCTCCGGCCCGCTGGCGACGCGCGAGGTCGACTTTGTCGCCGATCGATTCAAGACCCTCTTCGACGACAAGGAAGGCACGGTCGATCACGTCGGCGATCACTACCGCGCCGTCTTCTCGGGCTTCACCGAGTCCGAGGCGAAGGAAGCCTGCGCGGCCCTTTCGGCCGGCGCCCAGCCCTGCTCGTCGAGCGCGCGCTAGCTCTAGCGACGGCCTAGCATCACCCCCCGCGCGGCGTTGAGCTGGGCGGCCAGACCCGGCGCGCCGCCCTGGTCGGGATGGACCCGCGCGATCAGCCGGCGGTAAGCCGCCTCGATGGTTTCACGGTCGGCGCCTTCGGCCACCCCCAGCATAGCCGCCGCCTCGGTGCGGCTCATGCCGCTGGTCGGGACGTCGCGCCGCCGGTGCGCCGACGTCGCCAGCCAGGCCGCGGCCGTCAGCAGGATCGAACCGCCGAGCCAGCCTCCGCGCACCGCATCCCAGGCCGCCGCGCCGGCGGCTGCGATCGCGAGCGCATAGGCCGCAAGCCGCCCCGGCTGGCGCGACATCAGCGGCCGGCGTCCGAGCGCAACGAGCAGCGCCAGCAGCAGGACGGCCAGCGCAACGAAGATCATGGCGGCGTCAGACTACTCCGCCGCCATCGTGGCGCCGCGGCCGGCCAGACCCAGATCGGCCATCAGCACCCGCAACTCCTGCCGCGCGGCGATATGGCCGAGCGAGACAGGCACCGGCCGCACGTTCGGGCCGAGATCGCCGACGGTCAGGCCGAAGGGGAAGAGCTCCCGGTAGATCACCCGGTCGCCAAGACCATGCAGGATGCGGAATCCTACGCGTCGCGAGAGCGCAGCCAGCCGCTCGTCGACGCGACGCCGGTTGCGCGGGTCGGCCGAGGCGAGGCGATTGCGCAGCACGACCCAGTCGATCGACCGCCCCCGCTCAGCCGCGCGCGCCTTGCGCGCTTCCCAGACAGTCTCCGAGTAGAGGCTGGGCCGAACCAGGTCGAGGTTGATGGGATCGACGACCCCCAGTACGTCGAAATCGACAAAGCTGTCGTTCATCGGCGTCAGGATCAGGTCGGCCCGCTGGTGCGCGCCTCGCGAGAGCTCGCTGTCGGCGCCCGGCGTGTCGACGACCAGAAAGTCTCCGTCGCTGGCCCGCCGCAGGCGCTCGTCAAGTTCGGACAGGTCGCGCGGGCCCTCCAGCCGCGCGGGTTGCGGCAGGCTCACGCCTTTGGCTTCCATCCAGCGCGCGCGGTTGGCGAAGAAGTGCCCAAGCGACTGCTGGCGTTGGTCGAGGTCAAGCACGGACACCCTGGCGCCCTCGTGGCAAAGCGCGACGGCGAGATGGACAGCCACGGTCGACTTGCCGGCCCCGCCCTTCTCGTTGCCCACGACGATTACGCGCATGCCGAAACCTCCCGAGGGGAGCGCCCTCGCGGCCGGGAATCATTCGCCAGCCCCACGCGGCGGACGAGACACCGGCCCGCCCTCGCCGTCAACGCGACGGAAGGGCGCCCTGGACATCGTGATCGAGGGTCGGCCATAGCTCGCGGCCTTGTCGCCGGAGCGCCACATGAGCGATCCCAATTTGCCCGTGGTCCGAACCGTCAAGGCGTTGCGCGCCGCGGTCGCCGCCTGGCGCGCCGAAGGCCTGCGCGTCGCGCTCGTGCCGACCATGGGTTACCTCCACGCCGGCCATCTCTCGCTGGTGGCGCTCGGCAAGGCGCGCGCCGAGCGCGTGGTCGCGAGCCTCTTCGTCAACCCGACCCAGTTCGCGCCGAGCGAGGACTTCGAGGCCTATCCGCGTGACGAGGCGCGCGATGCCGCCCTGCTGGCTGGGACGGGGTGCGATCTGCTCTACGCGCCGACCGCCGCCGAGATGTATCCCGCCGGCTTTGCCACCACGGTGACCGTGGCGGGCGTCTCGGCGACGATGGAGGGCGCTGCGCGGCCGATCCACTTCGCTGGCGTCGCCACCGTCGTCGCCAAGCTCCTGATCCAGGCCGGGCCCGACGTCGCGATCTTCGGCCAGAAGGACTACCAGCAGCTCGCCGTAATCCGTCGACTGGCGCGCGACCTCGACCTGCCTGTCGAGATCGTCGGCGGCGAGACCGTGCGCGAGCCCGACGGCCTCGCGATGTCGTCCCGCAATGTCTACCTGAGCGCCCATGAGCGCGCCCGGGCGCCGGCGCTGAATGCGGCGTTGCGGAAGGCGGCCGAGGCGCTGCGGGCCGGCGCATCGGTAGCGGACGTCGAGGCCGCCGGTCTCGCCGCGCTGCAAGCGGCCAGCTTCGCGCCGGTCGACTACTTCGAGGTCCGCGACCCGGACGATCTGTCGCGCCTAGGACCCGGGCCGATCGACCGCCCCGCACGCATCCTGGCCGCCGCCCGCCTCGGCAAGGCGCGCCTGATCGACAACTGGGCGACCTGACCTACCACGCCCCCGCCTCGCGCAGCTTGCGCGCCAGCTCGGCCGGCAGGTCGCCGACGGCCGCTTCGCCGAAGTCCGGCGGCGCGTCGCCCGGCTCCAGGTAGCGCCAGCCCTGGAACGCCCGGCGCGGCTGCGGCGCGGTCGGGATCATCGCCTCCTCGAGCAGGATCTCGCAGTGCTTTAAAGCGCCCTCGCCCACGGTCTCGATCGCGGCGATCCGCTGGCGGATCAGGATCACGCCCTTGAACACCCAGTAGAGCGAGCCGCCATCCAGCAGCTCGGCCGCCCGCTTCGGCGTCTGGCGCGTGTAGACGATCGGGCGGTGTCCGGCGGCGGCGCGCTTGGCCCGCCAGGCCGCGAGGTCCTCGGGCGTCGCGGCGCCAACGCAAAGCTTGATCAGATGCAGCGACATGGGCTCGGCCTAGCCCGCCGGCTCCAGCCGCGCCAGCAGCGCCCCCTCGGTAACTTGGTCGCCCACAGCCGCGTCAAGCTCGGCGACGGTTCCGTCGAACGGCGCAACGAGCGCGTGCTCCATCTTCATCGCCTCCAGCGTCATGAGGGTCTGGCCGCGCGCGACGGTCTCGCCGGCCGAGACAGCCACCGCGGCGATGCGTCCGGGCATCGGCGCGCGCACCTGGCTGTCGCCCGCGGCCGACGCCTCGTCCGCCGCGTCGACGCGCGGTCCGAACAGCCAGGCGTCACCCCCTTTGAAGACCACGACCTCGTGGCCGAGCGGCGTGACCGCCAGCCCCGGCTCCAGTCTCAGATCGCCGGACGTCTCTTGGCCGCCCGCCGTCACCAGGAGACCGGTGGCCCAGCCGCCGCCGAGCCGCAGGCCCGCGAGCGACCGCGCGGTCCAGGGCGTGCCGTCCGGCGACGCGAGCAGGGCTTGCGCAGCGGCGGCCGCCGCTTCGGCTGGCGGCGGCGGAACCGCCGCCAGGCGCTCGAGACGCGCGTCGATGAAGCCGGTGTCCACGTCGCCTGCGATAAAGTCGGGGTCGGCGAGCAGGCGAGCGAGGAAGCCGGCGTTGGTCTTCGCCGGCCAGACCTCGACGGCGCCGCACGCTGCGCCGAGGCGATCGACAGCCGCGCTCCGGCTCGGCGCTTCGACGATCAGCTTGGCGATCATGGGATCGTAGTAAGGGCTGATCTCGCCGCCCGCCTCGACGCCGCTGTCGACACGAACCGAAGTCGGCAGCGCGAAGCGCGTCAGTCGCCCGGTCGAGGGCAGGAACCCCTTGGCCGGATCCTCGGCGTAGAGCCGCGCTTCGAGGGCGTGCCCGTTCATCCGAATCTTGTCCTGGCTGAGCGGCAGCGGCTCGCCGGAGGCGACGCGCAGCTGCCATTCGACCAGGTCCACGCCCGTGATCGCCTCGGTCACCGGATGCTCGACCTGCAGGCGCGTGTTCATCTCCATGAACCAGATGCGGTCGGCGCGCAGGCCTTCGGAGGCGTCGGCGATGAACTCGATCGTGCCGGCGCCGACGTAGTCCACCGCCTCGGCCGCCCTGACCGCGGCGGCGCAGAGCGCTTCGCGGGTCGCAGCGTCCATGCCGGGCGCCGGCGCCTCCTCCACCACTTTCTGATGCCGACGCTGCAACGAACAGTCGCGCTCGAACAGGTGGACGACGTTGCCGTGCGTGTCGCCGAACACCTGCACCTCGATGTGCCGCGGCCGGGTCACGTAGCGCTCGAGCAGCACCCGGTCGTCACCGAAGGCGGACGCCGCCTCGCGCCGCGCGGCCTCGAGGGCTGGCGCGAAGTCGTCCGGCTGGTCCACGCGCCGCATCCCCTTGCCGCCGCCGCCGGCGACCGCCTTGATCAGCACCGGGAACCCGATCGCGGCCGCCTCCCTCGCCAGCGTCGCCGCCGACTGGTCGTCGCCGAGATAGCCGGGCGTGGTCGCAACGCCGGCGGCGGCCATCAGGCGCTTGGCCGCATCTTTCAGGCCCATGGCGCGGATCGCCGCTGGCGGCGGCCCGACCCAGACCAGCCCCGCCGCCATCACCGCCTCGGCGAAGTCGGCGTTCTCGGAGAGGAAACCGTAGCCGGGATGGATCGCTTCGGCGCCCGTCTCCTTCGCCGCCGCCAGCAGGCGCGCCGCATCGAGATAGCTTTCACGCGCCGGCGGCGGGCCGATGCAGACGGCCGCGTCGGCCTCGTGGATGTGAGGCGCCCCGGCGTCGGCCTCGGAATAGACCGCGAGCGTGCGCACACCCAGGCGCCGCGCCGTGCGGATGATCCGCCGCGCGATCTCGCCGCGGTTGGCGATCAGGAGCGACGAGATCAACGGCCCGGCGCCCCTATTCCGCCCATGGCGCCTTCTTGCCGTCCAGGAACGCGCGGACGCCCGCCTGGCCCTCCTCGCTCACGCGCTGCGCGGCGATGCGCTTGGCGGTGTGGACCATCAGGCCGTGGTCGATCTCCCGGCCGGCCACCTCGGTGACGAGCCGCTTCGACTCCTCGACCGCGCCAGGCGCGCAGAGCATTTGACTGTTCGAGATCCGCACCTTGGCCGCCTCGAGCGCGGCCGCATCGTCGGCGACCTCGTCGACCAGGCCGAACCGCGCCGCCGCCTCCGCGTCGAACACCTCGCCGGACGCGAACAGCCGCCGCGCCCGCCGCGGGCCGATCGCGGCGACGACGTAGGGGCTGATCGTCGCCGCGATGAGTCCGAGCTTGACCTCCGAGAACGAGAACCTTGCGCCCTTCACCGCGATCGCCATGTCGCAGGCCGCCGCCAAGCCCGCGCCGCCGCCGAACGCCCCGCCCTCGACCAGCGCCACGGTCAGCGCCGGCACGTCGTGCAGGTGCTTGAGCATGATCGCCATCTGCATGGCGTCGTCGCGGTTATCGGCCTCGGTGCGGTCGATCGCATCGCGCATCCACTCGAGGTCCGCGCCGGCGGAGAACGTGCCGCCCTCGCCGCGCACGAAGACCACGCGCACGTTCTCCTGGTCGCGCAGCGTCTCGAACGCCTCGCGCAGCGCGCCGATCAGCTCGGCGTCGAAGGCGTTCTTCTTCTCCGGCCGGTTCAGGCTGACCGTGACCGCGCCCTCGGGCGTCGCCTCGATGGTGACGAGTTCGGACGTCGCGTCGGTGTTCGGCACCTCGACGAACGGATCGGCGATCGGATTTGGCATGGAAAGCTCCTTCTCCGGCTACATCCGGAAGACGCCGAAGCGAGTTGGCGGGATCGGGGCGTTGAGGCTGGCGGCGATGGCGAGGCCGAGCACGTCGCGGGTCTGGACAGGATCGATGATGCCGTCGTCCCAGAGCCGGGCGGTGGCGAAATAGGGGTCGCCCTCGGCCTCGTAGCCTTCGCGGATTGGCGCCTTGAACGCCTCCTCGGCCTCGGTGGGCCAAGTCTCGCCCCGGGCCTCCATGCCGTCGCGGCGGATCGTGGCCAAGACGCTCGCGGCCTGCTCGCCGCCCATCACGCTGATACGGCTGTTGGGCCAGGTGAAGAGGAAGCGCGGCGAGTAGGCGCGCCCGCACATGCCGTAGTTGCCGGCGCCGAACGAGCCGCCGATCAGCACGGTGAACTTGGGGACCTCGGCCGAGGCGACGGCGGTCACCATCTTGGCCCCGTCTTTGGCGATGCCGCCGGCCTCGTAACGGCCGCCGACCATGAAGCCCGAGATGTTCTGCAGGAAGACGAGCGGGATGCCGCGCTGGCAGGCGAGCTCGATGAAGTGTGCGCCCTTTAGCGCGCTCTCGGAGAAGAGTACGCCGTTGTTGGCGAGGATCGCGACCGGATAGCCCCAGATCCGCGCGAAGCCGCAGACCAGCGTCGTCCCGTAGAGCTGCTTGAACTCGTCGAAGCGAGAGCCGTCGACGAGCCGGGCGATCACCTCGCGCACCTCGTAAGGCGCGCGAACGTCGGGCGGGATGATCCCGTAGAGCTCGGCGGGATCATAGGCCGGCGGCTCGGGCTCTGTGGGCGTGAGCGCCCGCGTGGCCCTCTCGCCAAGGTGGCCCACGATCGCGCGGACGATCTCCAGCGCATGCCCGTCGTTCGCCGCGACGTGGTCGACGACGCCGCTCCTGCGGCCGTGAGTGTCGGCGCCGCCGAGCTCCTCGGCGCTGATCACCTCGCCCGTCGCGGCCTTCACCAGCGGCGGGCCGCCGAGGAAGATCGTGCCCTGGCCGCGTACGATCACCGTTTCGTCGCTCATCGCCGGCACGTAGGCGCCGCCCGCCGTGCACGAGCCCATCACGCAGGCGACCTGAGCGATCCCCTCCCCGCTCATCCGCGCCTGGTTGAAGAAGATCCGGCCGAAGTGGTCGCGGTCGGGAAACACTTCGGCCTGGTGCGGCAGGTTCGCGCCGCCGCTGTCGACGAGGTAGACGCACGGTAGCCGGTTCTGCAGGGCGATCTCCTGAGCCCGCAGGTGCTTCTTCACCGTCATCGGGAAGTAGGCGCCGCCTTTGACGGTGGCGTCGTTGGCCAGCACCATCGTCTCGCGGCCCGCGATGCGCCCGACCCCGCAGATCAGCCCCGCGCCCGGCGCCTCGCCATCGTAGAGCCCATGGCCTGCCAGCTGACCGATCTCCAGAAACGGGGAGCCGATGTCGAGCAGCCGCTCGACCCGCTCGCGCGGCAGCAGCTTGCCGCGCTCGGTGTGCCGCCGCCGCGAGGCCTCCGGCCCGCCGAGCGCCGCCTCGCCCACCCGCTCGCGCAGCGTGGCCACGAGCGCTCGGTTGACCTCGGCGTTGCGGCGGAAGGGCTCGCTCTTCGGATCGACGGCTGTGCTGAGCCTGGGCATCGCGCAGCGATACACCGGCGCTGAGGCTTGCGGGAAGCGGCGTGGCTCAGATGGGAAGGACGAAGTCGATGTTCTCCCAGGCTTCGGCGCCCTCGCCCTCCCAGCGCCGCTCCACCGGCTGGGCGCCCATGGCGGCGTAGAACGCCAGCGCGCCAGCGTTCTGCGCCACCGCCGTGAAGCCGACCTCGCGGACGCCGCGCGCCCGCAGCTCCGAACGCACCGCCTCCACCAGCCGCGAGCCAATGCCCTGCCTGACGTGCGGCGCCAGGAGGTAGAGCGCGCTCATCCAGGTGTCGGTGGAGTGCGCGAAGCCGACGATCCGCGCCTCCGCCTCGGCCGCCAGGAAGACGTCGCCGGCGGCCAGCGCCGTCTGCCA
Organism: Caulobacteraceae bacterium; assembly: GCA_035541575.1. Classification (GTDB taxonomy): domain Bacteria; phylum Pseudomonadota; class Alphaproteobacteria; order Caulobacterales; family Caulobacteraceae; genus Acaudatibacter. The sequence continues at coordinate 10,023 of DATKMZ010000078.1, read as the reverse complement.
GCGCTGCAGCGAGCGTTCGAACGCCACCTCGCGGAAAGACGCGCCGAAGATCGGCGCGTAGGTCTCGCGATCGGCCTGGACATGGACCTGTGCGACCGCATGCGCTTCGTGCAGCCGCACGGGCCGGATCAGCACCGGAGGCGCCTCTGAATGCGGCGTGTCGGGCCGGATGATCGGCATGGAGTCGTCGACAATAGCGGCAATTGCGGCCAAAGCGGCGCCGCAGCTACTCTGCGCCGCGTGGCCGCCCTCACCGACTCGCTGCCCGACTCGGCGCTCACCCGGCTCTTCGCCCGTGAGACCGCCGCCGGGCGCGCCGTCTGGTTCTCGCTTCCCGGCGGCGCGCCGCTCTACGAGGCCGGAGAAGAAGCCGACAAGTTCTACTTCCTGCGCACCGGACGACTGGGCGCCTTCCGCCGCTCGGAGGGCCGCGAGACCCAGTTCCTGGGGGTGATCCGCCCGGGCGAACCTGCCGGCGAAATGGCGCTGATCGCCGGGGCCCCGCATTCGGCCACCGTCGCCGCGCTGCGAGATTCCGAGATCCTCGCGATCGGCCGCGACGATTTCTTCGCCGCGGTCGAGGCCGACCCGGCGGTCATGACCGAGCTCGCGCGCCTGATGATCCTGCGTACACGGCAGAGCTCCGCCGGCGGCGTGATGGGCGAGCCTTCCGTATTCGGCTTCATCGGCCTTTCGGAGAGCCTCCGCGTGCGGCCTCTGGTGGCCGACCTCGCCGCGCGGCTCGGGCGTCTGGGCTACCGAGTGACGATCGTCGGCGTTGAGGCCTTACGCGCCCCAACGGAATGGTTCTCGAACGTCGAGCGTGACCACGACTTCGTGCTCTACGTCGCCGAGGCCGACGAGACGGCCTGGAAGGGCCTCGTCGGACGCCAGGGCGACCGGCTGTTCCGGATCGCCGACGCCACGCAGCCGGCCCCGCTGTCATTGTCGGAGTCGGCGCAGGCCGAGCCGCTTCAGGCGCAGCAGCTGGTCGACCTGGTCCTGGTCCAACCGGGCCTTCAGGGGGTCCCGAGCGGCAGCGAGGCGTGGCTGCTGGCGCTCAAGCCGGCCCGCCTCTTCCATCTGCGGATCGGCCTCGCCGCGGACGGCGACCGCCTGGCCCGGGTCCTGGCCGGCCAGTCGGTGGGCCTTGTCCTCTCGGGCGGCGGGGCGCGCGCCTACGCCCACGTCGGCGCGGTGAGGGCGCTGCACGAGCGCGGGGTGCCCATCGACTTTGTCGGGGGCGTGTCGATGGGCGCGATCATCGCCGCGGGCCTTGCGATGGGGTGGGATGATCCTGAGCTCGAACACCGGATTCGCCGCGCTTTCGTCGACTCCAGCCCGCTCGACGACATCGCCTTTCCCATGATCGCGATGACCCATGGCGAAAAGGTTCGCGAGCGCCTGGCCGAACACTTCGACGATCGGATGATCCAGGACCTGTGGCTGCCGTTCTTCTGCGTCTCGGCGAACCTGACGACCGGCGCCTACGAGCTGCACCGGACCGGGCTCGTGCGCGAAGCGCTCCGGGCGAGCATCTCGCTGCCGGGCGTGTTGCCGCCGGTCACGGTCGACAAGAACGTGCTGGTGGACGGGGCTGTGGTGAAGAACTTCCCGGCCGATATCATGCGGGCGATCCAGATGGGCCCGATCGTCGGCGTCGATGTCGGGCGCGGCCGCAGCATCGAGGCCGACGACGTCCAGCGCCCGCCGTCGATCTGGCGTTGGCTGGCCTCGGGCGAGTGGCGCCGCGGCCCCCCGATCGTCTCCGTGCTGATCCGTTCAGCGACGGTCCGGGCGGGAGCTGAGCTCGCGCTCGCGCATCAGGCGACGGATGTCCTGGTGCAGCCCGACGTCGACCACATCGAGATCCGAGACTGGAAGGCGTTCCAGCCCGGCGTCGAGGCCGGCTATGCGGCCACGATCGCCGCGCTCGACGCGCTGAGCGTGCCGGTCGTCGACCTGCGTCGCCGCGCCGGCCACGCGGAGGCCGCGCACGGCGCGCGTGGGGCCGTGTCATCTGCGGCCGGACGATAGCGCGCGTGGGGCGCAATCGACGCTGCAGCGCAAGATTGGTATAGTGCGACTGCTCACTTCCTCGTTGGGTTCCGGCGCCGTGGCGCGACAGCTGCGATTGAAATTGAGGCGTCCGGCGTCCTACGCCCGCGCGGACTTCGTGTTCTCGGAGACCAATCGCGAGGCGCTGAAGGCGCTCGACGACTGGCCGGCCTGGCACGGCGGCTGCCTGACGCTGATCGGCCCGGAAGGCTCGGGCAAGACTCACTTGGCGCTCGATTGGGCAGCCCGGACGGGCGCCGCCGTCCTCAATCCGTCCGTCACCGACCTCGCCGGCGCCTACGAAGGCCCGGTGCTGATGGAAGACGCCGACAAGGCGCACCCGGAGACGCTGTTTCACCTCATCAACCTTGCTGGCGCCGGCGGGGGCCTGCTGTTGACCTCCCGAGCTCACCCCCGCACCTGGCCCGCCGAGCTGCCGGACCTGCGCTCAAGGCTGAACGCGCTGCAGGTCGCCGAGATCGGCGAACCCGACGACGCCGTGCTCGAAGGCGTGCTGCGGAAATTCTTCCGCGAACGGAACATAAGGCCGACCGACGATGTCTATCCCTATCTGATGCGGCGCATCGAGCGGTCGGTTCGAATGGCGCGTGAGATTGTCGCCCGTCTCGACGACGCGGCGGACGCGGAAGAACGAGAAATTACGCGCGCCTTGGCGCGCCAGATTCTTGAATCCGACGCGCGCACCCTCGATCTATTCGAGTGACGTCTTGTTATTGACACGGAACTGAGCCAAGACTTGGCTTACCGCCCAACTGCTAAAATGAGCGCCCGCTTGGAAGCCCGCGTCGCCAGTTCCGCCGCGTCTGACCGGGCGGCCGTCGCGCAGCCAACTCCGGTCGCCGAGAAGCCGCCCGCTGGCGCGCCGTCGCCGACCTTTGTCGGCATCGCGCCCGTCGCCGAGCCCGCCGCCGCGCCGCACGCGCCCGATCTGCTGAAGTCGCCCGATCGGTTCTTCAATCGCGAGCTCTCGTGGCTGAGGTTCAACGAGCGCGTGCTGGAGGAGGCCGAGAACCCCCGCCATCCATTGCTCGAACGGCTGCGCTTTCTCTCGATCTCGGCAAACAACCTCGACGAGTTCTTCATGGTCCGCGTCGCGGGCCTGAAAGCGCTCGTTCGCGAAGACGTGCGTGTGCTGAGCCAGGATGGCCTCTCGGCGGCGCAGCAGTTGGTCAAGGTCAACGCTGCGGCCAACGACCTGATGGACGAGCAACAGCGGATCTGGCGGGCGATGCGGGCCGAGCTTTCGAGCGCGCGCCTCGTTCTGCTCGACGCCAAGGACATCACGGCGGCTGACCGGCCGGCGATCGAGGAGATCTTCCTCAACCGCATCTTCCCCGTGCTGACGCCGCTGGCGATCGATCCGGCGCATCCGTTCCCCTTCATCCCGAACCTCGGCTTCTCGCTGGCGCTGAAGCTGCGCCGGCTCAGCGACAACAAAGAGCTCTACGCGCTCGTCCCGGTGCCGACCCAGGTCGACCGGTTCTGGGAGCTGCCGCCCGGCGGCCGGCGCCGGCACGCGCGGCGGTTCTTTGCGCTCGAGAGTTTCCTGATCCTGTTCCTCGACCGGCTGTTCCCAGGCTGCGAGGTGGTCCACCAGGGCCTTTTCCGGCTGATCCGCGACAGCGACGTCGAGATCGAGGAGGAGGCCGAAGACCTAGTGCGAGAGTTCGAGGCCCGGCTGAAGCGGCGACGGCTCGGGTCGGTGGTGCGCGTGAAGATCCAGGCCTCGATGCCCGAGGACCTCGCCACCTTCATCCTCGAGGGCCTGGCCGCCGAGCCGCAGGACGTGGTCAAGGTCGACGGCAAGCTCGGCCTGGCTCAGCTCGAGCAGCTCATCCCGCCCGATCTGCCCCAACTGAAGTTTCCGCCCTTCCAGCCCCGGTTCCCCGAACGAATTCGTGACCATGGCGGCGACTGCTTCGCCGCCATCCGCGAGAAAGACATCCTGGTCCACCATCCGTTCGAAAGTTTCGACGTGGTGGTGCAGTTCCTGCGCCAGGCCGCGCAGGATCCGAACGTCATCGCGATCAAGCAGACGCTCTATCGCACCAGCAAGGACAGCCCCATCGTCGCCGCCCTGATCGAGGCGGCCGAGAACGGCAAGAACGTCACCGCGTTGGTTGAGATCAAGGCGCGCTTCGACGAGGAAGCGAACCTGAAGTGGGCGCGCGACCTCGAGCGCGCCGGCGTGCTCGTCGTGTTCGGCTTCGTCGAGTACAAGACACACGCCAAGCTTTCCGTCGTCGTGCGGCGCGAGGGCGACGGCCTTCGCACCTATTGCCACTACGGCACCGGCAACTACCACCCGGTGACCGCGAAGATTTACACTGACCTCTCCCTCTTCACGACCGACCCGGCGCTGGCGCGGGATTCGGCGCGGATCTTCAACTACATCACCGGCTATGCGCTGCCCGAGCGGATGGAGAAGCTCTCCTACTCGCCGATCGCGATGAAGGCCGATCTGCTGCGAATGATCGGGCGCGAGGTCGAGCATGCGCTGGCGGGCAAACCTTCGGGCATCTGGGCCAAGCTGAACGCGCTGGTCGATCCGGAAATCATCGACGGCCTCTACCGGGCGAGCCGCGCGGGCGTGCCGATCGAACTCGTCATCCGTGGCGTCTGTTGCCTGCGACCTGGCGTGCCCGGCCTCTCTGAGACCATTCGGGTCAAGAGCATCGTCGGGCGGTTCCTCGAGCACGCCCGCATCGTCGCGTTCGCCAACGGCGCGCCGCTCCCTTCCAAGCAGGCCCGCGTCTTCATCTCGTCGGCCGACTGGATGCCGCGCAACCTCGATCGCCGCGTCGAGGTTCTGACGCCCGTGGAGAACCCGACCGTGCACCAGCAGGTGCTCGATCAGATCATGGTGGCGAATCTGAACGACGAGGCCCAAAGCTGGCGGCTGAACGCCGAAGGGCGCTACCATCGGATGCCCGGCTGGGACCGCAAGCGCGCGTTCTCGGCCCACGACTACTTCATGACCAACCCCAGCCTCTCCGGCCGGGGCCACAAGGTGAAAGACCTGCCGCGAGCATTCGACCATGTGGGCGCCGGAATCTGAACAGGGCGCCTGGGACGCCGCCGTCATCGACGTCGGCTCCAATTCGGTCCGCCTCGTTCTCTATCGCGTCGAGGGTCGCGCGGTCTGGACCGTCTTCAACGAGAAGATCCTCGCAGGCCTGGGCCGCGACCTCGCCGAGACCGGGCGCCTCTCGCGTGACGGGATCGAGGCGGCGATGGCCGCCCTGCGGCGGTTCGGCGCACTGGTTGGCGCGACGCGGCCGGACCGCGTGTTCGCCGTCGCCACGGCCGCCGCCCGCGACGCCGAGGATGGGCCGGCCTTCTGTCGCCGGGTCAGGGCTGAGACCGGGCTCGATCTTCGGGTTCTGAGCGGCGCCGAGGAGGCGCGTTATGCGGCGCTGGGCGTGTTCGCCGGCGCGCCGGACTCGACCGGCCTGGCGGGCGACCTCGGCGGCGCGAGCCTGGAACTCGTCCGGCTCGACGGCGGCGAGCCCGGCGAGGGCGTGACGCTGCCGCTCGGCCCGTTCTCGTTCAAGGACAACGGGCGCTTCGACCCCGAGCGCGTGCGCAGCCAGGTCGAACGCAAGCTGAAGCCGCATCTCGATACGCTCCGCACGCCAGTGTTCCACGCCGTCGGCGGAGCGTGGCGAAACCTCGCCCTGCTCGCCATGCGGATGTCGGCCTACCCGCTCGAAATCGTCCACCAGTACGAGATGACGCGGCGCGAGGCGCTCGAGGCGGCGCGCCTCATCTCACGGCAATCGCCGCGCTCGCTGGAGCGGATCGAGGGCATCTCGCGGCGCCGTCTGGAAACCCTGCCGCACGCCGCCGCGGTCCTGGAGGGCCTGGTCGACATGCTCGACGTCGACCGCGTCGTGCTCTCGGCCTACGGCCTGCGCGAAGGCGTGTTGTTCGACGCGCTGCCGGCGCAGCATCGCGGGGAGGACCCCTTGATGGAGGGCTGCGCCGCGCTCAGCGCCCGCGAGGGTGTCAACCCGGCGCTCGGCCCGGCGATCGAGGCGTGGCTCGCGTCCGCCTTCACCGGGCTCGAGCCCACGTTCGGCGTGCGCGAAGCGGTGCTGGCGAGGGCCGCCTGCCGCCTCGCCGACCTCGGCGCGCGGCTGCATCCCGACCATCGCGCCGACTTGATCTTCCACCAAGTGCTCCGCGCCCCGATACCGGGGATGAATCACCCTGAACGGGTCTTCCTGGCGACGACGATGTTCGCCCGCCACACGGCTGCGGCCACCGTCCCGGAACCCGATCTGATCGCGCGCGTGCTGACCCACGAGCGCGTGCAGCGGGCGAGAGCCCTCGGGGCGGCCATCCGCCTTGCGTGCGACCTCTCGGGCCGCAGTCCCGAACTGCTGGCCAAGTCGACGCTCGAGATCCGCCCAAGCTCCGTCGTGCTCGAGGCCGAGCCGGCGATGGCGCCGCTCCTGCTCGGCGAACAGACAGCCAAGCGCGCCGGCACGCTCGCCGCCCTGCTTGAGCGCGATCTCAAACTGCGCGCGGCGTCCCGCGACCGGGCTGAACGCGAGAAGGTCGCGTAGCCGTCGTCAGTCCAGCGATCGGGCGACAAGCATGTCGCAGTGGGGCTGCGCCATCACCTCGGACGCCGGCACGGCGACGAGCTCGCGCACGTCGATCCGCCAGAATCTGAAGCCCATCTCGGTCAGCGCGGCGATGAGCGCGCCCACGTCGCCGCGCGCGCTCATCATGCCGACGTGCCATTCGATGCAGAGCTTGATCCCCGGCGACCGCGCGATGATGCCCATCGCGCCGTTGAGGATCAGCACCTCCGATCCCTCGGTGTCGATCCGGATCATGTCGACGAGCTGATCCGGGTAGAGGTCGTCGAGCCGAACGGCTTCGCACTCGATCACCTCAGTGTCCTCGCCGATGGACCAACCGTTCTCGGCCACGTTCCCCGCGCCGGCGAAGCGGCTCGAGATGTTGAGGTGCATGGCGCCGGGGCGGTCGGCGACGATCTTCTCGTGCACGGTGACGAAATCGCCTCGCCCGCTGCTGCTGACGCTCCGCCGAAGCAGCCGGGCCATGCGGGGGCTGGCCTCGAAGGCGTCCAGCCGGCCGGTCGGTCCGATCACCGAGCTCATCACGAGCGTGTAGTAGCCGACGTTGGCGCCTACCTCGATCACCCGGTCGCCGGGCTTGAGCAATCGGCGGATCACGCGCTCGATCCAGAACTCCCAGAGGCCGTAGGCGACGATCGAGGGCGTCAGCTGCTCGTCGGTGGGATCGACGAAGATCAGCTGCCCATCATGCAGCGTCGTCAGGGCGGTCTGCGGGTCCAAGTAAGCGTAGAGGCGCTGCGACCTCGCCGCCCGCGCCAGCTCGTCCAGGCGCTGCCTGCCTCGCAGCCGCCGCCACAGCGCCGCAACCCGAGAGAGCAGCCCCATGCCTATCTCCGCGAGCCAGGCCGCGCCTCGGCCAGGGCTTGGATGTGGTCGGAAGCCGCCACCGATCAGGCGGGCGTCTTCGCCGCTCGACGCACCGGCACGACGCGGACCCGCGTGCCGTCGAGCACCAGCGCCAGCTCGCCGCGCTTCAGCTTCAGCGCGTCCTCCCCAAACGCCTCACGCCGCCAGCCCCTGAGCGCCGCAGAGTCGGCGCGGTCGTCGCTGGCGATCTTCTCCAGATCCGCCACGGTCGCGATCAGCTTCGAGGCGACGCCGGCGTCCTCGGCTCTGGCCTTCAGCAGCACCTTCAAGAGCTCGACGACAGCGCCTGCGGCGGGGGAGACGGGCGTCGTATCACGCTCGATCTTCGGGGCGTAGGCTTCCGGATCGCGCAGCGCCTCGGCGATGGCCTCGATGAGCTCCGGGCCATAGCGCGAGCCGCCAAACCCCCTCGGCACCGACCGCAGCCGGTTCAGCGCGTCGACGTCGGTCGGCGCCTGCGCCGCCAGCTCGTCGATCGCCTCGTCCTTGAGGATGCGGCCACGCGGCTGGTCGCGCTGCTGCGCGGTCCGCTCGCGCCAGGCCGCGACCGCCTTGAACACGGCGAGATACTTGGCCGCGTGCCGTCTCGGCTTCAGCCGCCGCCAGGCGTTGTCGGGCTCGACGTCGTAGAGCGCCGGATCGCACATCGCCGCCATCTCCTCGGTCACCCACGAGAGACGGCCGGCCTTCTCGAGCCGGGCCCTGAGGATGGGGTAGAGTTGGGCGAGGTGGGTGACGTCGGCGAGTGCGTAGCTCAGCTGCGCGTCGGTCAGCGGCCGGCGCGACCAGTCGGTGAACCGGTGGCTCTTGTCGACGTCGATCTTGAGGATCTTCCTGACCAGCGCGTCATAGGCGACCTGTTCGCCGAACCCGGCCGCCATGCCGGCGATCTGGGTGTCGAACAGCGGCTGCGGGATGGCGCCAAGGTTGTGGAAAATCTCCACGTCCTGGCGGGCGGCGTGGAACACCTTCAGCGTGCGCGCATCGCGCATCAGGGCCAGGAACGGCGCCAGTTCGAGCCCGTCGGCCATCGGGTCGATCGTCGCCTCGATCCCGCCCGGCGCGGCCGCCTGGATCAGGCACAGCCTCGGCCAGTAGGTCGTCTCGCGCATGAACTCGGTGTCCACCGCGATAAACGCCTGCCCCTCCAACCGCGCGCAATAAGCCGCGAGGTCGGCGGTGGAGGTAATCGGCTGCATCGGCTAGCTATAGCCCCGCGCGCGCCCGAGTCTGCAAGGGCTGAGGCGCGCCGCTTCGATATTTCCTTAAAGCCCCGCGGAGCCTGCCCCGCTGATGCCCGAGCGCCGAAACGGCCTGACCTACGCCGAGGCCGGCGTCGACATCGACGCGGGGAATGCGCTTGTCGAGGCCATCAAGCCGCTCGCCAAGGCCACCCGCCGGCCGGGCGCGGACGCTGCGCTGGGCGGCTTCGGCGCGCTGTTCGATCTGAAGGCGGCCGGCTACGACGATCCGCTGCTCGTCACGACAACCGACGGTGTCGGCACCAAGCTGAAGATCGCGATCGAGACCGGGCTCTTGGACGGCGTCGGGGTCGACCTCGTCGCCATGTGCGTCAACGACCTGCTGGCGCAGGGCGCCGAGCCGCTGCTGTTCCTCGACTACTTCGCGACCGCCAAGCTCGACGTCGCGCAGGCCACCCGCGTCGTCGCCGGCGTCGCCGAGGGCTGCCGCCAGGCGGGCGCGGCGCTCGTCGGCGGCGAGACGGCCGAGATGCCCGGCATGTACGCCGGTGGCGACTTCGACCTCGCAGGCTTCTGCGTCGGGGCGGTGGACCGCGCTGGCGTCCTGCCCAAGCTCGACCGCCAGCGTCCGGGCGACCTGATGATCGCCCTTGCCTCCTCCGGCCCTCACTCGAACGGCTACTCGCTGATCCGGCGCATCGTCGAGCTCTCCCGGCTCGGCTGGGACGCGCCTGCGCCATTCGCCGAGGGCCAGTCGCTCGCAGAAGCGCTGATGTCGCCAACGCGGATCTACGTCGAAAGCGTGCTGCCGCTGGCGAAGGCGGGCGTGCTGAAGGGGCTCGCCCACATCACCGGCGGCGGCCTCGTCGAGAACCCGCCTCGCGCCATCGCGCCGGGCCTTGTCGCGCGCTTCGACTGGAGCTCATGGACGCTGCCGCCGGTCTTCGCCTGGCTCGCGGAGACAGGCGGCGTCGCCGAAGTGGAGATGCGCCGAACCTTCAATTGCGGCGCCGGTCTCGTGCTGATCGCCGGTCCGCGCGACGCCGAGGCCGTCCTCACAGCCCTCCTCAACGCCGGCGAGGCCGCGTTCGTCTGCGGCGAGCTGGGCGCGGATGTCTGAGGCGCCCGACTATGAATATCACGGCCTAGTCGCGGAGGCCTGGGACCTGCTGCGAGGCGATACCTCCGGCTGGGCCGATCGCCTCTACTTCCGTGCGATCGCCGAACGCCAGGGCGGGCCGGCGCTCGATGTCGGCTGTGGG
>DATKMZ010000077.1:0-10840 GCA_035541575.1 Caulobacteraceae bacterium | reverse complement strand
ATGGTCGCGCTCTACACCCTGTTTTACAATTTCATCCGCACGCATTCGAAGCTGAAGATGACGCCCGCCATGCAAGCCGGGATCGCTACGACCTTCATGCGCTTCGAAGATGTGGTTGCGCGTATCGACACGGCCAATCCGCCGAAGGCGCGCGGTCCTTACAAGCCCCGCGTCAAGGCTTAGACGTGCGCGGAATGACTTCCCACTTGCAGCCATCATCAGAACGCCAGACGCGACGTTCTGGATCATTAGCGGACATCTGAGCAATGCCCACGACTACACCGCCTGTCGCATTTGCTGACGATCCCAAGGCCCCGGAGTTCTTCGTTTCGGCCCATTCTGGCTTCGTCAACTTGTTTCCGAACATCGGGATCACCTTCGAATCGATACATGTCGATCATGAGAAGACGCCGGGGCCGGTTACGCGCCAGGTCGTCTTGCGGCTCGCGCTTTCCATCCCTGCTGCGCAGAATCTAGCATTAGAACTTCACAACTTCCTAGCGGCGCAGGGCTTCGATCCGACACAAGCGGCCAAGGGCAATGCCGTACCACAATGAGGGGGCCATGTTTCACCTGACACAAGACCAAGCGACATGGATCATCCTAGCAGGCGTGATCGCTTACGTGGTGTCCCTGCTAGAACGCATTCGGTCCGAACTGCGTGTCATCGCCTACAACACCGGACGCACTTCGGAGAACGCGGCGGCTGTGTTTCATCGTCTGAATTCAAACTGAGGCAGTCCCGCTCCCCTCCCTCACTTGACACGAGCGAGGCTGGTCGGGAGATTGACGGCACGGCGCAGATCGGTCGCCGAGCTGTGGAACATCCGCCCCGGCCGGGGTTCCATTGGCGAAGGGGAAGCTGCCCTCACGGTCGTCGACGTCAGGCCATCTCTTAATACCGCGTCGCTGGGGGACGAGGGTATTCAGGGGAAGGCTTGTCCATGACCAAGCAAGGCAGTTTCAAGAAGGTTGTCCGGCGACACGCGCGAGACACCGGCCAGCGCTACACCGAGGCGCTCACCGATCTCGAGGGCCTCGAAGCGCGGATTTTCCATGAGCCCATCGCCGAGCGCCTGCTCGCCCATCTGAGGGGGCGCTACGGCATCGACGCCGTCGCCGCCACGAAGGCCAGCCGCCACAACGACCATGTCTTCCGCATCGACCGCCGGGACGGCGACCCCTGGATTGCGCGTGTGTTTCCGCCGGCTCGCCCGCAAGCCGGCGCTGAAGGCGACGCGGCGATCCTGCGGTTCCTGGAGCGGCACGACTACCCAGCTGAGCGACTTGCGATCGACGACGCGGTTTCGGCGTTCGACGGTTCGTCCGTCCTCGTCACCCGGTTCGTCAGTGGCCGGCTGTTGCCTTCGCCGGCTGTCGGGGCCGAAGGCGGCGAGAAGTTCGCCATCATGGGTGATCTGCTCGGACGGCTCCATGCTCTGCCGTTCGACGAGACCGTCAGCCGCCCCGGCGGGGCGAGCGGCGAGGACCCCAGCCGGGAGGGCAGCCCGCGTCAGGACCTGCTGGCGGCCCTCTCGTTCCTCGATGCGGTCGACACGAAGGTCGCACCGGCCGCGCGGGAGCGATTCGATCAGCTCCACGAGCAAGTGCGCTCGGCCGACGACGGCCAGGGCCTTCCCGAGGCGTTGCTCCACGGCAACCTCCTCCACGCCCCGGACCACGTGATCGTCAGCGAGCACGGGCCGGTGGCGATCCAGTGGAAGGCGGCTGGGCAGGGCCCGCGCCTCGCCGACTTCGCCTATCTGATGTGGGGCACGTGGCTCAAGGCGGACTGGATCGACGCCGCCGTCCGCGCGTACCGCCAGCACGTCGAGTTGACCGACGAGGAGCTCGACCGGCTCGAGGCGGTGATGTTCGTGCGGCCGCTATACCTGGTTTGCTTCGACTGGCGCCGTTCCCTCGCCCATGGTCACCAACCCAGCAGCAGCGATGGTTGGTGGAACCAGCCAGACCCGAACTACATCAGCGCGGCTGCAGCAGCGACCCGAGTCGCATACCGCGGATAGCGGCTTCGCCCAGGCGCGTCGCCGGTGGGCTCAGGCCGGTTTCCAGCCCTTCGGCGCTTGCATGCTGAGGCCCAGGACGTGGCCGTCCGGGTCCTCGATGAAGCTCATCCAGAGATCGTAGGCCGGCTGCTCGGTGATCCGGTGCGGCTCGGAGATCACCTTCACGCCCCGACGCTTCAACTCGGCGGTCGCGACGGCGACGTCGTCGCAGGTGAGGTAGATGATCGACGCCTTGCTGGGATCGTCGGCGCGCTCGAGAAAGAGCGCCACCCCGCCGCCGAGGTCGAAGAACGCCATGTCCGCATGCGGCCTGAGCAGCAGCTTGAGGCCGAGCATGCCTTCGAAGAACGTGGCCGAGCGGTCGACGTCCGCGACCGGATAGGCGATCTGGGCGAGCCGCCCGAGGTTGAGGTCCAAGACTGTGCTCCGCAATGGCTTCAGCGCACGACTCTAGCGGCGGCGCGGAGCCCCCGCAGTGGCCGAGATTGCGAAATTCACGGCCGGATCGCCGACGGCGCGACGCCGAAGTGGCGGCGGAACGCCCGGACAAAAGCGCCGGTGCTCTCGTAGCCGAGCGCTTCGCCGATCGACGCAACGGTCATCGGCGTCGCGCGCAGCAGCCGTTTCGCCCGCTCCATGCGCCGTCGCCCCGCATAAGCCGACGGCGTGCAGCCGAACGCCGCCTTGAACAGGCGCAGAAGGTGGAACTTCGAGACCGCCGCGGCGCGGGCGAGGTCGTCCAGCGTGGGTTCCTCGCTCGAGCTCTCGATCAGCTCCCGCGCGCGCTCGACGCGGGCCGCGAGCAGTCGACGCGTCGACGCCTTCGCCGCCGGAAGTCGCGCGGCCATCCGACGATGGCCTTGCGCGGCCCGCACCAGTCGGCCCAGCAGCCCGAGCAGCCGCTCCTCGGCGGCGAGCGCGGACGGATCGTCGGCGCCATAGCTCTCGCGCAGGGTCGCCAGTTCGTCGAGCAGGCTTGGCGGCGGCGTAAAGACCAGATCCGGGAACTGTGGAATCCGCCCCGGCGGCCCGTCGCCGAGACCGTCCGGCTCGGCGATGTCGCGCCAAGCCTCCGCGACCAGATCGTCGGAGACGAAGACGCAGAGCGATTCCGTGCCGGAGCGATCGAGAAACTCGAGCTCGTAAGGCTGGGCCGGATTGAGGATCACGGCGCTCGCGCCGCCGAGGAAATGGCTCGCGCCCTCGGTGCGGTAGACCGCCCGCCCGCGCGGCATCCACTTGATCGAGAACGCGCCCTCGGCGTCGCGAATCCAAGCTTCGCGGGAACGGCCGTTCAGAACCGTGATCGCGGATGGCGATCCGGCGTCGCCGAGTTCGCGGCGCCAGACACGGCGTTGACCCTCGCCGCCTTGGATGAACGTGAGCGCGGTCATCTGGCCGCGGAGCTTCGCCGCCGCGCGAGCCTCGCGCAAGCCTCGAGGGCGTCAGGCGCCGAAGGCGTCTTTCAGGCGTTCGAGCTGCGAAAGCACCGGGTGCGGCGGCGCGGCCTCGCTGCTGGCGTCGGCGTACATCTTGGCGTCGAGGTGGCGCACGCGGTCAAACAGGCGCTCGGACCTCGCGAGCAGCTCGGCGAGCGGGCCCGGCAGAGGCTCGGCGTCGGCGCCGCGATCGGGATCGGCCTCGGCGGCGAGGCGGTAGCTGGCGTCGAGCGCGGACTCGGGCGCCATGTCGCCCTCGCGGACGGCGCGTTGGACGAGCAGCCATGAGGCCACCTGCATCAGGCGCGTGGTGAGGCGCATGCTTTCTGTCGCGTAGGCCAGCGCCGCGCTGCGCGAGAGCAGCTTCGAATCCTGCCGGCCGGCGCCGTCGAGATAGGCGGCGGTTTCCTCGACGAGGTCCATGCCTTCCTGGAAGGTGCGGTCGAAGAGTTCGGACCGGGCGAACCCGGAAATGGCTTCGGTCTGCCACGCCACCGTGGCCTCCTGGCCCATTTCGCCCATGACGTCTCCAACACTTGATCGGCCGACGGACATAATCCCGTCGTCGGCTCGACGGCTGCAACCCCTATGCCAGCCCTAGGGGTCGATACTAGCGTAGCGTGCTTTCCCAGACCCTAACCGGGGATTCACCCTATTCCCGCTTGCTGAAGAAGGCGTCGGCGGCCGCCCTCCCGGCCCGCTTTCGGTCGATCTGCGCCTGGGTGCGGGCGACCTCGGCCTGCAGCGCCTCGATCCGCTCCTCCAGCTCGGTCATCCCGAACAGCTCGAGGTCTTCGCGGGCGATCTCGCCGAGCGCCCAGCCGCGCTGGCGGCGGACCGGCTCGGCGTCTTCCTGGGCCATCGTCCCGGCCTCCCTTTGCCCTTTCGCGTCCGGCGTTTATCTGACCCCTACGGACGGCGGATGGCAAGGCGAGGTGCGGCGATGCGGGCGATCGTGGTCGAAGGCGGCAAGGGCCCCGCCGAGGCGCTGAAGCTGGGCGAGGCCGAGCGCCCGACGCCGGGGCCGGGCCAGATCCTGATCCGGGTGGAGGCCGCCGGCGTCAACCGGCCGGACATCATCCAGCGCTTGGGTTTCTACCCGCCGCCGCCCGGCGCGTCGGCGACCCTCGGCCTCGAGGTCGCCGGAGAGGTCGTGGAAGGCGCGGGGCGCTGGAAGCCGGGCGACCGGGTCTGCGCCCTGCTGGGCGGCGGCGGCTACGCGGAGTTCGCGGCCTGCGACGCGCGCCACGCGCTGGCGATCCCGAAAGGGCTCACCGCGGTCGAGGCCGCCGGGCTGCCCGAGACCGTCTTCACGGTCTACGCCAACGTCTTCGAGGGCGGGCGCCTCGCCGCCGGCGAGACGCTGCTGGTCCACGGCGCCACCTCGGGCATCGGCGTCACGGCGATCCAGATGGGCAAGGCCGCCGGCGCGAAGGTGATCGCCACGGGGCGGGGCCGCGCCAAGGCCGACCAGGCGCTGAAGCTGGGCGCCGATATCGCCGTCGACGCAACGGCCGAGGACTTCGCCGAGGTCGCGAAGGCGGCGGGCGGCGTCGACGTCGTGCTCGACATGGTCGGCGCGAGCTACTTCGCCCAGAACCTCGCCGCGCTGAAGACCGGCGGGCGCATCGTCTATATCGCGACGCTCGGCGGCGGCACGATCGAACTGCCCATCGGCGCGCTCATGCAGAAGCGCGCGACCATCACCGGCTCGACGCTGCGGCCCCGCGACGCCGACGAGAAGGCGCGCCTCGCAGCCGAGGTCGAGCGCGTGGTCTGGCCCTGGATTGAGACCGGCAAGGTGAAGGCGATCGTCGACGCCACCTTCCCGCTGGCGGACGCCGCCAAGGCGCACGCACGGCTGGAGAGCGGCGCCCATCTCGGCAAGGCGGTGCTGACGACCTAGCCTTCGCCCGCTTCGCCCGCGACGATCAGGGCGGGACATCGCGGTTTCCTTTCGAGGCCGTCGTCTCTATATGTCGTCCACCACACCGCCCGGCCGAAAGGCCGGGCGCCGCTGTTTCTGGAGCCCACGATGGCCGACCAAATCCTGATGCCGAAAGCGACCGCCGTCTGGCTGGTCGACAACACCTCGATGTCGTTCGAGCAGATCGCCGACTTCTGCGGCCTGCACCCGCTGGAGGTGAAGGGGATCGCCGACGGCGAGGTGGCGCGCGATATCCGCGGCGCCGACCCGATCGCCAACGGCCAGCTCACGCGCGAAGAGCTCGACAAGGCGCAGAACGATCCCTCGTATCGCATGAAGGCGCAGAAGAGCCGCCATGCCGAGCTCCTGAAGCCGATCAAGAAGGGGCCGCGCTACACGCCTGTCTCTCGCCGGCAGGACCGTCCGGACGCGATCGCCTGGTTCGTGCGCAACCATCCCGAGGTCAGCGACGCCCAGGTGGCCAAGATCCTCGGCACCACCAAGGCCACGATCGATCAGGTGCGCGATCGCACCCACTGGAATTCAGCCAACATCAAGCCGGTCGACCCAGTCACTTTGGGCCTCGTCACCCAGCTGGAGCTCGATGCGGTGGTGAAGGTCGCTGCGGAGAAGAAGGCGCGCGATGAAGCGCGGCGCGGCGCGGCCAAGCCCGAGGGCCCGACGCTGCGTCCGGCGTCGGAGGTCGATCAGGCGACTCACGAGGACGGCGAGGGCGCCGAGGCTTAGGCGCCCGACCGGCCGGTCAGTTCGCGCGGGCCTTCAGGCTCTCCAACTCCTCCTTCAGCCGCAGCTTCTGTCGCTTCAGGTCCTTCAGCCGGTCGTCGTCGGCGGCCGGTCGCGCCAGCTCGTCCTGGATGGCGCGTTCGAGGGACTGGTGGCGCACCCCGAGTTCGCGGATGCGAGCTTCGATAGCCATGTTCGTTCGGCTCCCGTGCTGGACGATAGGGGAAGTGAACACCCCTCACAGCGGACTGTCAGATCACATATGGTTGCTCAATGCTGGCGCCGGAGGGGCGCCGCCGGCGTAGGCGTCGAAGGGGTCAGATGAGCGAGAGCGCGGCGCCGCTGGTGGTCGGAATCTCGGGCGCGTCGGGCGCGGCGCTGGGCGTGCGCGTGCTGGAAGCGTGCCGCGAGCTGCGCGTTGCGACTCACCTCGTTGTCTCCCGCGCGGCGGTGCTGACGCTGGCCTCGGAAACGGGGCTCGACCTCGCAGCGGTTTCGGCCAAGGCGGACGTGGTCCACAAGGCGGGCGACATCGGCGCGGCGATCGCGTCCGGCTCGTTCCCCACCCGCGGCATGATCGTCGCGCCGTGTTCGATCAAGACGATGAGCGAGGTGGCCAGCGGCGTCACGGCCTCGCTGCTCACCCGCGCCGCCGACGTGACGCTGAAAGAGCGGCGCCGCCTGGTGCTGATGGTGCGCGAGACGCCGCTGCACCTGGGCCACCTGCGCACGATGGCGCGGCTGACCGAGATGGGCGCGGTGATCGCCCCGCCGGTTCCGGCCTTCTACGCCGCGCCGCAGACCATCGCCGACGTGGTCGATCAGGCTGTCGGCCGCGCGCTCGACCTGTTCGGCCTCGCCTGGACGCCGGTGAGGCGCTGGGGTCGCGACCTTGGGCCGATCACCGGCCCCGAGGGCGATGCGTGACGAGGGGCGATGCGTGACGAGGGACGAGGCGTGACCACCGGCGAGGCGCTCTGGCCCTATGCGTTGGAGCTCTACGCCCGGCCGGGGGTCGAGGCGCTGCTGCTGGAGCTGCAGGACGCCCACAGCCAGTGCGTTCCCTACCTGATCTGGAGCCTCTGGCTCGCAGCCAGCGGCCGGCCCCTCGACGCTGCGCGTCTCGCCGCCGGCGCCGAGCTCGCCCGCGCCTGGCAGGACGCGGCGGTCGGCCCGCTGCGCACGCTGCGGCGCGACCTGAAGCGCCCCGGCCGCGCCGCCATGATCCCTGCCCGGCGGCGCCTGCGCGAGAAGGTGGCGGCGCTGGAGCTGGAGGCCGAGCGCATGCTGCTGCAGATGCTGCAGGAGGCCAGCCCCGCGACCGGCGTGGCCGCCGCCGGCCCGCTCGCCCACCTCGAAGCGGCGACGCGGGCCTGGGGCCGCGAGGCGCCCCGCGCGCTGGTCGAGCGCCTGGCGTCGATCACCGCTTGACGCCGTTTCGCCGTGGCGTTTCCTGCTATCAGACGCCGAATATGTGGGGCTTTCGGTTGATGGACGGGCCAACAGGCGGTTCGGACGAGGATGCGCGCATCCGCTCCCAGATCGCGTCTCTGCGCGAGGAGCATCAGGATCTCGACGACGCCGTCCGCGCGCTCGAAGCGATGCCGATGCCCGACCAGCTGCAGATCGCCCGCCTGAAGAAAAAGAAGCTGATCCTGCGCGACCAGATCACCAAGCTCGAGGATCGCCTCACGCCGGACATCATCGCCTAGGGCCGCGCCGCTTGCCGCGCCGGGGGGCTTCGGCCATATGCGCGGGCATGGACGAAAACATGTTGCAGGACGTCGTCGCCAAGGCCCTTGCGGCCGGCGCCGACGCGGCCGAGGCGGTGTTCGCCGAGCGTCAGTCGCTGTCGGTCACCGTGCGCCTCGGCGAACTCGAGGAAGTCGAGCGCGAAGAGAGCCGCGATCTGGGCCTGCGCGTCTTCGTCGGCAGGCGCCAGGCCACCGTCTCGGGCTCCGATATCTCGGCCGACGCCCGCGCCAAGCTGATCGAACGCGCCGTCGCGATGGCCCGCCTCGCGCCGGAGGATCCCTACGCCGGGCTCGCGCCCGTCGACCGGCTGGCGAAGGGCTCGTTGCCCGATCTCGACCTCTTCGACGCCAGCGAACCGGACGCGGAGACGCTGGAGGCGCGGGCGCTGGCCGCCGAGGACGCCGCGCGGGCGATCCCGGGCGTCAGCAACTCCGACTCCAGCACCGCCAGCTGGTCGACCGGCGCCTGGCGGCTGGTGACCAGCACTGGCTTCTCGGGCCTGCACCGCGCGTCGAACTTCGGCGTCGGGACCGGCGCGATCGCCGGCGAAGGCGCGGCGATGGAACGCGCCGGCGAGGGTCGCCAGACCCGCTGGCAGTCCGACCTCCCGGACGCGGCGGAGATCGGCGCGGAGGCCGGCCGCCGAGCCGTGTCGCGCCTCAACGCCCGCAAGCTCGCCTCCACCAGCGCGCCGGTGATCTTCGAGAACCGCATCGCCGCCTCGACGCTAGGACCGCTGATCGGCGCGATCTCGGGCCCGGCGGTCGCCCGCGGCGTCTCGTTCCTGAAGTCCAAGCTGGGGGCGCAGATCTTCTCGAAGGCGGTCACCCTGACCGACGATCCACACCGGCCGCGCGGCCTGGGGTCCTCGCCGTTCGACGACGAAGGGGTCGCCAACCGGAGCATCGACATCATCGACGCCGGCGTGCTGACGACCTGGCTGCTCAATACCGCCTCCGCCCGGCAGCTCGGCCTGGAGACGACCGGCCACGCCTCCCGCGGCCTCGCCGGTCCGCCAGGCGTGGCGACCAGCAACCTCACTCTGCTGCCGGGCGCGCTCGACCAGGCCGGACTGATGCGCGAGGCGGGCGCGGGTCTGCTGGTCACGAACCTCTTCAGCCCATCGCTCAATCCCAACACCGGCGACTGGTCGGTGGGGTGCTCGGGGTTCTGGTTCGAGCGCGGCGAGATCGCCTATCCGGTCACCGAGATCACCGTGGCCGGCAACCTGCTCGAGGCCTATGGGCGCGTGACGCCGGGGTCCGATCTCGAGTTCCGCGGCTCGGCCAATGCGCCGTCGCTGCTGATCGAGTCGCTCGCCATCGCCGGCAAGTAGGAGCCCTTCCATGAGCGCCGACCATCAGCTGCTGCACCTCGTGATCGGCGGCGAGCTGAAGCGGGTGGGCGTCAACGAGTTCCGCGACCTGACGAAGCTGGACTACGTGGGCGCCTATCCGAGCTACGCCGAAGCCTACGTGGCGTGGAAGGCCAAGGCGCAGGCCACCGTCGACAACGCGCTGATGCGCTACTTCATCATCCACGCCCACCGCCTGCTCGACCCGGAGGTCGACGGCCACGAGCACTGAGCAGCCGCCTTACCGCGGGGCGCGCTTGGCCAGGATGCGTTGCAGCGTGCGACGGTGCATGTTGAGCCGGCGGGCCGTCTCCGAGACATTGTGGCCGCAAAGCTCATACACGCGCTGGATGTGCTCCCAGCGCACGCGGTCGGCGCTCATCGGGTTCTCTGGCGGGGCCGGCGGCGCGCCGCCCTGGGCGAGCAGCGCCTTGGCGACGTCGTCTGCGTCGGCCGGCTTGGAGAGGTAGTCGACCGCCCCCGCCTTCACCGCCGCGACTGCGGTGGCGATGTTGCCGTAGCCGGTCAGCATGACGATCCGCGCGTCGGGCCGCGCCTCGCGCAAGGCCTCGACCACCCTCAGGCCGGTGCCGTCCTCGAGCCGCATGTCGAGCACGGCGAAAGCAGGCGGTCGGCTGCGCACGGCGCTGAGGGCCTCGGACACCGATTCCACGAGCGTGGTCTGGAAGCCGCGGCTCTCGAGCGCCCGGCCCAGCCGGTTGCGCAGCGGGGCATCGTCGTCGAGCAACAGGAGCGACTTTTCAGGCAATACGGAGATCGCCTCTTCGATGCTGCTCATGAACCGCTCGCTCCTGTTTGTCCCCGCCCGACAGGCTCAACCTCGGGGGCAGACCCGTCAATGTCGCCCATGTGTCGCAGTTTTCAAGCCTGCAGCCCAAAGTCGCCGAGCGGCGGAGCTTCAATCTGGGATCGTTTCCAGCGCGCGGCGACGATCGCGCCGCCCCGGCGTCCGTTGCGGAACTCGACCACCGCGCCGGTCCGTTCCAGCAGCGTCTTGGCGATGAAGAAGCCCAGCCCCATGCCGATGTGGCCGGTGCGCGAGCCCTCCGCTCCCGGCCGGCTGGTCACGTAGGGCTCGCCGAGCTTGGCCAGCACCTGCGGCGAGAATCCAGGCCCGTCGTCGCGCACCTCGACCGCGACGGTGTCGGCGTCGAAGCGGGCGGTGACGAGGATCTCCTTGCGGGCGAAGTCGAAGGCGTTCTCGACCAGCGAGGTCATCGCGTGCAGCACCTCGGGCCAGCGCCAGACGTCCGGGGCGGGCACGCCGGCCGCGCCGCTGACCACCGCCTCGACCTGCACCGCCTCCTCGCCAGCGTAAGGCTCGACCACCTCGCGCACGAACTGCAAGAGGCTCATCCGCTCGTGCACCTCGTCGCTCGCAGCCGGCATCTCGGCGAGCCGACGCAGGATGTCGCGGCAGCGCTGCGCCTGAGCGAT
Organism: Caulobacteraceae bacterium; assembly: GCA_035541575.1. Taxonomy (GTDB): domain Bacteria; phylum Pseudomonadota; class Alphaproteobacteria; order Caulobacterales; family Caulobacteraceae; genus Acaudatibacter. The sequence continues at coordinate 136 of DATKMZ010000077.1, read as the reverse complement.
CAGCAGCTCGGCGTCCTCCCGCGTCGGGCCTTCGGGCGCGGCGCGGGCCATCTCCTTGGCGACGACCGCGATCGTGGCGAGCGGCGTGCCGAGCTCGTGCGCGGCGGCGGCCGCCAGCGCGCCCAGCGCCGACATC
>DATKMZ010000076.1:0-9179 GCA_035541575.1 Caulobacteraceae bacterium | reverse complement strand
CGGCGACCCGCTGATGTTCCAGCACCTGTTCTGGTTCTTCGGCCACCCCGAGGTCTACATCCTGATCCTGCCGGGCTTCGGCATGATCAGCCACATCGTCTCGACGTTCTCGCGCAAGCCCGTGTTCGGCTATCTCGCGATGGCCTACGCGATGGTGGCGATCGGCTTCATCGGCTTCATCGTCTGGGCCCACCACATGTACACCGTGGGCATGAACGTGGACCTGCAGGCCTATTTCTCGGCCGCCACCATGGTCATCGCGGTGCCGACGGGCATCAAGATATTCTCCTGGATCGCCACGATGTGGGGCGGCTCCATCGAGTTCAAGACGCCGATGCTGTGGGCGCTGGGCTTCATCTTCCTGTTCACCGTCGGCGGCGTCACCGGCGTCGCTTTGGCCAACACGGCTTTCGACTACAACGTGCACGACACCTACTATGTGATCGCGCACTTCCACTACGTGCTCAGCCTGGGCGCCGTGTTCGCCATCTTCGGCGGCTTCTACTACTGGTTCGAGAAGATGTGGGGCGTGCGCTACAACGAGTTCCTCGGCTCGCTGCACTTCTGGATCACCTTCGTCGGCGTCAACGTGATCTTCTTCCCGCAGCACTTCCTGGGGCTGCAGGGGATGCCGCGCCGCCAGGTCGACTACCCCGCGGGGTTCGACCTCTGGAACTACGTTTCCTCGGTCGGCTACATGATCACGCTGGTCGGCACCTGCGTCTTCCTGGTGACGCTGCTGGAGGCCGCCGTCCGCCGCCGCGCGGCTCGCGCCAACCCCTGGGGCGAAGGCGCCACGACGCTGGAATGGACCCTTCCCTCGCCGCCGCCGTTCCACCAGTTCAACGAACTGCCGGTGGTGCACGCCGAAGGGCACTGATGAGTTGCGCCGCCGGTCCGCTTCGGGCCGCGGCCTGAGCTGAGATGTTGAAGACGAGCGCCACCCACATCGAGCCGGTCGCCGCCGCCCCGGCGCGCTGGCAGGACTACGTCCTGCTGCTGAAGCCGCGGGTGATGAGTCTGGTGATCTTCACCGCGCTGACCGGCCTCGTCTGCGCGGGCGGCCACCTGAATCCGGTGCTGGCCGCCACCGCGATCCTCTGCATAGCGGTCGGGGCCGGCGCGTCGGCCGCGCTCAACATGTGGTACGACGCCGACATCGACGCGCTGATGCGCCGCACCATGAGCCGCCCGGTGCCGGCCGGCCGGGTGCAGGGCGCCGATGCGCTGGCGCTGGGAATCACGCTCTCGCTGTTCTCGGTCGCCTTGATGGGTCTGGCGGTGAACTGGCTGGCGGCAGGCCTGCTGGCCTTCACGATCTTCTTCTACGCGGTCGTCTACACGATGTGGCTGAAGCGCTCGACGCCGCAGAACATCGTCATCGGCGGCCTCGCCGGCGCGTTGCCGCCGGCCGTGGGCTGGGCCGCGGCGAGCGGGACCGCGCCGCTCAACGCCTGGCTCCTGGTCGCGCTGATCTTCTTCTGGACCCCGCCGCATTTCTGGGCGCTGTCGCTGACCACGCGCGACGACTACGAGCGCGCCGGCGTGCCGATGCTGCCGGTGGCCAAGGGCGAGGCGGCGACGCGCGCGCAGATCCTGATCTACAGCCTGATCCTGGCGCCGCTGGCGCTGGCGCCGGCGGCGACCGGCCTCGGCGGTCCGGTCTACCTGGCGGTCGCGGCGTTCGGCGGCGCGGCGTTCATCGCCCTCGCCGCACGGCTCGCGATCCGCAAGGACCGCGCGGACGCCCGGCGCCTCTTCGCCTTCTCGATCCTCTTCCTCTTCCTGTTGTTCGCGGCGCTGCTGGGCGAGCACCTCGTCGGCGTCGCACCGCTTTCGGCGCCGCTATGAGCGATCCCAACGACGAGAGCGCCGCCGCGCGCCGAGCCCGGAACGGGCGCAACATCGCGATGCTCATCGGCCTGCTGGCGTTCGTCATCCTGGTCTTCATCGTCACCCTCACTCGCCTGGGCGGAAATGTCGCATCCCCGCACGGGTTCTGACGCGGCCCAGCCCAGCAGCCGCCGCAACAGGGTCGTCGCGCTCGTATGCGGCCTGATCTTCTGCGGCATGGTGGGCGCGGCGTTCGCGGCGGTTCCGCTCTACCGCGCCTTCTGCCAGGCGACCGGCTTCAACGGCACGGTGCGGCGAGCGACGGCGGCGCCGACCGAGGTCTCGGACCGCACGGTGATCGTCGCCTTCGACACCAACGTGCGCGGCCTCGCCTGGACGTTTCAGCCCAACGTGCCGAGCCTGGTCACCCGGCCAGGCGACTCCAAGCTGGCCTTCTTCAGGGTGACCAACAACTCCGACAAGTCGCTGACTGGCCGCGCGGTCTACAACGTGACCCCCGAGAGCGCCGGCGCGTACTTCTCCAAGCTCGAGTGCTTCTGCTTCAAGAACCAGACGCTGGCGCCGCACCAGACGGCCGAGTTCCCGGTGGTCTATTTCGTCGATCCGCGCTTCGGAAAGGACGACGACACCAAGGGGATCAAGGAGATCACGCTTTCCTACACCTTCTTCCCGGCCCAGCCCTTGGCGTCCGCGGCGGGAGGCGGCTATAGCACCCCCTAGCAAGAGGGGGCGGCGATCCGCGGGAACGCAGACGTCGTCAGGTCAAGACTAGAGGTTCCGTTCGCAGAATGGCCCACGAAGGCGTCAAGCACGACTACCACCTGGTGAACCCGAGCCCGTGGCCGCTGGTCGGCTCGGTCGCGGCGTTCGTTCTGACCGCGGGCGGCGTCGTGTGGATGAAGGGCCTGTTCGGCCTGCCCCGGCATACCTGGGATTCGTCCTGGGTGCTGGCGCTCGGCGTCGCGCTGGTGCTGCTGACCATGCTGCTCTGGTGGAGCGACGTGGTGAAGGAAGGCAACGCGGGCGACCACACGCCGGTCGTCTCGATCGGCCTGCGCTACGGGATGATCCTCTTCATCGCCTCCGAGGTGATGTTCTTCGTCGCCTGGTTCTGGATCTTCTTCGAGATGGCGCTGTTCCACCACCATCGCACGCTGTCGCCGATCGACGAGGTGGCCAGCGCCTGGAACGTCTGGCCGCCGAAGGGCGTCGAGGCGGTGCCGCCGTTCGAACTGCCGCTGGTCAATACGATCACGCTGCTGCTCTCGGGCACGACGGTGACCTGGGCCCACCACGCGCTGCAGCAGAACGACCGCACCGGCGCCAAGATCGGCCTCGCTCTGACGATCCTGCTGGGGATGCTGTTCACCTCGATCCAGGCGTTCGAGTACCACCATATCCTGGCCGACAAGCTGTTCTACGGCCCCGACGCGGCGAACTCGGGCCTCTACGGCTCGGCCTTCTTCATGGCGACCGGCTTCCACGGCTTCCACGTCATCATCGGCACCATCTTCCTGACGGTCTGCCTGATCCGTCTGTTCGGCGGCGGCTTCACGCCGCAGAAGCACTTCGGCTTCGAGGCGGCCGCCTGGTACTGGCACTTCGTCGACGTGGTCTGGCTGTTCCTGTTCACGTTCCTCTACTTCACCTTCGGCGTCGGCTGGGGGAAGTGAGCGAGAGGGGCGCAGCGCCCTTCATCGCCGGGGCCCTTGGTCGCTGCCCCAACTGCGGCGAAGGCCCGCTCTTCGGCGGGTTCCTGAAAGTGGCGCCGAAGTGCAGCCGCTGCGGGTTCGACCTCAGCAAGGCCGACTCCGGCGACGGGCCTGCGGTGTTCGTGATCTTCATCGCCGGCTTCATCGCCGCGTTCGGCGTGCTCTTCACCGAGATCGCCTACCGCCCACCGATCTGGGTGCACTTCGTGGTCTGGCTGCCGGTCGCAGCGATCCTGTGTCTGGCTTTGTTGCAGCCGATGAAGGGCCTGATGATCGCCGCGCAGTTCGTCAACAAGGCCTCGGAGGCCGGGCGGGATGACGTCTGAAGGACGGTGCGTCCTTCGAGACGGCCGCTGCGCGGCCTCCTCAGGATGACGAAGATGGGTGGGCCCGCCCCCGATCTTCGTCGTGGTGAGGAGCGGCCCGAAGGGACGCGTCTCGAACCACGCAAGTTCCCCATCGGCCTCACCCTCGCCGCCCTTGTCGTATTCGCCGCCTGCTGCGGCCTCGGCGTCTGGCAGCTGCAGCGCGCCGACTGGAAAGCGGTGACGCTGAAACGGATCGCGGCGCTCGAGCTCGCTCCGCCGCAGCCGATCGGTCCGGTGCTCGGACGCGCGGCGCACGGCGCGGACGTGACCTTCACACGCGTCAGCGCCGATTGCCTGCCCGGCCCCCCGGCCGCCGCGTTCCGGCTCACCACCGACAATGGCGAGTGGATCGCCCGCGCTGTGGGCGCGTGCCGTCTGGCGGGCGGACCCTTCGACGGCGTGGTCGTCGACCGCGGGTTCCTGGCCGCGAGCCGGGGCTCGACGTCGCCGCCTAGAGTGAGTCTTCCCGCGCCGACCCGCGTCGTCGGCACGCTCTTCCCGCGCGGTGAGACGCCGAGCGCCGGTCTGGACAAGCCGGCGCCGGTGGTCCTGGTCGCCGAGCGGGAGACGCCGGCCCCGTCCGGCGTCATCCCGGCGCCGTATGCGGCCGGCGCGGCCGACAATCTGCAGTACGTCGGCGCCTATGCGCCGACCTGGTTCGGCCTTGCGGGGGTCGTGGCGGTCATCTATGCGGCCATGCTCTGGCGCAGATCCCACCCGAAGCCACCCTCCCGGCGATGACCTACATCTCCACCCGCGGCGCAGCGCCGCCGGTCAGTTTCCTCGACGCCGTGCTGGCCGGCCTGGCGCCGGACGGCGGCCTCTACGTGCCCGACAAGTGGCCGCAGCTAACCGAGGCCGAGATCGCCGCTTTCGCGGGCCGCCCCTACGCCGAGGTCGCGGCGGACGTGATCGGCCGCTTCGCCGGCGACTCGGTCGGCAAGGCCGACCTCGCCGAGATGTGCGCCGACGCCTACGCCAGCTTCAGCCACGTGGCGGTGACGCCGCTGGTGCAGCTGGCGCCGGGGCGCTTCCTGCTCGAGCTGTTCCACGGACCGACGCTGGCGTTCAAGGATGTGGCGCTGCAGCTGCTGGCGAGGCTCTACGACCACGCGCTCGCCCGCCTCGGCCGGCGTCTCACGATCGTCTGCGCGACTTCGGGCGACACCGGCGGCGCCGCCATCGAGGCGTTCCGCGGCCGCGCCAACGTCAAGGTCGTCGTGCTGTTTCCGGACGGGCGCATCTCGGACGTCCAGCGACGGTTTATGACCACGGCCGACGACGCCAACGTCGCGTGCCTGGCCGTGCGTGGCGCCTTCGACGACTGCCAGGCGATGCTGAAGGACATGTTCCGCGACGCCCAGTTCGCGAGGGCCGTCGACCTCTCCGGCGTCAACTCGATCAACTTCGCCCGCATCGCCGCGCAGACGGTCTACTACTTCGCCGCCGCCGCCGCGCTGGGGGCGCCGAAGCGCAAGGTCGCCTTCGCGGTCCCCACCGGCAACTTCGGCGACGCCTACGCCGGCTACGTCGCCCACCGCATGGGCTTGCCGATCGAGCGGATCGTGCTGGGTGTGAACTCGAACGATATCCTGAGCCGGGCGCTCGAGAGCGGCCGCTACGCGCGCGGCGAGGTGGCGGCCACCGTCAGTCCGGCGATGGACATCCAGGCCGCCTCCAACTTCGAGCGGCTCTACTTCGAGGCCGCCGAACGCGACCCGGTCGAGACCGCCCGCGCGTTCGAGGCGTTCGCGAGCCAGGGCGCGATCGACATCCCGCCGCGGGGTCTCACGGCGATGCGGCGGCTGTTCGCCGCGGCCGCGGTCAGCGAGGACGAGACGGCGCGCACGATCCTCTCGACGCTCAACGAGACAGGCGAGCTGGTCGATCCGCACACCGCGGTGGGCCTCGCGGCGGCCGCACGGATCGGCCCGGCGGACCCGCGGACGCCGCTCGTCACGCTCTCGACCGCGCATCCGGCGAAGTTCCCGCAGACGGTCAAAGCCGCGGCCGGCGTCGAGCCGGCGGCGCCGCAGTCGGTCGTGCGCATGGCGGGGCGGAAGGAGCGGTTCAAGCGCCTGAACCCGAACCTCGCGACGGCGAAGGCCTTCATCGCCGAGTTCGCCAAGGCATGACGGCGGTCCTGACGTTGGCCAACGGCGTACGGGTGGTCGCCGATCCGGCGCCCGGGTTCGAGACCTTCGCGCTCTCGGTCGTCGCCGGTCGCGGCGCGCGCTCGGAGGACGGCGCCCGCGCCGGCTGGGCGCACCTGCTGGAGCATATGGTGTTCAAGGGCGCAGGCGATCGGTCGGCGCGCGACATCGTCGAGCGGATCGAGGCGGCCGGCGGCTCGATCAACGCCGCCACCGGCTACGAGCGCACCAGCTATCAGGTGCGCGGCCTCAAGGGCGGGCTGCCGCTGGCGATGGAAACGATCGCCGACATGATGCTGCGGCCGACGCTGGCGCCGGCGGACCTCGCCCAGGAGGTGGGCGTCATCGCCCAGGAGATCGCCGAGGCGGCCGACACGCCCGACGATTTCGTCTTCGAGCTGGCCCAGGGCGCCGCCTTCGCCGGCCAGCCGCTGGGCCGGCCAGTGCTGGGCGCCGAGCCGAGCATCGCTGCGGCGGATCCGGCGGCGCTCGAGGCCTGGCGCGCGGAGCTCTATGCGCCCGATCGCCTCGTCGTCAGCGCCGCCGGCGCGGTCGATCCGGACGAGCTGGTCGGTCTCGCCGAGCGGCTGTTTGGCAGGGTTCCGGCCGCGGCGGGCGCCGCGCCTGCGCCCGCCGCGTTCACGGGCGGCCGTGCTGCCGAGGCGCGGCGACTGGAGCAGGCGCACGTGGTGTTCTTCCTGCCGGGCGTCGGCGCGGTCGACCCGGACTATTTCGCCGCGCGCCTCTTCACCGAGGCGCTGGGCGGCGGGATGTCGAGCCGGCTCTTCCAGGAGGCGCGCGAGCGGCTGGGCCTGGCCTACGCCATCGACGCCTTCGCCGAGTCGTACCAGGACACCGGCCTGATCGGCGTCTACGCCGGCTGCGCGGCCAAGGACGCCGCGCCGCTCGCCAGGCTGGTCGCGACCGAGTTCGCCAAGCTCGCAGAGGGGCCTGGCGAGGCGGAGCTTGCCCGCGCCAAGGCCCAGCTCAAGGCTGCGCTCTTCATGGCCCGCGAGTCGCTCGCGGCGCGGGCCGAACAGGCCGCCGCACAGCTCCTCGTCTTTGGCCGCCTCTTGCCGACCGCCGAGATCGCGGCCTCCGTCGACGCGGTCGGACCGGACGACCTGCGCCGGCTTGCCGCTCGCCTGACCGCGCCGCAACTCGCAGCGCCGGCTGTGCTCGGTCCCGCGAAGGCGCTCGGGGCCGCGGACGCGTTTCACCGAGCGATGTTCGGCTAGGAGGCTTGGCAAAGCCGACGGATCGGGCGCAGAAAGCACGCCGATGGCCCTGCTCGATTGGATTTCATCCGATCACGACCTTCGCCTTTCCGGCGATCAGGTGCGTCTGCGGCCGCATCGCAACGCCGACTTCGAGGAGTGGGTGGCGCTCAGGGCCCGGTCCCGCGCCTTCCTGCAGCCCTGGGAGCCGACCTGGCCGGTCGACGACCTGACCCGCGGCGCCTGGCGCCGGCGCCTCTCGGCCTACGCTCACGACATCGAGCGCGGCCTCGCCTATCCGTTCCTGGTGTTCCGCACGAGCGACAACGCGATGGTGGGCGGCATCACGCTCTCGAACATCCGCCGCGGCGTCGCCCAGATGGGCTCCATCGGCTACTGGGTGGGCGAGCCCTACACGCGCCGAGGCTACACGCTGGCCGCCGTCCGCGCCGTCGCCCGGTTCTCGTTCGAGCGGCTCGGTCTGCACCGGCTCGAGGCGGCCTGCATCCCGACCAACGAGCCGTCGCGCGGAGTGCTCCTGAAGGCGGGCTTCGCCCAGGAGGGACTGGCCCGTGCTTATCTGAGAATTAACGGTATCTGGGAAGATCATCTCCTGTTCGGACTCGTCTCGCCGTCGCCGGCGAGCGAGCACAGGGGCGAGGACGTGCTGGTCTAGCTGGGCCTGCCGCGCCCCGCCCGGTTTCGGGGAGGGGGATGCCGCCCGCCGATAGGCTGGTCTGGGATGCGACGACAGTGCTCGAGGCTCTGGGCGCAGCGGACGTGGCGCTGTGGCTCTGGGAGCCCGAGCGCGATCGCCTGCGCCTGAGCGGCGCCTCGCGCGCCCTCGGCCTTGGCCCGCTGGCCCCGGAAGCCGCCTCCGCCGCCGTCCGTGCGCTCGTCCTGCCGCAGGACCGCGCCGCCGCCGAGGACATGCTGCGCGTCCGCGAGCCCGGCAGCGAGATCGCCGCCCGGCTTCGCATGCGCGGGGCCGAGCCCTGCCTCTGGCGCGGCGTCTGGCTGGAGGAGGGCCTGCGCGCCGCCGGCGTCGTCGCGCGCGAGACGCGGTTCTCCGCGGCGGAGCGGGACAACCTCACCGGCCTCCTCGACCGTCGGAGCTTCATCGTCCGAGCCCGCGAGAAACTGTCGCAGCCGGGCGGCTACGAGCTGGTCGTCGCCGACCTCAATCGCCTGCGCCGCCTGAACGAGGCGCTCGGCCACGAGCGGGCCGACCTCGTGCTGGCCGCGCTCGGCTCGCGCCTCGCCGCGGCGTTCCCGGAAGAGGCGCTGATGGCCCGGATCGGCGAAGACGAGTTCGGCGTCCTGGTCGCGCAGGGCGACCGGGCCGGGGCGGACGTGCTGCGCGCGGCGCTCGAGCAGCCCCTGCGGGTCGCCGGCTTCGACATCCACCCGACGCTGTCGATCGGCGAGGTGCTGGTCGAGGGCGGCGACGACGCGCCCGAGGCCGCCGAGCTGCTGCGGCGCGCCGAGCTTGCGATCGAGGTGTCCAAGTCCGCCGGCCGCGGCGCGCCCGCCGCCGCCTACGGCCGCGCGTTGGAGACCGACGGGCTCTCGCGCCTGGCGCTCGAGGCCGACCTGCGCGGGTCGATCGAGCGCGGCGAGATCATGGCCTTCTTCCAGCCGATCGTGCGGCTATCCACCGGCGAGCTCTCCGGCTTCGAGGCGCTCGCCCGCTGGCGACACCCGCGCCGCGGCTTCCTGGCGCCCGACGACTTCCTCGGCCTGATGAGCGAGATGGGCATGATGGCCGAGCTCGGCGCGCACATGATGCACGCGTCGGCCCAGCAGCTCGGCGCCTGGCGCCGCAACCACCCGGCGGTCGACCACCTGACCTGCTCGGTCAACCTCTCGACCGGC
>DATKMZ010000075.1:0-4288 GCA_035541575.1 Caulobacteraceae bacterium | reverse complement strand
AGCGCGTCCAGATCGCTATCGTCTTTCAGCGCCACGCCGGTGAGGCCGAGCCGCCTCGCCTCGCGGATCAGCCAGGCGAGCCGCTTCGCCGCCGCGGCAGGCGGCAGGCCCGCGGGGCGGATATTGGAGACACAGTTGCGGCCGGCGTCGGTCTGGCCGGGCTGCGGATCGAAGGTCAGGTAGGCGCCGAGGCTGTCGGGCGACGTGAGGCCCGGCCGCTCGCCGATCAGCACGAGCACCATGCGCGCCCGCAGCGTGCGGCAGACCTCGTCGCCCAGCGCCACCCGCGCCTGCCGCGCCAGCACGAGCGGCGCGAGCGCCAGGCCGTCGCGCTCGAGCGCCGGAGCCAGCGACGCGATCAGGCCGGGCGCATGCTCGAGCGCCTGGCTCGAGAGCCCGTCGCCGACGACGATCGCGAGGTCCCAAGGCTTTCGCGCCTGCCTTTCGAGGCGGGCGCGGCTGTCGCCCGACAAGCGCCGGCCGAGGTCGGGACGTCGCAGATAGGTCGCTCGGTCCGGCGCCGCGCTCTCGACCATCACCACCCGGCGGTCGAGCTCCAGCAGCTGCGCCTCGAGCGCCGGGAAATCGGCAGGGGCCTGCACCGCGTCGCGGGCCCGGGCATGGTCCATCGCAAAAGCGAGCGTGGCGGCGGTCGGCAGGCTCACGCCGACCCTCCCGCGACCCACCCGGGCCGGCGTCAGGGCGGCGAGACCCGGCGGCGATATCGACGTCGGCGGGCGGGTCACGCGGCGAGCGCCAGCAGCGGGTGAGAGGCGGGCAGCGGCCGCAGCCGACCCTGCGCGTCGGCGATCCCCATGCGCTCGAGCCAGGCCTCGAACTCCGGCGCCGGTCTCAGGCCGAGCAGGCTGCGGGCGTAGAGCGCGTCGTGGAACGAGGTGCTCTGGTAGTTCAGCATCACGTCGTCCGCGCCTGGGACGCCCATGATGAAGTTGACGCCCGCGGCCGCCAGCAGCGTCAGCAACGTGTCCATGTCGTCCTGATCGGCTTCGGCGTGGTTGGTGTAGCAGATGTCGCAGCCCATCGGCGCGCCAAGCAACTTGCCGCAGAAGTGGTCCTCGAGCCCCGCGCGGATGATCTGCTTGCCGTCGTAGAGGTACTCCGGGCCGATGAACCCAACCACGGTGTTGACCAGCAGCGGGCTGAAGGCGCGCGCGACGCCATAGGCTCGGGCTTCCAGTGTCTGCTGGTCCACGCCGTGGTGCGCGCCGGACGAGAGCGCCGAGCCCTGGCCGGTCTCGAAGTACATCACGTTGTCGCCGAGCGTCCCGCGGCCGAGCGAGCGGCCCGCGTCCATCCCTTCGCGCAGCAAGGCGAGGTCGACGCCGAACGCGGCGTTGGCGGCCTGCGTGCCCGCGATCGACTGGAACACCAGGTCTACCGGACGGCCGCGCTCGATCAGCGCGAGGGTGGCGGTGATATGGGCGAGCAGGCAGGCTTGGGTCGGGATCTCGAACCGATGGATCACGCGGTCGAGCAGATCCAGCAGGTCGCCGAGGGCGGCGAGATTGTCCGACGCCGGATTGACCCCGATCACCGCATCGCCCGAGCCCAGCGTCAGGCCGTCGATGATCGAAGCGAGGATGCCTCGGGGCTCGTCGGTGGGGTGATTGGGCTGCAGACGCGTCGAGAGGCGCCCCGGCAGGCCGATCGTGCCGCGGAACCGCGTGACGGTCCTGACCTTGCTGGCGACCAGCATGAGATCCTGGTTGCGCATGATCTTGCTGACCGCCGCGGCCATCTCCGGGGTCACGCCTGGCGCGAGAGCGGTGAGCGTGTCGGTGTCCGCGGCGTCGGAGAGCAGCCAGTCGCGGAAGTCGCCGACCGTCATGTGCGAGACCGGCGCGAACGCCGCCGCGTCGTGGGTGTCGAGGATCAGCCGCGTGACCTCGTCGCTCTCGTAAGGAACGAGGGCCTCGCTCAGAAAGCGCTTCAGCGGCGTCTCGGCCAGGACCATCTTGGCGGCGACGTTCTCGCGCGCTGACGCCGCGGCGATCCCCGCCAGCGCGTCACCGGAGCGCGGCGGCGAGGCCTTGGCCATCAGCGTCCTGAGATCGGGGAACGGCGCGCTTGGCATGGGCGATCCCGTGGCAGGCGGACGGGGCGTGGCGTCCGGGCTTATCGTTCCTTACCACGCCTCTGAGCTAAGGCCCGGAGGTCACGCCCCGGCGACGGGCGCCGAGCTCGGCCTGGATCTCGGCGTAGCGTCGTGCGTCGAGGCGGTAGCCGAACAGCACGAACGCCGAGGTCAGCGCGATCATGCCGGCGATCGGCCCGGCGATCAGGCCGAGATTGCGCACGACGTCGGCGGCGATCCGACCGGCCTGCAGCGCGGCGGCGTCGCGCGGGAAGTGGATCGCATCGAGCGCGACCCCCGCGACGAGCGAGCCGACGCCGATCGCCGCCTTGGCCGAGAACGTCAGCCCGGCGAAGTAGAGCCCCTCGCGCCGCGACCCGAACAGGAGCTCGTGCTCGTCGGCGGCGTCGGCCAGCATCGAGATGAAGGAGATCGCGACCGAGCTGGTCGCCCAGCCGCTGACGATCAGGAAGCCGCTCAGGATCAGCCACAGCGGCGGGCCGTGATCGGGGATGACGCCCGCGATCCGCAAGGGCGCGCCGATCATCTGGATCACGCAGACGATGACCAGGCCCCAGATCGAGACGAGGCGCTTCTCGACCCGCTGCAGGATGAGGGCGGCGATCGGTATTCCGCTGACGCCGCCGGCGATGGAGACGAAGGGCAGGGTCCCGATCACCTCCGGGGGCAGCTTCCAGAAATACTTCGTTGCGTGCAGGCCGAGCACCGCGATCACGCCCTGCGCGGCCCAGAACAGCAGGATGCAGACGAACAGGACCAGGAACGAGCGGTTGCGGAAGACGTCGATCAGCTCCGCCGCGAAGCGCCGCAGCGAGGCGGGCGCGCCGTGCGCGACCGGCTGCAGCCGGCCCCGGAGGTTCTGAGTGCCGAGCGCCGAGACCAGCGCGCCGACCAGGAGAATCAACGCCAGCGACCAGCCGAGCGGGGCGTAGTTGGCGCGCAGGTAGATCGCATTGCCGCGCAGGAACACCCAGTAGCCGAGGACGATCACGGCGCAGACGCCGGCGTTGTTGAACGCGCTGCGGAAGGCGACGACCGTCGAGCGCTCGGTGTAGTTGGTTGAGAGTTCGGCCCCGAGCGCGCCATAGGGCAGCATGAAACCGGACATGGCGATCCGCACGATCAGCAGCGCCGTCATCACGTAGACGAAGTTGGCCGCGCCGGTCAGGAACGCCGGGATCGAGAAGAAGAGCCCCAGCCCGATCGCGGCCGGAAACGCGCTGGCCAGCATGAACGGATGGCGCCGCCCCCAGCGCGAGCGGGTGTTGTCCGAGAGGTAGCCGATCAGCGGATCGGCCACCGCGTCGACCGCGATCGAGATCGCCAGCAGCGCGCCCGCCACGGCGCCCGGCAGCCCGCAGACGATGTTCATGTAGAAGAAGGCGAAGATCCCGATCGCGTTGGAGACGACGCCGTCGACGAGGTCGCCGGCGGCGTAGCGCGACAGCGTCGCCGGGGAGAGCCGGTCGCGCCTCGGCTCCGCAGCGGCCTCGCCCGCGGCCGGCAACGCGACGTCGGCCGGGGGGGCGATGTCCGTCACGCGGCCGCGACGGGACTGGGCGCCGCGGTCAGCGCATCGATGCTGGCCAGCTCCTCCGCGGCGAACTCGAGGTTCTCGAGCGCACGCACGTTCTGCTCGATCTGCTCGACGCGCGAGGCGCCGGCCAGCGCGCTGACCACGGCGGGGTCTCGCAGCACGAATGCGATCGCCAGCTGCGCGAGCGTCTGCCCCCGCGCCTGGGCGATGGCGTTCAGGCCGCTTAGCACCTCGGCGCGCCGCTCCTTCCCGTTGGCCCTCACCCAGACGCCGGGCCAGAGCGCGCCGCGCGCGCCGGGCGGGATCTCGCCGTCCAGGTGCTTGTCGGTCAGCAGACCCGAGGCGAGTGGGGCGAAGGCGATCACGCCCACGCCGGCGTCGCGGGCGTGCGGCAGCAGGTCGGTCTCGATCCGCCGGCCGAGCAGGCTGTAGTAGGGCTGGTGGATCGTAAGGGTGAGGCCGACGGCCTTGGCCGCCTCCAGCGCCGCCAGGAACTGACGGCCGGAATAGCTCGAGACGCCGACGTAGAGCGCCTTGCCCTGGGCGACCAGCGTGGCCAGCGCCCCGATCGTCTCCTCGATCGGCGTCTCCGGGTCGGGGCGGTGGTGGTAGAAGATGTCGACGTAGTCGAGGCC
>DATKMZ010000074.1:0-41588 GCA_035541575.1 Caulobacteraceae bacterium | reverse complement strand
TTGCAGGCCCAGACGAAGCCGCCCGACCACTTGAGCGCCGAGGCCACCATGTCGTCGATCAGCCGGTGCTCGTAGGAGATCGCCGCGGCCTTGTAGAGCTCGGCGAACTCCGTCTCGAAGATGCGCTGGAAGATGTCCTTGAAGCGCCCGTCGTAGGCCTTGAGGATGGGGTTCTTGGTGGAGAGGTAGACGGGATACTTGCGGTCGAGGCCGTAGCGCAGCGAGGCCCGCGCGAACTCCTCGATCGACTCGTCGACGTTGTACATCGTCATGGCGACGCCGCCGCCCTTGTAGTCGAACACCTCCTTCTCGATCACCTCGCCGTTGTCGCCCTCCCACTTCACGGTGAGCTTGCCGGCCGACGGCACCACGAAGTCGGTGGCGCGGTACTGGTCGCCGAAGGCGTGGCGGCCGATGATGATCGGCTGGGTCCAGCCGGGCACCAGCCGCGGCACGTTCTTGCAGATGATCGGCTCACGGAACACGACCCCGCCCAGGATGTTGCGGATCGTGCCGTTGGGGCTCTTCCACATCTGTTTGAGGTGGAACTCCTTCACCCGCGCCTCGTCCGGGGTGATCGTCGCGCACTTGATGCCGACGCCCCATTTCTGGATCGCGTGGGCCGCCGCCACCGTGACGTGGTCGTCAGTGGCGTCGCGGTTCTCCATCCCGAGGTCGTAGTACTCGATCGGCAGGTCGAGGAACGGCTCGATCAGCTTCTCCTTGATCAGCTTCCAGATGATGCGGGTCATCTCGTCGCCGTCGAGGTCGACAACTGGGTTCGCCACCTTGATCTTGGCCATGCGGACTAAGGGACTCCGGCTCTCGTGAAATCGGTCGTGGGGCCGCCCGCGGCGCGCCGCGCCGCAGGGCTATAGGAGCTTCGCCGGAAAGGGCAAGCGCTCGCCCGGCGTCATCCTGCCCGCATCAGCCGACCGCCGCCGCGAGCCGCGCGCCGTCGGCGAAGAGGGCGCGGCGGGCCGCCTCTGTGGCGGTCGAGGCCACCAGGAAGCCGGCGAGCGCGTAGCGGCGGCCGTGCGGCAGGGTGACGATCGCCAGCTCCGCCGCCGCGGCGACGAAGCCGAGATCCTGCGGCTCGGGGCCGCCGGCGCTGGCGACGCTCGCGCCTGCCGGCAGACCCGCCGCGAAGTGACCGGGAGGGCCGTTCGACATCCAGCCCAGCAGGCGCGCGGTGGCGCCCGCCGAGACCAGCTGACCGCCTGCCAGCAGCGCCAGGAACCCCAGCGCCGCAGGCACCGTCGCGGTGTCGCGCGGGTCGAGGATCAGGTGGTTCATCGCCGACTGGCGCGCCGCGGGCGCCACCAGGTCGCGCGCGGCGTCGAACGCGGCCGGGTCCTTCCAGTCGGGCCGGAACGTCGGCATGCCGAACATCTCGACCCCGATCTCCCGCCAGTAGCGGTCGACGCGCACGCCGGTGACCCCTTTCGCGGCCAGGAACGCGCTCACCGCCCCCGGCCCGCCGATGCGGCTCATCAGGACGTCGGTCGCGGTGGTGTCGGCCTCGTGCAGCGCCAGGGTGATCAGGCTCTGAGCGGGAAGGGCGGTCTTGTGGGCGTCGGGCGGGGTCGGAAAGTTGTGGTTGATCAGGCTGGGCGGCGGCGAGAGGTCGAGCGCGTTGAACGCCACCGGCTCGTCGAGGCGCAGCCGCCCGGCGTCGACCTCGGCCATCGCGGCGACGGCGATCGGCGCGGCCACGGCGCCCGCCAGCGGGAATGCGCGGTCGGTATTCCAGTACCAGGTCTGCGTCGTCGCCAGGTCCATCAGGCCCATGGCGAACGCCCCGGGATGCGCCCGCTGCGCCAGGAGCGGGAACTCGCGATCGAGCCTGGCGACGTCGATCTGGGCGCTGGCGCGCGGCGGCGTCTTCAGCGCCGGCCGCGAGCAGGCGGCGAGCGTCGCTCCGGCGACGATGCCGAGCGCGTTGCGGCGGGTGTGGGGCATGCGCAATGGGCCTCCCTAGCTGGTTGCCCCATCGACCGCCCCCGGCCTATGCGATGGCGCGTGCCAAGCCAAGCCCCCGCCGTGATCCTGATGGAGCCGCAGCTCGCCGAGAACATCGGCGCGGTCGCGCGCGTCATGGCCAACTTCGGATGCGCGGACCTGCGGCTCGTCGCGCCGCGCGACGGCTGGCCGCAGCAACGCGCCTGGGCCAGCGCGTCCGGCGCCGACTGGCCGCTCGACGCGGCGCGGGTGTTCGAGACCCTGCCCGAGGCGCTCGCCGACCTGCGGCTCGTGCTCGCCACGACCGCCCGCCCGCGCGAGACCGAGCTGCCGGTCATGACGCCGCGCGAGGCCGCCGCCGCGCTGCGTGACGGTTCGGCGCAGGGTTGGCCGATTGGACTGCTGTTCGGCGGCGAGCGGGCGGGGCTCGCGACGCAGGACATCGCGCTTTGCCAAGGCATCGTCACAGTCCCGGTCGACGACCGCTTCAAGTCGCTCAATCTGGCGCAGGCTGTGGCGATCTGCGCCTACGAGTGGCGCTGCGCCGAAGACGCCGGGCCTCCGCCGGCTTTCGCCGCCGCCGCCGCACCGGCCGATCAGGCGATGATGCTCGGCCTCTACGAACATCTCGAGGGCGAGCTCGACGCGGCCGGCTTCTTCCACCCGCCGGAGAAGCGGCCCTCGATGGTGCGCAACCTGCGCGTCGCGCTCTCGCGCGCCCGCTTCACCGAGCAGGAGGCGCGAACCTTCCGCGGCGTGGTCACCGCGCTGGCGAAGGGCCGCGGCCGCGTGCTGGCCAAGTTGGCGGCCAGGCGCCGCGGCGACGCGCCCGACGCCTGAGGACTTGCCAGCGGTCGCGGCCTTGAGGAAAGTCCCGCTACGGCGGGGGCCGGTGGCGCTTGGGATGGCTTGATGGATCGTCGCGGATTCCTCGCAGGCGGCGCGGCCCTGGCGCAGTTTGCGGCCTTCCCCGCCTTCGCCGATCCGGATGATCTTCGAACGGCCGCGCGCGAGGCCTGGCTCTACGGCCTGCCGCTGATCGAATCGGCCAGGCTGCGCACGGCCGCGATCGGACCGGCGCCGCAGGAAGGAACGCCGGGTTTCAACAGCTTCGCGCACATGCGCGTCCCAGCCGGTCCGGGCAATCGCGACATGAGCGCGGTCGAGGCCGACGTGCTCTATTCCACCGCCTGGATCCACCTCGGCGGCGGCCCGGCGACGATTTCGCTGCCGCCCACCCAGGGCCGCTACGTCTCCCTGGCCCTCTTCGACCTCTACGGCGATGTCATCGCGGTGGTGGAAGGGCGGGAGGCGGCCAAGACGGGCCACGAGATCACCGTGATCGGGCCGCCCTCGCGCGTGGGGGTCGCCGGCTACACCGCGCCGATGCCGCGCATGCCGGAGCTGCACAAGATGGTGCACACCCGCGGCTACTGGGTCTGGGCGCTGGCGCGGGTCCATCTCGAAGGCGATCACGACCTCGCCAGCGCGCAAGCCGTGCAGGGCGCCCTTGCCGTGCACGTGAAGCCCGTCAAGACGCCGCCGAGGCCGGTCCAGCCGGTCGGCCGCGACGCCGCCTGGAACGACTACTTCTACGCGGCTCAGCAGCTGATCGACGAGAACCCGCCGCCGCCGGAGGACGAAGCCTTCTTCCGCCGCATCGCGCCGATCCAGTTGGGCATGTACGGCGGGTTCGAGAAGGCGAGGTTCGCCGACGCCGAGCTCGGCGAGATCACGCGCGGCGTCGGGGAAGCGCAGACCCTCGTCTCGAGCCCGCCCGAAGGCGACCAAATCGGCGGGGCCGTCTACCCCAAGCCCAACCTCGGCGCGTTCGGCCAGGACTTTCTCTACCGCGCCCAGACGGCGCTCACGCAGCCGGCCGCGCCGCCGCCGCAGGTGGTCACGGCGCTTCGGCTCGTGGGACCTGACGGCGCGCGCACGTTCCTGGGTAACCGCCGCCATCGCGTCTTGTTGACCGAGCCGCCTCCGGCGGCCGGCTTCTGGTCGCTGACGCTCTATCATGCCGAGCCGGACGGGCGGCTGTTCCTGCCGCAGACCGGCGCCGGCCGCGCGTCCGTCGGCGCCTGGACCCCGGGCCTTCGCCGTCGCGAAGGCCCGATCGAGGTCACGATCGGCCGCGGCGGACCAGACAGCGCGCGCGGCGGGGCCTGGCTGCCTGCCCCCGATGGCGCCCCATTCGCCCTGGTCCTGCGCGCCTACGCCCCCGGCGACGACATCCTCAAGCGCCGCTACCGCGTGCCGCCGGTGGAGGCGCTGTGACGGCCTACGCCGCCGGGTGCTTCACGTAGAAGTCGAGGTCGGCGAGGGTGCGGCGCCAGGCGCCGTCCATCGGTGAGGTCCAGGCGTCGCCGCAGGCCTCGCGCACGGCCTCGGCGACGACGCCGAAGAAGGTCGCGAAGACCTGGCGCGGCACGTCGTAGCCCTCGTGCGTGACGACCTCGCATTCGATCATGTGGTCGGCGTAACGGCGCTCGCCGATGAAATCGAGCAGCGCCTCGAACACCCGCATCAGCATCTCGCCGCGGATCAGGCCGCTGCCATCGCGCCAGAACAACGCCTTCATCTGCGGCTGGCGATCAAACAGGACCTCGTAGACGCGCGGCGTGAGATCGCCCGCGCGTTCGGCGGCGATCTCGAGGCTGGCTTCGATCGCCTGCGCGTCGGCGGGATCGGTTCGCTGCATCGCCTTCTCTCCCGTCGCCTTCCGCACCTCAGGCTGGCGCAGCCACGGGCCTAAGTCAACGCGCATTGACATGACGCCCCGTGCAGTGGATGCTCCGGCCGGGTCCATCCACCCGCGCACGTGCTCGGGCGGACGGATACGGCCGGCCAACGTCAGGAAGCAGACCCCCCATGAACATCGCCGTCAAACCCGAAGCGGAGGCCGAGGTCGCCGAAGCCTATGCGACGCCGCTCGCCGAGCTGAACCCGGCCCGCACCGACCGCTTCCAGGCCGACACCATCTGGCCGGTGTTCGAGCGACTGCGGCGCGAGGACCCGGTGCACTTCACCGCCGAGAGCGAGTTCGGGCCGTACTGGTCGATCACTCGTTGGGACGACATCATGGCGGTCGACACCGACCACGAGGGCTTCTCTTCGGCCGAGGGCATCGGCCTGGCCAACAGGCAGTCGATGGAGGAGCAGGAGGCCGCGATGCGGGCCATCGGCCAGGAGCCGCGCCGCCGCGGCGGGGCCGGCTTCATCACCATGGACGAGCCCGAGCACAGCGTGCACCGCAAGGCCGTCAGCCCCACGGTCGCGCCGGCGAACATCGCCAACATGTCGCCGGTGGTGCGCGAGCGGGCGGGCGCGATCCTCGACTCGCTGCCGATCGGCACGCCGTTCGACTGGGTCGACCTGGTCTCGAAGGAGCTGACGGCGATGACGCTGGCGACGCTCTTCGACTTCCCGTTCGAGGAGCGGCGCAAGCTGCCCTACTGGTCCGACATGGTCATGAACCAGCCCGGCCACGGCCCGGTGAAGAGCTGGCAGCACAAGGCCGAGGCCATGTACGAGTGCTTCTCGACCTTCGAGGGGATGTGGAACGAGCGTCTGGAAGGCGCGCCCGGCATCGACCTGATCTCGATGCTGACGCACCACCCCGAGACGCGGACGATGTCGCGCGAGCAGTACCACGGCACCGTGATCCTGCTGATCGTCGGCGGCAACGACACCACCCGCAACACGATCTCGGGCAGCGTCTATGCGCTGAACAAGTTCCCCGACCAGTATGACAAGCTGCGCGCCAACCCGGCGCTGATCACCCCGATGGTCTCGGAGACCATCCGCTGGCAGACGCCGCTGGCGCACATGAGCCGGGTCGCCACGCGCGACATCGAGATCGGCGGCAAGACCATCAAGAAGGATGAGCGGGTGGTGATGTGGTACATCTCGGGCAACCGCGACGATGCGGTGATCGAGAACCCCAACGCCTACATCATCGACCGCGAGCGGCCGCGCCATCACATGTCGTTCGGCTTCGGCGTGCACCGCTGCGTCGGCAACCGCGTCGCCGAGATGCAGCTGACGATCATCTGGGAAGAGATCCTGAAGCGCTTCCCGCGTATCGAGCTCGTCGGCGAGCCGGTGCGCAGCTACTCGTCGTTCGTGCACGGCTTCGAGAGCATGCAGGTGGTGATCCCGGCGCGAAACTGAGGCCGGTCGGTGCGTCCTTCGAGACGCCCGCTGCGCGGGCTCCTCAGGATGACGAAAGCTGGGAAAGCGCCAGCTCCTCGTCTTGGTGAGGCGCGCCCGCAAGGGCGCGTCCCGAACCACGCGACGACAGCGCCGCGATCCGCCTAGGGGTGTGTTAGGATTGCTCCGATGACCGCGACCGCCACCATCGAACGGCCCCGCCGGCGGGACGCGCAGGCGACCAGCGCGGCGATCCTGGAAGCGGCGAAAGCGCAGTTCGCCCGCGTCGGCTACGAGCGGGCGACGTTGCGCGAGATCGCCGCCGAGGCGGGCGTCGACGTGGCGCTGGTCAGCCGCTACTTCGGCGGCAAGGAGGGCCTCTTCACCGAGGCGCTGAAGGCCTCGATCCACACCGACCGCCTCGGCGACCGCGCGAGCTTTCCGGCCGAGGTCGCCGCGATGATGGCGGGCGCGCCCGGCGACGAGACGCGCGCCCACAGCTTCCAGTTCCTGCTGCGCGCGGCGACCTCGCCGGCGACCGCGCCGCTCCTCAACGTCGCGGTGCAGGAGCGCTTCCTCGGTCCCATCCGCGACTGGCTGGGCGGCGAGGACGCCGAGGCGCGCGCGCGGGTGCTCGCCGCCGCCTTCATCGGCTTCCTGGTCGAGCGGCTGATCCGCGACGAGCCGCTGACCGGCCGCGAGCGCGAGGTCTTCATCCGCGAGGCGTCGGGGCTCTTCGAGCGACTGGTTTCGCGCGGGCGTTAGCCCGGACCTCTCCCGCTCGCGCCAACGTCATTTCACCAGCCAAACGCTGTTGTGCGAAAGCCTGACCTGGGGCGCGGCTCTCGTCTGGGTAGGCCGACGCTGTTGTTCGATCGCAGGACGAGGGAGGCTCCGATGCCGTGGGTTTCGCGCTTCACGCGCTATGGCGACATGCACTGGGTGTTCGGCCAGGAGCAGAACATCTCGTGCGGCGTGGCCTGCGTGATCATGGCGGCCTACAAGGTCAACAAGCTCACCCCGGGCGTGCGCGCCGAGTTCACCGAGGCCGACGTCCTCGCACGGGCGACGACGCTGTTCGGACCGAACCCCCTGGGCACGGGCGGCCTCAACAACCCGCAGATGGCCCAGCTCCTCAACGATCCGATGTTCAACATGGCGGGCTGGACGCTTTCGACGCTGCCGCAGACCGCCGTGCCCGGCCGGATCACCAACGTTGTCGGCGTCACGTCGGGCTTCGGCCCGACGCTGAACGTCAACCCGATCATTCTCGGCATCGACTGGAACGGCGGCGGCGGTCACTGGGTGCTGGTCGACACCATCCGCGTCTCGCCCTGGGATGATCAGCGGTACGCCACGGTCTGCGACCCGTGGGACGCCAACGTCCACCTGACCCCGCTCACGGCCAACCAGACCTTCGCCTACACCGGCCACCGCGTCTGGGGGATCACCACCGAGCGGACCTACGACTACCAGGCGCCCAGCACCGGCGGCGTCTTCGTGGGCGACGTCATCAACCGCTGACGTCAGAGTCTAGCGACGAGGTCTGGCGCCACCTTGGCCTCCGCAGCGGCGGTCTTGGCTTCCTCGTCGTCGGCCGCCTTGCCCCAGAACTCGCCCGCCTCGACCATGACGTTGATGCTGACGCCGCGGTCGCCCTTGCGCACGTCGAGCCCGCTGAAGCTCGAGTAGGCCTCGTCGCCGAGACCGCTCACGGGCTTGGCGTCGGGCGACGTCATGTGGACCATGTCCCAGGGGCCCACCATGATGGTGATGACGCCTTTGTCGCTGCCCCACTGGCATTGCGTCATCCTCGGGTTCGGCTGTGCGTCGCGTCGGAGCACGGCGGCCTCGCCGAGGAACTTCTTGGCGAGGTCGGGGCTGAGGATGTCGCAGGCCCGGCGCGCCGCCGCCTGCGCCGCCACCGTGCGCGTTCCCTCGTCCTTCTTGGCCGCCGTGCCCGTCGCCGCCGGCTTGCCGCAACCACTCAACCCGATCGCCGCGACGACCGCGGCCAGCCACAGCCCATTGCGCGCAAGATGCACCGGAATCCCCCTAAGACGCCGCCTGTGCCGCGAAGCTTAGCCGCGAACCGGCGATCGCGGTAGCGCGCCGCCGCGGCGCCGGCCCTGCGACAGGTTTCCGACCCGCTAACCATATGGTCACACCTGCCGCCTAGCCTTTCGGGCCGGGGAGGATCGGTCGGCATGGCGCAATCGCCGCACCCAGGCGAGGACGACGCGGCGGCGCGCGCGGAAGTTGCCGCTGCGTCACGTCTGTTCCTGGCGTCGAGCCGCAACGTGCCGCTCCGGCTCGCCACGTCCTTTGCGATGGTCGTCGCGGCCGCGCCCTTGATGCCCCTCTGGATTCCCGCGGTCTGGTACGGCTGCGTCTGCGCCCTCGGCTTCGTCGAGCTGCGGCTCGCGAAGGCTGTGCAGGGGGGCGCACGGCTGCCGGTCTGGGAAGGCATGCCGCTGCCCAGCGTCGGGCTCAGCATGACCAGCGGCGCTTCCTACACCGTGTTCATGGCGTGCTTCTGGCTGACGGGCGATCCGATCGGCCGGGCCTTCGCGCTCGCCCAGACCTGCATCTCGGTGCTCTACGTGCTGCTGCAGTACTACGCGCGGCCGAAGATATTCCTCTGCAACGCCTCGCCTTACCTCGTGGGCGTCGCGGTGGCCGTCGGCGGGATGATGTCGCACGCGGTGCACGCAGGACGCCCGCTCACCATCCTGACTGCGGCGATCGCGCTGGGCCTGCTCTGCAACCTCTTCGTCACGGCGCGGCGGCAGCTCGCAGCCTCGCGCGGGGCGCTGCACAGGGCCAGGGCCGAGGCGCAGGAGCGGGGCGTCGCCGCCGAGGCCGCCAACGAGGCCAAGAGCGCGTTCCTGGCCACCATGAGCCATGAGATCCGCACCCCGCTCAACGGCGTGCTCGGGATGGCCCAGGCGATGGCCGCCGAAAAGCTCTCGGCCGTGCAGCGCGACCGGCTCGAGGTGATCCGCCAGTCGGGCGAGGCGCTGCTCGCGATCCTCAACGACGTGCTCGACCTCTCCAAGATCGAGGCCGGCCGGTTCGAGCTCGAGCAGGTGCAGTTCGACCTCTCGGACCTGATGAAAGGCGCGCACTCGGCTTTCACGGCGCTGGCGAACAAGAAGGGGCTCTCGTTCGACCTCAGGATCGAGGAGCCGGCCAAAGGCGTCTACCTGGGCGATCCGACGCGGGTTCGGCAGATTCTCTACAATCTGATCTCCAACGCGCTGAAGTTCACCGAGCATGGCGAGGTGCGCGTCACCGCCGCCAAGACCGGCGAGATGCTGGCGTTGATGGTGTCGGACACCGGAGTCGGCATCGCGCCCGAGCGCGTTGGCGTCCTCTTCGAAAAGTTCACCCAGGCCGACGCCTCGACGACGCGGCGCTACGGAGGCACCGGCCTCGGACTCGCGATCTGCCGCGAGCTCGCCGCGCTGATGGGCGGCGAAATCTCGGTCGAGAGCAAGCAAGGCGAAGGCTCGACGTTCCTCGTCAAACTGCCGCTCGAGCAGGTCGGCGAGGCGCTTACGCCCACGTTCGCGGCGCCGCCGGCGCCTTCGCCGCAGGTCGAGGCGTCGTTGCCGAGAATCCGCGTGCTGGCCGCCGAGGACAACACGGTCAACCAGCTCGTACTGAAGACGCTGCTGCACCAGATCGGCGTCGAGCCGATGGTGGTCGAGAACGGCGAGCTGGCGCTCGAGGCCTGGAAAGACTCGCCCTGGGACGTGATCCTGATGGACATGCAGATGCCGGTCATGGACGGGCTGGCCGCCACGCGCGCCATCCGCGAGGCGGAAGCCGCAATGGGCCGCGTCCGCACGCCGATCATCGCGCTGACCGCCAACGCGATGAACCACCAGATCCAGGCCTGCGTCGCCGCCGGGATGGACGGCCATGTCGCCAAGCCGATCGAGGCGGTCCGTCTCTTTGCGGCGCTCGAGGCCGCGCTCGGCGAGCAGGAGCGCCGGCCCGCCGCCGCGGCGAGTTAGCGGCCGGCGCTCTTCAGTCCGCCGCCACCGGGCCGCCGCCGGCGATCGAGCGGCGGGTGATCCAGATCAGCGGGATCATGATCATCGACAGAATGCCGAAGAGCCGGAAGAGGTCGAGCGCGGCGACGGTGTAGGCCTGGTTCACCACCTGCTGCGTCAACGCGCCCAGCGACTGCTGCGCCGAGAGGCCGGCGTGCTTGAGGCTCAGGAAGGCCTGGCTCCACTCGTTAAGGCGCTGGGTCTGGTCGTCGGCGAACCGCACCTGGTGCAGCGCCTCGCGCCGGTCCCAGAACGCGGTGGTGAGCGAGGCGGCGAAGCCGCCGGCGGTGATCCGCGCGAAGTTGGAAAGGCCGCTCGCGGACGGCGTCTGCGCCGGCGGCACGTCCTTGAGCTGGATCGTGATCATCGCGACGAAGAAGGTGCTCATCGCCACGCCCTGCACCAGCATCGGCATGACCAGGATGGTGAAGCTGGGATTGGCTGGGAATCCCGCCCGCATCAGGAACGATAACCCGAACGCCACCAGCGCCAGCGTGCCGGTGATCCGCGCGTCGATGTTGCCGGCGAAGCGGGCGAAGATCGGCGTGAGGATCACCGCCACCACCCCGCTCGGCGCGGCGACGAGCCCGGCCCAGGTCGCGATGTAGCCGAGCCGGGTCTGCAGCCAGAGCGGCTGCAGCACGTTGCCGCCGAAGAAGACCGCGTAGACGAGGCAGAACACCAGCGTGCCGAAGGCGAAGTTGCGCGAGCGGAACAGCGAGAGGTCGACGATCGGCGCGGCCTCGGTCAGCTCCCAGATCAACCACGCGCAGAAGCCGATCGCCGAGAGGACCGACAGCCCGACGATCAGGCCTGAGGAAAACCAGTCCTCGTCGGCGCCGCGGTCGAGCATCACCTGCAGAGCGCTCACCCAGACCAGCAGCAGCAGGAACCCGACGGTGTCGATCCGCCGCCGCGCGGTGGACGTCTCGCGGGTGATCAGGCCGCGGTAGCAGACCGCCGCGCAGAAGATCCCCACCGGCACGTTGATGAAGAAGATCCACGGCCAGCTCATGTTGTCCGAGATCCAGCCGCCGAGGATGGGCCCGCAGATCGGCGCGACCAGCGTCGTCATCGACCAGATCGCCAGCGCCAGGCCCCGGCGCCAGGGCGGGAAGATCGAGATCAGGAGCGCCTGGGAGCCCGGGATCATCGGCCCGGAGACCGCGCCCTGCAGCACGCGGAAGATGAGCAGCATCGGCAGGTTCCAGGCGATCCCGCAGAGGAACGAGGCCAGCGTGAAGAGCCCCACCGAGGCGACGAACGTCTTCACCACGCCGTAGCGACCCATCAGCCAGCCCGTCAGCGGCACCGAGACGCCGTTGGACATCGCAAAAAGCGTGATCACCCAGGTGCCCTGGTCGGGGCTTACGCCGAGGTTGCCCGAGATGGTCGGGATGGAGACGTTGGCGATCGTCGAATCCAGCACCTGCATGAAGGTGCCGAGCGCCAGCGCCAGCGCGATCAGCGCCAGCCGGCCGCCGGCGAGACCGGGCGGGAAGGCGGACGGAGACGCAGGCTCCGCCATCGGGAACGCTCCTCACACACCGCCCCTCGCCCGGACGCGGCTCGCGCCCCGGCACGGCGGCCCGAATTGTCCCCGACGCCGCTGAGATGGTCGTCCGAATCGTCCCCGTCCAGCCCGCTCGTCCCCAGGATTTCGTCAAACCCCGACAGTTGCTCTGGCGCCCGCCTTGCCGGTTCGGGAACCGCCTGATAAGTGCGCGCTCGCCCGGCGTGACTGGCGAGCTTGGATGGATCTGAACCATCGGGAAGCGGCGGGCGGATCGAGCCGTTCGCCTGGGCGCCGGAGCCCTCCCCACGAGGACCCGGTCAATCCTTCTGGTCAAGGAGCGCCCATGGATTCGCACCGCCAGGCCCTCGCCGCGTACGACCCCGTGATCGAGCAGGCTATCGCCGGCGAGGAGCGCCGCCAGGCCGACGGCGTCGAGATGATCCCGTCGGAGAACTACACCTACCCCGAGGTGCTGGCGGCGCTGGGCTCGGTGCTGACCAACAAGTACGCCGAGGGCTACCCCGGCCGGCGCTACTACGGCGGCCAGGAGTTCACCGACATCATCGAGCGCACAGCCAAGAAGCGCGCCTGCGAGCTGTTCCGCGCCGAGTACGCCAACGTCCAGCCGCTCTCCGGCTCGCCGATGAACCAGGCGGTCTACTTCGCCTTCCTGAAGCCTGGCGACACCGTGCTGGCGATGGATCTCAGCCACGGCGGGCACCTCACCCACGGCGCGCCGGTCTCGCACATGGGCAAGGTGTTCAACTTCGTCCGCTACAAGACCTTCCCCGACCAGGGCGGCGCGATCGACTTCGACCACCTGAAGGAGGTGGCCAAGCAGACGCGGCCGAGGATGGTGCTCTGCGGCTACTCGTCCTACCCGCGTGACTACGACTACGCCGCGTTCAAGGAGGTGGCCGACGAAGTGGAGGCCATGACCATGGCCGACATCTCGCATATCGGCGGACTGGTGGCGGCCGGCGCGATGCGCAATCCGTTCGACGCCGGCTTCGACGTCGTCACCACCACCACCCACAAGACGCTGCGAGGTCCGCGCGGCGGCCTGATCCTGGCCAAGAAGGCCTACACCCAGGCGATTGACTCGGCGGTGTTCCCCGGCCTGCAGGGCGGGCCGCACATGAACAACGTCGCCGGCGCCGCGATCACGTTCAAGAAGGCCGCGGAGCCCGAGTTCAAGGTCTACGCCGAGCAGACGCTGAAGAACGCCAAGGCGCTCGCCCAGGCGCTGATGGACGGCGGCGTGTCACTGATCACCGGCGGCACCGACAACCACATGATGGTGATGGATACGGTCAAGAGCTTCGGCGTCGACGGCCGCGTCGCGCAGGAGACGATGGACAAGATCGGCATCACCGCCAACAAGCAGGTGATCCCCGACGATCCGCTGCCGCCAGTGCGTCCCTCGGGCGTGCGCCTCGGCACGCCCGCTTGCACCACCCGCGGCATGGATGAGGCCGACATGCGCCAGATCGCCGCCTGGATCGTCGAGGCGCTGAAGGCGCGCGAGGACGAGGCTGCGCTGGCGAACCTGAAGCGCGAAAGCGAGGCGCTCTGCCGGCGCTATCCGGTGCCCGGCATCGACTGAGCGCGGCCGCAAGATGAAGCCGCGTGGTCGAAGGAAGCACTGTTCTCCTGCGGTCCGCAGGGGGTTGACCGAACGCCGCGGCGGCGACGAGCGTAGGCGAACGCTCGTCGGAGATCAGATGCGCCGCCGGATCGTCGTCTCGCTCGCGTTGGCCACGTTGGCGCTGGCCGCGTGCAAGCCGCCGCCGGCGGCGACCAAGGAGTACGCCTATCCTGCGTGGGGCTTCCGGATCTCGTTCGCGTCGCCGCCGCAGGTGACCGACAAGCCGGCCCAGCCGGACGGCACGCCGCACAGCGTCGTCGCCGAGTCCGACGGCGGCGGGCGCGACTTCGCGATCAGCGCCACCGACGCGGCTGATGTCGGCGTGTCGGTCGACCAGCTGACCGATCGCCTCGCCCAGATGATGGCGGGCGACCTCAAAGGCGAGGCGACGATCAAGACCTACGCCGCCACGGCCGAGGGTCTGGACGGCCGGCAGTTCGATCTGAAGCAAGGCGGCCGGCCGGTCGCCCGCGTGCGGGTGTTCCTGGCGGGCGGACGCTTCTACACGCTGGCTGCGAAGTCCGCGTTCGGCCTCGAGGACCCCGCGGTGGGCGACTTCCTCTCCTCGTTCCACGCCTCCCAGGCGCCAGTCGGCGGGACCAACGCGACGGCCCCGTCGCCAGGCGCCTGAGCGCCACGGTCTCAGTGCATCGTGTAGCTGATCGGCACGGTCTTCGGCCCGCAGACGAAGTTCGCGGACGTGAGCTTCGGCTCGCCGTTCAAGGCGATGGCTTCGAGCCGCGGCAACAACTCCTCCCAGAGGATGCGCATCTCCATCCGCGCGAGATGCTGTCCCAGGCAGACGTGGGCGCCGTAGCCGAACGCGACGTGCTTGTTGGGCGCGCGCTCGATGTCGAAGCGGAACGGGGCCTCGAACACCGCCTCGTCGCGGTTGCCGGAGGGATAGCTCAGGAACAGCCAGTCGCCCTTGCTGATCTTGCGGCCGGCGACCTCGGCGTCAGCGGTCGCGGTGCGCATGAAGTGCTTCACCGGCGTCACCCAGCGGATCGACTCATCGAGGAACGAGGGGATCAGCGATGGATCGGCCTTCAGCTTGGCGAACTGTTCCGGGTTCTCGGCCAGCGCCCAGAGGCCGCCGGCCGTGGTGTTCGAGGTCGTGTCGTGTCCGGCCGTGGCGGCGATGATGTAGTAGCTCATCGCCTCGAGGTGCCCGAGCGGCTTGCCGTCGATCTGGCCGTTGGCGATCACGCTGGCGAGGTCCTTGCGCGGGTTGCGCCGCCGATCCTCGGTCATCGCGTTGAAGTAGGTCATGAAGTCCATCACCGTCGCCTGCAGGTCGGCGATCCCCTGGTCGACGTCCTGCACTGCTCCGCCGGAGCGGTTGAGGTCGGGGTCGGCGCCTCCGAACAGCTCCTGGGTCAGCTTCAGCATGCGCGGCTCGTCGACCTCCGGCACGCCCAGCACCTCCATGATCACGTGCAGCGGGTAGAGGAAGGCGACGTCGCGGGCGAAGTCGCAGGCGCCGCCGAGGCTCGCCATCCGGTCGACGAAGCCGCGCGCGATCTCGCGGATGCGCGCCTCGAGCGGCCGCAGGTTCTGTGGCATGAACCACGCCTGCGTCAGTCGCCGGTAGGCGTGGTGGTCGGGATTGTCCATCTGCACCAGCGATCGCACGAGGTGCGGCGAGCCGCCGGTCATGGCCCGCACCTTCCTGTCTCCCTCGATCGTCGTGACGATCGTGGCGCGGTCGCCGTTGTGGAAGAGCTCGTTCTGGCGCTCGACCTCGAGGATGTCGGCGTGCCGGGTGACGACCCAGAACGGATCGAACCCCTCCGGCTGGGCGACGTCGAACGGCGCCTGCTTGCGGAGCCAGGCGAACGCGTCGTCCACGCGCTTGCCGTCGGCGTAGGCCCGCGGGTCGACGATGGTGTCGGCCACGTCCTGGGGAATCATGTCACGCGCTCCTGGTCTCGAACTCGCTTCACCAAGCGGCGCGACGCCGGCGCCCCGCTTTGATCTGGCGCAAATGGCTCGCCCGCCCTTGGCCACGCCTTGACTTTCGGCCGTTCGGCGGCCCATAAGCCGCCCCTTCCCGCCGCCGGGTTCGCTCGGCGGCGCGAAGCATGACGGGTGATGCGTGCGCCGCCGTTGCAATCGCTCCGCCGACCGGGCGGAGCCGGACCGCGTCAAAGTGTGAAAGCGAAAGCATGTCGAAGCGCCAATCGGCGAAGTACAAGATCGACCGGCGTATGGGCGAGAACCTCTGGGGCCGCCCCAAGTCGCCGATCAACGCCCGTTCCTACGGCCCCGGCCAGCACGGCCAGCGCCGCAAGTCCAAGATCTCCGACTTCGGCCTGCAGCTGCGCGCCAAGCAGAAGCTGAAGGGCTACTACGGCAACCTGACCGAGAAGCAGTTCAGCCGCATCTACGCCGAGGCTGCGCGCCGCAAGGGCAACACCTCGGAGAAGCTGATCGGGCTCCTGGAGAGCCGGCTCGACGCGATCGTCTACCGCGCCAAGTTCACGCCGACGCCGTTCTCGGCCCGGCAGTTCGTCAACCACGGCCACGTCCTGGTGAACGGCAAGCGGGTGAACATCCCGTCCTACCGCGTGAAGGTGGGCGACGTGGTGCAGGTGCGCGAGCGCTCGCGCAACATGGCCCTGGTGCTCGAGGCGCTGCAGCTTTCCGAGCGCGATTGCCCCGACTATCTCGAGGTCGACGCCAAGGCGATGACGGCCAAGTACCTGCGCATGCCCGAGCTCGCCGAGGTGCCCTATCCGGTGAAGATGGAGCCGAACCTCGTCGTCGAGTTCTACGCGTCGTAGGTCGCGGACGAAGGGCGGGCGCGGCGCAGCATCAGCGCCGCCCAGCCGACCAGCAACACCAGGCTCGCCCCGGCCAGGGCGTCGCCGAGCGTCTCCAGCGGCGTCGGGCCGACCGACGCCGTACACTCCTGCGCGTTGGCGGGCGGTGTGAAGCTGAGCAGCCGCGCCGGTCCGGCGGGGCCGGTCTCGACCGGGCGTCCGTCGCACGTGACCCGCCAGCTTGGATGGTAGAACCGCCGCACGACCACCGGCGTCGGGTCGGCGCGAGGGCGCACCTTCACCGCGCCGGTCACCGGGTCGGCGTTGGCGAAGAGGCTCGGCGCCGCCAGCGGGAGCGCCGCGAGCGCGCTCAGCGGCAGGCGCGGCGCGGGCTCGCCGCCGCCACGGATCAGCAGCATGCCGTGCGGCAGGTACTCCGGAACGTCCCGGGGCTGGGCGACCATGGCCGCAAGCTCGGCGGGCGTTGCGAGCTGGGCGTCGGGCCGGCCGAGCGCGAGGTTCTTGAGGTCGGCGGCCAGGCCAGGGTTGGCCAGCATCAGCACCGCGGCGAGGCCCGTCAGGCGCCTGGCGTCGGCCCAGGGCGAGACCGCGATGGCGGTGACGAGGGCGAACTCTTCGACGCCCATGGCCCGCCAGGCGAACTGCACCTTGGCCATCAGCGGCAGCGACCAGAAGCCGGGCAGGAGTCCGCTCAGCGCCGCGAACACGAGCGTGGCGAGCGCGCCCCAGAACACGCCGGCCGGGCCGGCGCGCCGTCCCATCCAGGCGAGGCCGGCGGCGAGCAGGGCCTCGATCAGCGACAGCGCCGCCAGCAATGGCTCGAACGGATTGGCCCAGGCGCCGAGCCGCGTGAAGAGGTGGTCGGCGGGCCTCAGCCGCCAGAGGTATTCGGCCGAGATTGCGTCCTCGAGCCCGAGCGCCGGCGCGAGATAAGGCGCCGCCAGGCCCGCGCCCAGCGCCAGGCCCGCTGCGGCGGTCAGCGCGAACCGGATCCGTCCGCCGTCCAAACGCCAGAGCAGGAGGAGGCCATAGGGCCCGATCAGCAGCACCGACGCCAGCAGGGCCATCGGCAGGTGCGCCACCAGCAGCAGCGCGTAGCCGCCCGCGAGCACGAACGGTCCGCTCCTTGCCCGCTCGGCGGCGAGCGCCAGTCCCAGCGGGGCCAGCGGCAGCACCGCCAGGGCGAAGAACTCGGCGAACGCGCCGCGCACATAATGATCGACCAGGTGGTAGGGCGCGGCCATATAGATGACGGCGCAGAGCAGCGCGCGGGGCGGCGGACACAGCCGCCCCAGCCAGAGCCGCATCGCCACGCCCGAAGCCGCCAGAGCCACCAGCGCCGCCAGCTTCAGCGCCAGCATCGGCGCCAGCCGCCCGCCCAGCGACACGAGCGCGGTCGTCCAGAAGGCGAGCGGCGGATAGTAGTCGAACGCCGGGCTGCCAAGGCCGTCGAACGAGGCCGGCATCCAGCGCGGGTAGAGGTGTCCGTGCGCCACCAGCTGCGAGAACTGGTTCGACCAGGCGATGTTCTCGTCGAGCGAGTCGCCGCGGCCGAAGTCGATCAGCAGTGTCGGCGCCCAGATCGCGAGCGCGGCGAGGCCGATCACGAGATAGGGATGCGCCGCGAGGCGGCCGGCGGCCGCGCCAGGCTCGAGCGGCGGGGCGGCGGCGGTCGCGGCGGAGCGGGTGAAGGCCATGACCGTCCTGGCGCGCCGTCGGAAGCGTCATCCTGCCTTCCGGACGTTATGAAACCGTAGCGGGCTGCGCATTGACCGCCCTGCATGCGTCGCGGACATTCGGGCTGAACGCCCGCTGACGGATCCCCGATGAGCGAAGCAGCCGCCGAGATCGTTGCGCGTGCCAAGGCTCGAGGCTGGCCGGATGGCCTGGCCGAGCGCGCGCTCGCCGTGAAGACGCCCTCGCGGCAGCTCGAAGGCTGGCTGCAGGCCGCCGCGACCGAGAACCACCTGTTCCAGGTGGAGCGGACGGTCGAGGTGTTCGAGCGCCTGGCGAACGGTCCCTACCGCGCCCGCGAACTCACGTTCCGCGACGAGGAAGCCTTCCAGGACCTCTGGGCCAACGGGCCCGAGAAGGTCGGCGACTGGGAGGTGACGATCGAGCGCTCGCCCGACGCCCTGGCCCAATTCCGGCTGCAGCCGGGCGCCAGCATCAGCGTCATCGAACACGAGGGCGAGCTCGTCGCCTGCACGGTCTGGTCGCCCGTCAACTGCCTGATCGGCGGCAAGCCCGTCAGCGTCCACTACGCGCAGGGCCTGCGCGTGCGCGCCAGCCGTCGGCGCGAGGGCCTCGGCGACCTCGTGCGGCGGTTCCCGTCAAGGGCGCTGCAGAACCCTACCGTCGGCCAGGTCATGTACCTGCGCATCGGCAACGCCAACATGGCGGGCTTCCTCGAGGCTGTGAAATTCCAGGCCGACAGCGACCGGCCGCAGAAGGTGGTCGCGGTCGCCTACATCGCGGCGCGCGCGTCGGCCGCCCGGCCCAGCGGCCTGCGTCCGATCGAGGAGCGCGACCTGCCG
Source organism: Caulobacteraceae bacterium (assembly GCA_035541575.1). Lineage (GTDB taxonomy): Bacteria > Pseudomonadota > Alphaproteobacteria > Caulobacterales > Caulobacteraceae > Acaudatibacter. Next base: position 22,923 of record DATKMZ010000074.1, on the reverse strand, counting down.
CGCTGCGCCGAGTTGATCAATCAGACGCACGCGGGCCGGGACCTCTTCCAGCCCTACGGACCCGAAAGCCTGCGCCACATGCTGGACGGGGGCGTCTGGGGCGAGAGGCCACCCTGGCGACCCTGCGTCTACGGCTGGGCGGACGTCTGCGTGATCGAGGACGCCGGGCGCGTGGTCGCCTGCGGAGGCCTATGGGACCGCGGCCGCGACATGCGGGAGGTCTGGCGGTCGAGCGCCGGCGAAGAGCGCCGCGTCGAGGTCGCGGCCGCGCTGGACCTTGGATGCGAGCCGGGGCGGGAGCAGGCGCTGGCGGACCTGCTGCGCGAGTTCGCGTCCAGAGCTGCGGCGCTCGGCCGCCAGGCGCTCATCGCCGATCTCGAACACCTGCCCGACGTGGCCCGCCACCTCGCCGATCTCGATCCCCGCGTGGAGTCGCGGACACTCGAGTGGAGCCCCTATCTCCCGGTCGTGCCGGCGAAGCTCGGCGAGTGCTATCTCGACTTGCGCTACTGGTGAGGCGCCGAGCCTCCGAACTTCGCCTGGAGTCAACGGCGGATACGGGCCGATTTCTCCCGGGGAGCGGACCGCAGGCGGCGCGCGAGGACGGGCTTAGGCGGTCAGCACGCCTTTTTCGACCAGCAGGGGCTTCAGTTCGCCGGACTGGAACATCTCGCGGACGATGTCCGAGCCGCCGACGAACTCGCCCTTGACGTAGAGTTGCGGGATGGTCGGCCAGTCGGAGAAGGTCTTGATCCCCTGGCGCAGGTCGTCGCTCTGCAGCACGTTGACGCCGACGAAGTCGACGCCGAGGTGGTCGAGGATCTGCACGCAGATCGCGGAGAAGCCACACTGCGGCTGGTCGGGCACGCCCTTCATGAACAGGACGACGGGGTAGTCTTCGATCGCCTTGGCGATGAAGCCGTGGATCGGGTCTGCTTCGGCGACGTCGCTCATGGGCGATAGGCCTTTTCTGGGATGGGTGGGACAACCCTTGCGCAAGAGCTAGGGAGAGGCGCCCTCCGGGTCAAGCGCGGCGCTTCGCCCGCAGTTCGGGTTCGGCGGCCGGTTCGGCGGAGAAGCGCGCCATCTCGATCTGCGCCGTCACGGACGACGGCAGGTCGCGATCGGTGACGCCCGCGAGCGTCGCCAGTCGCTGGGTGTCGCCGACTTCCATCTGCACCGTCGCCACCGCGGGCTCGGTCAGCGCGTAGGCGAGGCAGATCTGCTCGGCGGTCCAGCCGCGCGTCTCCTGCAGGAACGCATAGGTGCCTGCGCCCCTCAGCGGGTCTCGCCGCTGCAGGAATCCGGGCTTGGATTCCTCGCCGGCGCCCCTGGCGAGCGACAGCACCTCGGGGGGGCACGGGTCGCAGCCGATCACGCCCATCTGGCGCTCGAGCGCCGTACGCACGAGGTTGCGGTCGCGCCAGTTCGACAGCACGCCGAAGGGCAGGACGACCGCGTCGAACAGCGGGTCCTCGATGTGCTCGGCCATGATCTCGCCGCTGCCGGCCACGGCCAGGCGCTTCACCAGGTTCAGATCTTTGAGGCGCAGCCCGGCCACCAGCGCGCCTTCGAAGTCGGGGGCCGTGGCCTCGAGCGTGAGCTGGTTCAGTTCGCCGACGCCGGAGCGCCCCACCACGTCGGCGACCCAGCCCTCAAGGCGGCGGCCCTCGAGCGCAGGGTCGGCGCGCAGCGCCACGAAGAGGAGGCTGCGCTTCACCGCCGCCGCGCCTTCGGCGAACCCATCGAGCATCGCCTGAGAGGGGCGTCTCAGCTCGAAGGCGTTAATTCCTTCCTCGAAGGCCGCGTGAATGAAACCGCGCCACTCGCCCGTCTTGCGGCGATCGTCGGGCCCGTTGAGGAGCAGCGACAAGGCGGAGACCGCGACGCCCGTTCGACCGAAGGGACGGTAACGCACGTCAGCCGCCCGGCGCGCTGGTCTCGAGCGCCAGCGCGTGCAACTCGCCGCCGACCTTGCCCTTCAGCGCGGCGTAGACCAGCTGGTGCTGGCGCACGCGCGGCATCCCCGCGAACGCCGAAGAGGTGATTCGCGCCCGGTAGTGATCGCCATCGCCGGCGAGGTCTTCAATGACGATCTCAGCGTCGGGAAACGCTTGACGAAGTTCCGACTCAAGCTGTGACGCCGCCATGGGCATGGGCCCTGCTCCTCGAACGAAGATCAGTGAATCAAAAGCCTTAACAACCCTTACCTAGGCCCTGCGACAGGCCTTCGCACCCGCTTGAAAACGTCAATTTGAGCTGCAAATCAGTGACACAGCGGATATATTCGCGTGGCTGGAGGGGACTGCTCCTTGCGCCGAATCCTCGTCGTCGCCATCGCCGTCGGTCTGAGTGGATGCGCGCAGTTCCACGCGCGCAGCCATCACCCGGTCGCGCAGCTCGCTGCGCCGGCCCCGCAACCGCCTCCGAAACCGGCCGAAGGCCTCTGGGCGATCCTCGATCCCGGCTGCGCCAAGCCGGTCGCCGCCGACACCCGGGCGTGGCCGACATGCGCCTCGCCGTTCTGGATCAGCGGCGACAAGGCGATGGTCATCGTCACCGGCAGCGCCGCGGGCAGGCAACGCGCGCCGCGCGACGTCAGCTACGCCGCCGAGGTCAGTCTTTCCTCCGGTGATCCGGTGATCGCGCAGGTGGGCACCGAGAAGGATGGCTACCTCTTCCTCGCGCTGACGGACCTCGCGAAGGACGACCGCGGGCGGCTCGTGGGCGCCGAGGGCGCTGCGATCGCCTGTCCCAAGCCGAAGGACGGCGGCATCGCCATCAAGCCCAGCCTCGGCGGCTGCGACCTCGACAGCGTCGAGTCGGTGCGCGCGGCCGCGGCGGCCACGCTCGCCGAAGCCGGACCCCTGCAGAGAGTGGCCTGGGTCGCGCCAGGCAATCCGTGACGGCCAGCTTCATTCGCCGCCTCCTGGTTATCGCCGCCCTCGGGCTCTTGTCGGCGTGCAACGTCGTGCTGACCAAGGATCCCCTGTTCACCCTCAAGGACGCCGCCGGCGCGCCGCCGCTCAGGCATGGGGTCTGGATGTTCTTCAAGGAGGACGACTGCAAGGTCGACGAATCGAAGCCGTTCACCGAATGGCCTGACTGCGCCGGCGGCGGACTCGTGAGCGACGAGGACGTCGCCGGACGGAAGGCCAACGCTCAGCCCGACCAGCTCGAGCACATGCCGTATGTGCTCGCCGCCGGCGACCCCCGGATCATCCAGATCCCGGTCGATTTCAGCCTCTCCGTGCAAGCTACCGCCAGCGCCAGCGGCGGCGCCGAAGCGTCTGCCTCGCCGCCGTCGTCGGCCACGGCCAAGCCTTACGGTTACGGCGCGGTTGAGCCGGTCAAGCTCGACGAGCAGGGACGCATCGTCGCCTTCATTCTCTGGCCGATTCAGTGCGGCCCGCCGCCGCCCAAGAACGCCAAAGGCGAGGACACCGCTTTCGCCACCCTTCATCCGCTGCCCGGCCTGGTGATGGACAAGGACAGCGGCGTCTGCACGACCACGTCCACCGGTGCGTTGCGCAACGCCGCCCGCGCGAGCAAGGCCTGGGCGGGCGAACTGCGAGCCGCCCGCTGGATCCGCGACGGCGACCGCTAACCCCCTGGCTCGCGGCGGCCGGAGGAAACGAGCGCGACAATGGCGGGCAAACCATCCAGAGGACGGTCGTGCGACGCGCTCTAATCGTCCTTAGCCTGGCGCTGCTCGGCGCCTGCAACATGGTGACGACCAGGGCGCCATTGTTCGCCCGGGCCGACGAGGTCGGCGCGCCGAAGTTGCGGCCAGGCCTCTGGGTCGGCAAGCCAGACAGTGGCTGCAAGCTCGTTCCATCTCGGCCGCTCGCCAAGTGGCCGTCGTGTGCGAACGGCTTCGTGGTCGCGCGCCATCAGGTCGGCTCCTACGACAAGGATTCCCGCGGCCGGCGGACCTGGAAGACAGCGCCCTACTGGCTGGTCGCCGGCGAGCCGGCGGTGCTCCAGCTCAGGATGACCGACGCCGAAATCGTCGGCCCCGGCGCCTCGACCACCGCCGTGACGTACGTCTACCTGGCGATGCGGCCAACCAAGACCGACAGCGCCGGCCAGGTCACGGCCTATGACGCCTGGCTGGTGCTCTGCGGTCCGCCGCCGCCGTCCGATGCGAAGTCGCCCGACGGCAAGCTGGAGCGCTTCGGCACGCTGAACCCGGTTGCGGGGATGACGATGGACGACAGCGGCGACGACTGCACCACCACCTCGCCCCAGGCGGTGCGCGCCGCCGCCGCGCCCAGTGAGTCGTGGACCGGCCCCAACTCCCACCTGGGCGCCCATTGGGTCCGTGACGGCGCCCGTTAGCGCGCAGCTTCCGCGATCACAGGAACGAGATCATTGTTCAGGCATCCGTGATGCGCGGGCCGAAGAACGCTAAGGGCCCGCCATGTAGGCCGGCATCCAGCCCTCGTGAGCGACCCGGAGCCGCTCGAGCGGGATGCGGAATAGCTCGTGGCAGGCGAGGTCGCGGCCGCCCGCCTGGCCCGCCAGCGCGATGTTGAGCCCCGCGGCCCGGCCGCTGGCGACGATCCGGTCCGGCTCGGAGGTCGCGATCAGATAGCGCCCCTGGTCCTCGCCGAACAGGAACGCGTGGGCGTGCAGCGCGCTGGTCGGCGAGAGCTCGATCCCGACGTCAGAGGCCAACGCCATCTCCGCCGCGGCGATCGCAAGGCCGCCGTCCGACAGATCGTGCACGGCTGAAACCATGCCTGTTCTAATCAGTCTACGGACGAAATCGCCGTTGCGCCGCTCGAACTCGAGATCGACGGGCGGCGGCGCGCCGTCCTCGCGACCGAACAGCTCGCGCAGATAAAGGCTCGAGCCGAGCTCGCCGTGGCTGGCGCCGACGACCAGCAGAGCATCGCCCGTCCGCATCGCGCCGAAGCCGGCTCGCAGGGCGTAATCCGGGATCAGGCCCACTGCGCCAACCGTCGGCGTCGGGGGAATCGCGACCCCGCCAGTCTCGTTGTAGAGGCTGACGTTCCCGCTCACGACCGGGAAGTCGAGCGCGCGGCAGGCCTCGGCCATGCCGTCGATCGCCCGGGCGATCTGGCCCATGATCTCGGGCCGCTCGGGATTGCCGAAGTTGAGGTTGTCGGTGATCGCGATCGGATCGGCCCCGACGGCGGTGAGGTTGCGCCAGGCCTCGGCCACCGCCTGCTTGCCGCCCTCGAACGGCCCGGCGGCGACGTAGCGCGGCGTGCAGTCGGAGGTCAGCGCCAGCGCCTTCCTCGAGCTGTGCACGCGCACGATCGCGGCGTCCGCCCAGGTCGCCGAGTCGGCCAGCGTGTCGGCCATCACGTGGCGGTCGTACTGCTCCCAGAGCCAGCGCTTGGAGGCGACGTCGGGCGCGGCGATCAGCGTCAACACCGCCTGCGCCCAGTCCGCCGGCGCGGGGATGTGCGCCGGATCGAGATGCGGCTCGACATGCGGTTCGACCCAGGCCCGGTGATAGAGCGGCGCGTCCTCGGTCAGTGGCGCGAGCGGGATGTCGCAGACGATTTCGCCCTTGTGCGTCAGCACCAGGCGCCCCGTGTCGGTCGTCTGGCCGATCACCGCGGCGTCGAGCCCCCACTTGGCGAAGATGCGCTTGCCGTCGGGCTCGCGGCCGGGCTTCAGGATCGCCAGCATCCGCTCCTGGCTCTCCGAGAGCATCATCTCGTAGGCGCTCATGCCCTCCTCGCGCTGCGGCACGAGGTCGAGGTCGAGCGCGATGCCCACGCCGCCCTTGCCGGCCATCTCGACCGAGGAGGAGGTGAGGCCGGCCGCGCCCATGTCCTGGATCGCCGCGACCGCGCCCGAGGCCATCAGCTCGAGCGTCGCCTCGATCAGCAGCTTCTCGGCGAACGGGTCGCCCACCTGGACCGTGGGCCGCTTCTCCTCCGAATCGTCGCCGAACTCGGCGGAGGCCATCGTCGCCCCATGGATGCCGTCGCGGCCGGTCTTGGAGCCGAAATAGACCACCGGCAGGCCGGCGGCGGGCGCCGCCGAGTAGAAGATCTTGTCGGCGTCGGCCAGGCCGACGCACATCGCGTTGACCAGGATGTTGCCGTCATAGCCGCGGTGGAAATTGGTCTCGCCGCCGACCGTCGGCACGCCGACGCAGTTGCCGTAGCCGCCGATGCCGGCGACGACGCCGGAGACGAGTCGGCGCGTCTTCGGATGGGCCGGATCTCCGAAGCGCAGCGCGTTGAGGAGCGCGATCGGCCGCGCGCCCATCGTGAAGACGTCGCGCATGATGCCGCCGACCCCGGTCGCCGCGCCCTGGTGCGGCTCGATGAACGAGGGGTGGTTGTGGCTCTCCATCTTGAAGACGCAGGCCTGGCCGTCGCCGATGTCGACCACGCCGGCGTTCTCGCCCGGGCCCTGAATCACCCGCGGACCCTTGGTCGGGAACTTGGAAAGGTGGGCCCGGCTGGACTTGTAAGAGCAGTGCTCGGACCACATCACCGAGAAGACCCCGAGCTCGACGTAGTTCGGCTCGCGGTTCAGGCGGCGGACGATCAGGTCGTACTCCTCGGGCTTGAGGCCGAACTCGAGGGCGGTGGCTTTCAGCGATCCGGCGGCGTCGTCCATGCCGGGCTTCTAGCCGGTTTGGTCGACGGGGCGATAGACGCAGGAACCGCCAAAGGGGTCGGCGCGCAGCGGCGCGTCACTCGTAGCGCAGCGCGTCGATCGGATTGAGGCTCGCCGCCTTCCGGGCCGGGTAGTAGCCGAAGAAGATCCCGACCGCCGCCGAGAAGGCGAAACCCCCGAGGATCGCCGCCGGCGAGACGAGCACCGGCCACTGCGCGACCGCCGAGATCAGGAACGAGAGGCCGACGCCGACAACGACGCCGATCGTGCCGCCGGTCACGCTCAGCATCACCGCCTCGACCAGGAACTGCAGCAGCACCTGCAGCCGGCGGGCGCCGATCGCCATGCGCACGCCGATCTCGCGCGTGCGCTCGGTGACCGAGACCAAGAGGATGTTCATGATGCCGATGCCGCCGACCAGCAGCGAGATCGAGGCGACCGTCGCCAGCAGCGCGGCCATCACCTGGCTCGAGCCTTGCTGCGCCTGGGCGATCTGGCTGAGGTTGCGCACCGTGAAGTCGTTGAGCTGCCCGGCCTGGATGCGGTGCCGCTTTGCCAGCGTGGCGGTCGCCTGGTCGATCGCGGCCTGCACCTGGCCAGGTCCGGCCGCCTGGACGTAGATGCTGTTGACGTAGCCAGTCAGCACCGGGTTGAGCCCGAAGGCGTTCGGCGCGGGCGGGTAGTTGGCGGTCACCGCGTTCTGCGCCTGCTGCTGCGGCGTGGCCACGCCCAGAACCCGCCGAACGGCGGTGCTGAACGGGATCACGACGAGGTCGTCCTGGTCCTGGCCGAACCCGGTCTGCCCCTTGGCGGCGAGGAGGCCGATCACCCGCATGGGCACACCCTTCACCAGAACGACGGCCCCGATCGGGTCCTCGCCGGGCGAGAACAGGTTCTGATAGACGGTGGCGCCGATCAGGCAGACTTTGTCGGCGGTATCGTTCTGCTGCTCGGTCATCGTCTCGCCCTCGGCGATGCGCCAACTGGTGATGTCGAGATAGCTCGGCGTCACGCCCTGGATGGCGGTGCTCCAGTTCTGGTCGCCATGGGTGACCTGGCCGCTCTGACGGGTGGTGTAGCCGACCTTGGCGACCGCCGGGTCCTCGCGCAGGAGGGCGGCCGCGTCGTCGACCGTGAGGGTCGAGGCGCTGCCGGCGCCGGCGCGGACCCCGCCGGCGGTCGTCGCGCCGGGCTGAACGACCACCATGTTGGTGCCCAGGCTCTCGAGCTGCTTCTTCACGGCCGCGCTAGCGCCGTCGCCGACGGCCACCATCGCGATCAGCGCCGCGACGCCGATGAAGACGCCGAGCACGGTCAGGAGCGAACGCATCTTGTTGCGCGCCAGCGCCTGGAGCGCCGCGGAGGCGACCATGGACAGGAACGCCACGCCGAAGCGGCCGTCATCGGGCCGCGCAGGCGCGGCCGCCTCGAGTTCGCGGACGTCGAGGTTGGCCGGCGCCGCCGCATCGACCGCGGTCTGGCGCTCGTCGGTGAGGATCACGCCGTCACGCATCACGATCACGCGGTCGGCGTAGGCGGCGATGTCGCGCTCGTGGGTGACCAGGATCACGGTCACGCCTTCCTCGCGGTTCAGCCGCTGGATGATGCCCATGATCTCATGCGAGGTGCGGCTGTCGAGATTGCCGGTCGGCTCGTCGGCCAGCAGCACCGCGGGGGTGTTGATGAGGGCGCGGGCGAGCGCGACGCGCTGCTGCTGGCCGCCGGACATCTGGCTCGGCGTGTTGCGCTCGCGCTCGGCGAGGCCGACGCCGGCGAGGCTGCGCCGGCCACGGGCGTTGCGATCCTTGGCGCTGAGCGCGGCGGACGACCCGTAGAGCAGCGGCAGGACCACGTTCTCCAGCGCGCTGGTGCGCGGCAGCAGGTTGAAGCTCTGGAACACGAAGCCGATGCGCCGACCGCGGATGTCGGCGAGCTGGCTCTCGGGCAGACGCGCCACGTCCTCGCCCTCGAACAGGTACTGGCCGCTCGTGGGACGGTCGAGGCAGCCGATGACGTTCATCAGCGTCGACTTGCCGGAGCCGGACGACCCCATGATCGCGATGAACTCGCCGCGCGCGACCGTCAGGTCGACGCCCTGCAGCGCCTTCACCTCCTGGTCCCCGATGCGGAACGTGCGGGTGACGCCCTGAAGGCTGATGACGGGGTCCGCCACGGCCGTCCCGCCTAGAACCGCAGCGAGGGGCCGCGGCCGGGCCGCGCCGGCGCGCCGGCGCCGTTGGCCGCCTGAGCGGTGATCACGCGGTCACCTTCCCTGAGGCCGCCCGGAGCGATCTCGGCGTAGCTGTCGTTGTCGAGCCCGACCTTGACTGGGATGCAGGTGAGCTGGCGGTTGCGCCTCACCCAGACGGCGTGGCCGTCTGGGCCCGCCGCCTTGCAGCTGGGCCGCCCAGGCGGCGTGAAGCGCAGCGCCTGCGAGGGGACGCGAAGCACGTTGTGCGCCGCCGCCTTCACGACATTGGCCGTCGCCGTCATGCCGGGCTTCAGCGCCAGGTCCTGGTTCGCGACGGCGATCACCACGTCGTAGGTGATCACGTTCTGGACGCTGACCGGGGCGATCCGCGCTTGCGCGACAACTCCCTGGAACACGCGCCGCGGATACGCGTCGACGGTGAAGGTCGCGGGCGCCCCTGGGACGATCCCGGCGATGTCGGACTCGCTGACGCTGGTGTCGACCTGCATCTTGGTGAGATCCTTGGCGATCAGGAACAGCGTGGGGGTCGAGAAGCTGGCGGCGACCGTCTGGCCGACGTTGACGTTGCGGGACACGACGGTGCCGTCCACGGGCGAGACGATGTTGGTGTAGTTGAGGTTGACCTGGGCGGAGCGAAGCGCGGCCAGGCGCTGCTGGATGACGGCCTGATCGACCGCGATCGTAGCCTTCGCCTGATCGGAGGCGGCGCGGGCCGCGTCTGCGGCGTCGCGGGAGGTGGACTGCTCGCTCCAGAGCAGGTCCTGGCGGCGGTGGGCGGCGACGGCGTAGTCGGCGGCGGCCCTGTCCTTCACGAACTGCGCCCGGGCGTCGGCGAGATTGGCCTCGGCCTGCTGGACGGCGAGCGCATAGGGCTGCGGATCGATCTTCGCGCAGAGCTGGCCGCTACGAACGCGCGTGTTGTAGTCGCAGCTGATGGCCGTGATCGGTCCCGAGACATAGGTGCCCACCTGGACGGTGACGACCGGATTGACCGAGCCGCTCGCCGTGACGGTGGTTTCGACGTCGCCGCGCGAGACCGCTTGCGTCGCGTACCGCGGCGGCGGGGCGCGGCCCAGCAGCCAGTAGGCGACCAGGGCGGCCAGCAGCAGCGCCAGCACGCCGCCCGCGAGGGCGAGGGTGCGCCAGCCGACGCGAGGCGCCAGCCTGCGCACATGTTCCGCCACGGCAACCATGACGTCCGCCTTAAGGCCGCGCCGGCGGCCCTGCGTTGATTCAGATCAGAGCGGCGCGAGAGGCTCGCCGGCGGCGGCTACTTGCCGGCCTTCACCTGTTCGCGCGCCACGGCCAGGAACTCGTCGGCCTTGGTCCTGACCTCGCTGTCACGCACGTGCAGACCGGCGGCCGCCAGGTCCTGCGCGACCTTGCGAACGACATCGTCTTCGCCGCCGGTCCCGAGTTCGGCGCGGACCACGGCGCGGACGTAGTCTTCGACATTCTCGAGGTCCATCCGCTTGCCCGCCCACTCGGCCAGCATGCGGTTGCCGCGCGACTGAGCGCGGAACTCCAGCTCCTGATCGGCGGCGAACTTCCGCTCGAAGCCTTTCTCACGGTCCTCTAACGCGGACATTTCAGCTCCACGGCGACGTCGGGGCTCAAGGTCTTATCCCGGCGGCCAGCGCCCGGCAATCGATACCGGCGGCCGGCTCAGTCGATATCGTGGAAGTGCCTATAGTCGATGACGGGCCGGCCCTGGGCGTCGCGGCTGAAGATGTCGCGCAACCGCCCGCCCCAGACGATCTCGTCGGGCGTGTATGAGCCGCGGGCGTGGATGGTCTGTGCGAAGGTCTCGTCGAGCCCTCGCAGGACCACCACGATCTCGGCGCGCCGGGCCAGGAGGCTCTCGGCGGTCTCGCCATAGAGGGGGCTCGTCTCGTCGATCCGGTGCATGATCTGCCAGGTCAATGCGAACACCGGCGAGCGGGCGCGCAGCGTGGGCAGGGTGTCGAAACGGCGGATGCCGGCGCCTTCCAAAGTCACGCTGTCGCGCACGATGGTGACCGTCACTTCCGCTTCCACGATGCGGTTGCGGCGGCGATTTGCCGCGCGGAAGATCAGCGTCGGCTCGCCGTCGTGCAGGTTCACGACCGCCCGGTCGGAGAACAGCACCCGCGCCGTCGGCCGCGAGATGCGGGCGAACAGCAGGCCCGTCGCGATCGCCAGGTTGAAGAGGCCGAAGAAGCTCTCGACCGTCACGACCACGTGCGCGCCGACGCTGTGCGGCGCCATCTGGCCGTAGCCGATGGTGCCCAGCGTCTGGACCGAGAAGAAGAACGCGTCGGCGAAGTCGCCGGGGCGCACGCCGTCCACGCCGCCGACAATGACGTAGGCGAGGCCGAACAGCGCGTTGATCGTAACGTAAAGGCCCGCCATCACCGCGAAGAAGGCGGCCAGCGGCATGGTTAGCAGGAAGTGGTAGGCGTCGCGCCAGCCGCCCGTCGCGTGGCCGATGTAGACGGCCCGCGGCGCGCCATCGGCGCCCATGCGCGGGTAGTCCGCCCGGACCTGTTGCTCAGCCACCTCGGCCATGCGGCCTCATCGCGCAAAATCGCGCGGAAGGCGAGGCGCCGCCACGCGCCGTTTGCGACGTCGCGGCAATTCCGCTAGGCTTGCGCAGCCTTGAAGCGAGACGCGACCCCGAGTCGGACCGCCGCGCGCCGGATCGCCATCCGCGCGCGGTTTCATTTCCGGCCTATGCCGCGCGCTGGAGGAGGCTGACGACCATGACCCGCCGCAAGAAGATCTACGAGGGCAAGGCCAAGATCCTCTTCGAGGGGCCAGAGCCCGGGACGCTGATCCAGTACTTCAAGGACGACACCACCGCCTTCGACGCTCAGAAGAAGGCGGTGCTGGAGGGCAAAGGCGTCATCAACAACCGCATCAGCGAGTTCGTGATGACGCGCCTCAATGGCATCGGCGTGCAGAACCACTTCATCAAGCGGCTGAACCTGCGTGAGCAGCTGATCAAGGAAGTCGAGATCATCCCGCTGGAGGTGGTGTGCCGCAACATCGCCGCGGGCTCGCTCTCGCAGCGGTTCGGCATCCCCGAGGGCCAGCCGCTGCCGCGCTCGATCATCGAATTCTACCTGAAGGACGACAAGCTGCACGACCCGATGGTGGCCGAGGAGCACATCACCGCGTTCAACTGGGCCTCCACCCAGGAGATCGACGACATCATGGCCCTGACTCTGAGGGTCAACGACTACCTTTGCGGCATGTTCGGCGCGGTCGGCATCACGCTGGTGGACTTCAAGATCGAGTTCGGCCGGGTGTGGGAGGGCGATTTCTCGCGCATAATCCTGGCTGACGAGATCAGCCCCGACAGCTGCCGGCTCTGGGACACCGCGACCAACGAGAGGCTCGACAAGGACCGCTTCCGCCGCGACCTCGGCAACGTGATCGAGAGCTACACCGAGGTCGCCCGCCGCCTCGGGATCATGAAGGAGATGCCGACGGTGATTCAGGGGGGGATTCATTGAGCGTGCGTCCTTCGAGACGCCCGCCGGGCGGGCTCCTCGGGATGACGAAGTCTGTGGAACGCCCTCTGTCTCGTCATGGTAAAGAGCGCTCGCCAGAGCGCGTCTCGAACCACGCAGCGCGGTCGCGCCAGCCATGAAGGCCACCGTCCACGTGTTCCTGAAGCCCGGCGTGCTCGACGTGCAGGGCAAGGCGGTCGAGAGCGCGTTGCATGGGCTGGGGTGGGGCGGCGTCGAGAATGTCCGGATCGGCCGGGTGATCGAGTTCGACGTCGCCGCGGCCGACAAGTCCGCCGCCGAGGCGGAGGTGAAGGCGATGTGCGAGAAGCTGCTCGCCAACACCGTGATCGAAGGCTACCGCGCGGAGGTCGGGTGACCGCCTACCATCTCGCCGAAGTGAACGTCGGAAAGTTGCTGGCCCCGATCGACGATCCCCGCATCGCCGAGTTCCGCGACAACCTGAGCCGCATCAACGACTTGGCTGACGCGCAAGCGGGCTTCGTCTGGCGCCTGCAGGGCGCCGGCAACGACGCCAGCGACATCAAGCCGGACCCCAACGACGACCTGCAGGCCATCAACGCCTCCGTCTGGGAAAGCCCCGAACACCTGGCCGCGTTTGCCTACCGCACCGAGCATCGCGACTTCGTGCGCCGGCGGCTGGAATGGTTCGAGCCGGCGAAGGAAGCCATCCTGGCGATGTGGTGGGTCCCGGCCGGGCACAAGCCGACCGTCGCCGAATGCCTGGAGCGGCTGGCGCACCTGCGCGCTCATGGCCCGACGCAGCACGCCTTCACCTTCCAGCAGCGTTTCCCCGCACCCGCCACAGAGGCCTCGAGAGAGCCCGCCGAATGAAAGCCGCCGTCGTCGTCTTCCCCGGGTCGAACTGCGACCGCGACTGCAAGACGGCGATCGAGCGCTCCACCGGGGCGGCGGTCGAGATGGTCTGGCACGGCGAGACGCAGCTGCCGGCGGGGCTGGACCTCATCGTCCTGCCAGGGGGGTTCGCCTACGGCGACTACCTGCGCTGCGGGGCGATGGCGTCGCTCTCGCCGATCATGGCCGACGTGAAGGCCGCGGCCGACCGCGGCGTGGCGGTGGCGGGCATCTGCAACGGCTTCCAGGTGCTCTGCGAGGCGCGGATGCTGCCAGGCGCGCTGCTGCGCAACGCCGGCCTGAAATACGTCTGCGAGCCGGTCGACCTCGAGGTGGTCAACGCCCAGACCCGCTTCACCGCCGGCTACCGCGACCGGCGTTCGGCGCGGATGACGGTCGGCCATGGCGAGGGGAACTACTACGCCGATGCGGCGACGCTCGACCGGCTCGAAGGGGAGGGGCAGGTGGTCTTTCGCTACCGCAGGAACCCCAACGGCTCGGCGCGCGACATCGCCGGGATCGTCAGCGAGCGCGGCAACGTGCTCGGCATGATGCCCCACCCGGACCGGGCGTTCGAGGATGAGCTGGGCTCGGCCGACGGCGCGATCTTCTTCCAGAGCGTGCTGGCGAGCGCGTAGGCCATGCGTGGTTCGAGACGCGCCCTCCAGCGCTCCTCACCATGACGAAAACGGTGGGTCGTCACAAAATGTCGTCATCCTGAGGAGCCCGCGCCAAGCGGGCGTCTCGAAGGACGCAGGGCGCTCTTACTCCGCGGCCGCCTTCTGCGCCGCTTCCTCCCCGAACACGCGGCGGAAGATCGTGTCGACCTGGCTGAAGTGGAACGTCTCGTCGAAGCAGTCGGCGAGCTCGGCCGGCGTCAGCGCCTTGGCGACGTCGGCGTCGGCCTTCAGCAGGTCGATCAGGTCGCCTTCGCCGCGCCAGACCTTCATCGCGTTGCGCTGCACGAAGACGTAGGCGTCCTCGCGCGAGACGCCTTTCTGGGTCAGCGCCAGCAGCACGCGCGAGGAGTGCACGAGGCCGTGCAGGTGCTCGAGATTGCGCGCCATGTTCTGCGGATAGACCACCAGCCGCTCGACCACGCCCGCCAGCCGCCGCAGGGCGAAGTCGAGATGCACGGTGGTGTCGGGCGCGATCGCCCGCTCGACCGACGAGTGGCTGATGTCGCGCTCGTGCCAGAGCGCCACGTTCTCCAGCGCCGGGACCACCGCCGAGCGGATCAGCCGCGCCAGCCCGGTCAGGTTCTCGGTCAGGATCGGGTTGCGCTTGTGCGGCATCGCCGACGAGCCCTTCTGGCCGGCGTCGAACGGCTCCTCGGCCTCCAGCACCTCGGTGCGCTGCAGGTGGCGGATCTCGGTCGCGAGCCGCTCGACGGACGAGGCGATCACCGCCAGCGTCGCGAAATAGGCCGCGTGCCGGTCGCGCGGGATCACCTGGGTCGAGATCGGCTCGACCGCCAAGCCCAGCTTCGCCGCCACGTGCGCCTCGACCCTGGGATCGACCGTGGCGAAGGTGCCGACCGGGCCGGAGATGGCGCACGTCGCGATCTCGTAGCGCGCCATCGCCAGCCGCTCGCGGGCCCGGACGAACTCGGCGTAGTGGCCGGCGAGCTTCACGCCGAAGGTGGTCGGCTCGGCGTGGATGCCGTGGCTGCGGCCGACGCAGGGCGTCATCCGATACTCGAGCGCCCGCCGCTTCAGCGCCGCCAGCACCAGCTCGATGTCCTCCATCAGCAGGTCGGTGGCCCGCGTCAGTTGCACCGCCAGCGCCGTATCGTTGACGTCCGACGAGGTCATGCCCTGGTGCAGGAAGCGCGCCTCGGGGCCGACGATCTCGGCGACGTGGGTCAGGAAGGCGATGACGTCGTGCTTGGTCTCGCGCTCGATCTCGTCGATCCGGTCGACGTCCCACACTGCGTCGCGGCCCCGTTCCCAGATACGCGCCGCGGCCGCCTTCGGGATCACGCCCAGCTCGGCCATCGCATCGGCCGCGTGGGCCTCGATCTCGAACATGATCTTGAACCGCGTCTGGGGGGCCCAGATCTCCGCGGCTTCGGGGCGCGTGTAGCGGGGGATCATGGCCGCTAGATAGTCCGCGTCGACCTCGAGGGAAAGGACGCCGGCCCTGGCGCGAGCGCAACTTCGCCAGCGGCGGTGTTCGCGAGTATAAATCGCTTGACAGTTATATAACTGATCAACAATATAGATCGATGAACGTCTACGAAGCCCTGGCGGAGCCGCATCGGCGCCGGATCATCGAGCTGGTGGGAAACCACGAGCGGACCGCCGGCGAGATCGTGGATGCGCTCGCGATCAGCCAGCCCGGGGTCTCCAAGCACCTGCGCATCCTGCGCGAGGCGGGGCTGGTGAACGTCCGCAAGGACGCCCAGCGGCGGCTCTACAGCCTCCGGCCCGACAAGCTGGCCGAGCTCGACGCCTGGCTCGCGCCCTACCGCCGATTCTGGTCCGGCAAGCTAGACGCGCTCGTCGACCACCTGATGAAGGAGCAATGAGATGGCGCACGAGGCGGATGCCGATGGCTGGATCCGGCCCGACGACCCCGACGACGCGGCCATCCGCGCCAGCGCCGACGGACACTATGACATGCGCTTCGAGCGTTACGTCCCGCGGCCGGCCGAGCGGGTCTGGAGCGTGCTGACGACGCCCGAGCACATCGCCGAATGGCTCGGCGAGACGGTCACGCTCGACCTGCGGGTCGGCGGCCTCTACCTCTTCACGTTCGGCAGCGGCGCCAAGCCCGACGACCTCGCCGGCGGCCGCATCCGCGCCTGCGAGCCGCCGCGCTTGCTGGCGTTCGAACTCAACGGACCAGGCGGCGAGACGGTCATCACCTGGACCATCACGCCGGAGGGCGCGGGCTGCCGGCTGGTGTTCACCCAGACCGGAATGACGCCCGCGTGGTTCCTCGGCGGCATGGCCGGCTGGCACGGGATGGTCGACGACCTCGCCGCGCTGGCCGGCGGCGGGCCTATGCCCTTCAACGGGGCCCAGGAGCCGCCGTACTCGGACACCTACATGGGTCGGCTGCGCCGCTACCAGCGCCAGCTGGGGCCGCTCGTGCCCGGGCACGACACTCCGCCGCCGCTTCGTCACCAGGAGCCGGACGGACTGCTTGTCCCCACGGCCAACGGCGCCTGGGACGTGCGCTTCGGCCGCTTCTACCGCATGCCGGTCGCAAGCATCTGGGCCGCGCTGACCGAGCCCGCGCGGCTGGCCGACTGGTGCGGCGCCGCAGAGGTCGACATCAGGGTCGGGGGCGAGATCGTCCTCGCGGCGGAGCGCTACGCGATAGTCGAGCTCGTTCCGGGCGCGCGACTCGTCCTGCGGCCGAGAACCGTGCCGGCGTCCCTGGTCCGCATCGCGCTCTATCCCCCGTCGAACGACTTCGAAGGCATGCGGCTTCACCTGACCCAGACGAACATCCCGGACGCGAGGGCGGCCGACGTCGCCGCCGGCTGGCGCGCTCGGCTCGATGACCTGCCGGACGCGGCGGTCAGTCCCGAACCGCGAGCCGCCTCGGCGCAGCTCGCCGCGAACCGGTCCGCGCGGCAGGCGGACGGCCGAAAGCGCTATGTGGCGCAGATGGCGCTGGCGGGGGGCGAGGTCGCCTGACTGGCGGTTGGGGAGCAGCGAAATGGACAGCGATGGGGAAGGCTGGATCGCCGGCGAGCGGCCGGAGGACGGGCAGATCCGGCGGGTCGGCGAGGACCGGTACGAATTCCACGTCCCGCGCTATCGGGCCAAGCTAGCCCGCTTCCTGTCCTGAGCCCTCGCCGAACGCGGCGGCCATCCGTTCGAACGCCGAGGGTCGTGCTCGGCTGGTCCAAGAGTCCAGTATAGCTGCGGCGTTCGCCTCGGGGGCCTGGGTCGAGTCGACCACGAAGTCGTAGGCGCAGTGCGCGTGGATCGTCTCGAAGTCGCGCCGCGCGTCGCCGAGGCGGCGATCGCCGCGCGCCCGCTCGCGCCGCTCAAGCTCGTCCAGCGGGCAGTGGACGCCGACGGAGAAGACGTCGAACCCGGCCAGCGTCGCCACGAACGCACGCGCTCCGGCCTCGGTCTCGAGGATGTAGTCGACGATCAGGTCGTTGCCGGCGCCAAGGTAGGCCGGCAGCGCGCGTTCGAAGCCGGTGAACCAGGCCTCGCGATAGTCGGCCCAGCGGAACTCGCCGGTGCGGAAGAGCCGTTCCATCGGCAGGGCCCCGGCGTCGCGCAAGTGGTCGGGCGAGATATGCCAGAAAGGCGTCGGCGTGATCGCCATGAGCGCGCGGGCGATCGTCGACTTGCCGGCGCTCGACGCCCCGTGCAGCAGGATCAGCCGGCCCGCCACGGCCTCACGCGCCGCGTTCGGCGGCCGCCGCCTTCAGGTCCTTGCCCAGCGTGAACGCCGCCAGGAAGTAGTGCAGCGCGCCCCAGCCGTAGAAGAAGAACATCACGATCAGTCCCTGCCGCGTGGCGGCGACCAGCGTCGGCTTGCACGCGGCCGTCAGCGCCGCCGCGACGCCCTTCTTCGGCACGCCGCCGGGGCAAAGGTCGAAGAACTGACGTCCCGCCGCCTCGCCGCCGAGGAACATCCGCTGCAGCGCTTCGGGGATCGCATGTGCGCCGGGATGGGTGAAGCCGAACTGGGCGAACTGGTCGATCAGCCAGCCGGCGAACGGCGGCCCGCCGCCGAGCGCGATCAGGTTGAGCACGAAGAAGAGCAGGGCGGTCGCGGTCGCGCGCCGTCGCTGGTCGACCGCGTTCTGGATCACCCCGAAGGTCGGGCCGAGGTAGGTGTACTGGAAGATGCCCGGCAGCAGCAGGATCCACGCGGCGGCGCGCCAGTCGGCGCGGGTGTAGGCGAGGATGTAGATCGGCACGGCGATGGCGAGGCCGATGCCCGGCGTCAGCGCGTACCAGGCGGGGCTGCGGCGGTTGGCCCAGTCGGTGATGAAGCCGCCCGCCAGCGTGCCGATGCCCGACGAGACGCCGCCGATGATCCCGAACGTCACGCCGACGAGCGCGAGGCCCAGGCCGAAGGTGCGGATGAAGTAAGGCGAGCCGAACTGGCCAGCGCCGTAGCCGGCGAAAGAGGCCAGCGTGACGCCGATCGCCATGTTGAGGAACGACCAGCGGCCGAAGATCTGCCGCCCGACACTGGCGAGCTCGGAGAACTCGTAGGCGATCTCGCCCCAGAACCCGCGGCTCGGCGTGGTGGTCGGCTCGTCGGGGCTGACGTCCTCGGCGAGCACCGGATGGACTTCGATCTCGGAGTGGCCGCGCGGCGGCTCCTTCACCACCAGCCTCAGCGCCAGCGCCACCAGCACGCCGGGCGCGCCGACGATCAGGAACGCCATCCGCCAGTTCAGGTACTGCGCGATGAGGCCGCCGAAGACCGCTCCCAACATCCCGCCGAGCGGGATGCCGAAGGCGTAGACCGAGAGCGCCGAGGCCCGGCGCTTGGGCTCGAAGTAGTCCGAGATCAGCGAGTGCGCCGGCGGCGAGCAACCGGCCTCGCCGATCCCGACGCCGACGCGCATGGCGAGGAGCGAGATGAAGTTCGGCGCGACCCCGCAGAGCGCCGTGAACGCCGACCAGATCGCGATGCAGACGGCCATGATGTTGACCCGGCTCACCCGCTCGGCCAGCCGCGCGATCGGCACGCCGAGCACCGTGTAGAGCACCGCGAACGCGAAGCCGGTGAGCAGCCCCAGCTGGTTGTCGGTGATGCCGAGGCTCTCCTTCATCGGCTGGCCGATGATGCCGACGATGGTGCGGTCGATGAAGTTGAGCGTGTAGACGAGCGTCAGCATCGAGACGACCAGGCGCTTGTAGCGCTCGGTGAAGATCGGTCTCGGGGCGGCGATGGGCCTGGCGGCGGCGACGGCGGTCATCGGCTCAGCTCACCACGTCTTCGCGCACGCTGGAACGGGCCATCCAGAACAGGGCGGCGGAAACCAAGCTGAAGCAGCCCGTCGCGATCATCGCCCAGCGCAGGCCCTCGGCGTCGCCGAGGTGCTGCTGCGTGGCGAGATAGGTGCTGACGATCCCGAGGAACGCCGGGCCGAGCCCGAGCCCGATCAGGTTGAGGATCAGCAGCAGCAGAGCCGCGGAGGTGGCGCGGAACCGAGGCGGCACGACGCTCTGCGCCGTGGAGTAGGCCGCGCCGTACCAGATCGTGCCGATGACGCTGGGTGCGAACACCAGCGCCAGCGCCGGCAGCGCGTGGGGCAAGGTGAAGATCAGGAAGAAGAACGGCACGGCGACGACGGCGGCGAGCGCCGGCACACTCATGAAAGCGCGCCGGTCGCGCACCGCGGCGCGGTCGGCGAGCCAGCCGCCGATCAGCGTTCCGGCCAGCCCGCCGGCGCCGGTGATCGCACCCAGGGTCGGCCCGAGGAACCCCTTCGCCTTGAGGCCGAACCCCGCGGCGATCTGGTCGAGCTCGTGGCCGTGGCAGCGCAGGAAGAACGCCGCCGTATAGTAGAGATGGGCGTAGCCGACGAAGGCCGAAAAGCCCGTGGCGCCCGCCACCAGCCAGAAGGTGCGCTTGCCGGCGAGCGCCCGGATCACCTCCAGGAAGTCGTGCACGGGCTGGGTGACGCTGCGGGCGAGGTCAACAGGCGCCGAGCGGCCGCGCGGCTCCTTCACCGTCAGGCCGATAACGGCGGCTAGGACCAGGCCCGGCGCCGCGGCGACCATGAAGGCCGCGCGCCAGCCGTAAGCGTCGGCCACCAGTCCGCCCATCGCGAGGCCGAGGAAGGTGCCGATCGGCACGCCCATCGAGTAGAACGCCAGCCCGGACGCGCGCTGCTCGGGCCGGCTGACGTCGGCGATCAGAGAGTGGGACGAGGGATTGCACCCGGCCTCGCCGAACCCCACGCCGAGCCTCGCCAGCGCCAGCGTCGCGAAGTTGGCCGCGACGCCGCTCACCGCGGTGAACCCGCTCCAGAGCGCCAGCGAGACGGCGATGATCGCCGGGCGGCTCTTGCGGTCCGCCAGCCATGCGATCGGAATGCCCAGGAAGGTGTAGAAGATCACGAAGATCGGGCCGGTCAGGATGCCGATCAGCGCGTCGCTGACCTTGAGCTCGTGCTTGATCGGCTCGATCAGGATCGACAGCACCTGGCGGTCGAGGAAGCTCAGGGTGTAGGCGATCATCAGCAGCCAGAGCAGGTAGCGGCGCTTGCCGCTCTCGAGCACGTGCGATCCGTGCGCCTCGACGATGTCGATCGGCGCGGCGGCCTCGGCCATACGGCTACTCCCCCCTGCGGCGCGGCTCGTTTCAGCTCTCGCCGCTTGTTTATTTTCGCGAGGAAACTAGACGGGCGGTCCGCGAACGGAAAGCCCGGAGGCAGGCGATGGAACTCCTGATCGGCGACAAGCCCTGGTCGACCTGGTCGATGCGGCCGTGGCTCGCGCTCAAGCACACCGGCGCCCCGTTCCAGGAGACGCTGATCCGCCTGCGCACCGAGCAGACCAACGCCAACGCCCGCGCCGCGGGCTCCCCCAGCGGCCTCGTGCCGGTGCTCAAGGACGGCGACGTGACAGTCTGGGATTCGCTGGCGATCTGCGAGTACCTGGCCGAGAAGTTCCCGGCCGCGGCGCTCTGGCCGGCCGATCCGGCCGCGCGGGCGCTGGGGCGCGCGGCCGCCGCTGAGATGCATTCAAGCTATGCCTCGCTGCGCGGCGAGTGCCCGATGGACCTCAAGTTCCGCGCCGAGGTCGACGTCTCCGAGGCGACGCACAACGATCTGCGCCGGATCGTCGAGCTTTGGAGCGGGCTCCTCGGCCGGTTCGGCGGCCCGTTCCTGGCCGGCGCCTGGTCGATCGCCGACGCCTTTTTCACGCCGGTCGCGACCCGCCTGCGCAGCTACGGCCTCAAGCTCTCCGACTACGGCGATACCGGCGCGTGTGGCGCCTACGCCGAGCGCCTGTTGCAGACGCCGGAGTTCCTCGCGTGGGAAAAGGGTGCGCTCGCCGACGACCGCGTCGCCGAACCCGTGCGCCTCTGACGGTCCGGCGCGACGTAGCCCGGCTGCTGCGCGCGCCAGGAGACGCCGAATTCGCCGCGCACGCCGCCCTCGCGGTGGAGGTAGTCCAGCAGGCCTAAGCTCAGCGCCGCCTGGCCGACGCAGAGCGCCGCCAGGATCGCCCGCGCCCGGCCGCGTTTCCAGCCGCCGTCGCTCCAGAGCACCGCCATCGCGGTCCACAGCGCCATGATCGGCGTGATCACGATCATGTAGTGCCGGTAAGAGCCCGCGCCGACGAAGGTGGTCAGGGTCAGCAGCCCGCCGTAGCCCCAGAGCGCCGCGGTGATCAGCACGGTCTCGTCACTGTCGCCGAGCAGCAGCGTGCGCACCGGCAGCGCGCCGCCCTTGCCGACGAGCGTGCGCGCGCCGCGGACCAGCGCGACGATCGCCAGGATGATCAACACGGCTTGCAGCGCGCCCAGGAGGTGCGTGGCGAGGCCGGCGATCCTGGGGCCGGCGAGGAAGTCGGCGAAACCCGCCTTGCCCAGCGTGTACTGCGCGCCGTAGCCGAGGAACTGGGTCGCCCATCGCATGTAAAAGCTGACCGACGGCGCGGTCAGGTGGATCCTCGCGCCGGCGCCGTGGCCAGCCATCGCCAGCAGCCACGGGATCGCCGGAAGGACGCCGGCGAGGCTGCCTGCCAACCAGGCGCGCCAAGGGAAGGCCCGGCCGTCCGACGCGAACGTCCAGGCGGCGAGCGCGAGGGCCAGGAGGGCGACGCCCATGTGCACCTGCGCCATCAGCGCGCCCAGCGCGCCCCAGACGAATGCCGCCGGCCAACGTCGCCGCAGGGTCCAGGCCCAGTAGAGCGCGACGGCGGCGAGCGGCAGGGTGCTTGGCGGCCAGATCTTGCGCTCGAGGATGATCGCGACCGGGTTCACCGCCCAGAGCGCGACCGCCCAGAGCCACGGCTCGCGGTTCTTGCGCGTGACCGCGAACGCCGCGAAGGCGACCAGCGCGGCGATGTTGAGCATCGCCACCGCGCGGGCCAGGTCCGGCGGCGAGCGGACGTCGAAGAGCCGGTCGAGCCCGGCGAACACCCAGAGGCTGAGGCCCGGGTTCGGTGCGCCGACGCTGCTCGGCATGCCGACCGGCGGCCAGGCGCCGGTGCGCAGCATCTGCGCGGCGTGGAGATAGCTCCACTGCTCGTCGGCCTTCCACTCGATGTCGGTCGGGAAGATCAGGCGCAGCGCCGCGCCGGCGGCGATCGCGAGCGCGACGCCGACGAGCGGCCCCAGGCGCCGCGCCACTCCCCCGCCACCTGCCGCCAAGACCCGCTCCGAACGCCGACGCGGGGGCCATGATGCCCGCCCCTGCAGCCGGGCGCCACCGCGTGGGCAGTGGATCTCGCTGGTCAACACGCTGGTCGACCCCACGCTCGTGCGCACCTGCCTGATGGCCGAGTTCGCGCCCGGCCTTCCGGCGCACGCTGCCGCCCGGACCGCCAGCACGGGCCGCTACATCAACCCCAGCGCCTTGAAGCTGGCGACGCCGTCGCGGCCGACCACCAGATGGTCATGCACCGCGATCTTCAGCGCGCGCCCGGCTTCGACCACCTGGCGCGTCATGTCGATGTCGGCGGCCGAGGGCGTCGGATCGCCGGACGGATGATTGTGGACCAGGATCACCGCGCTCGCCGAGACCTCGAGGGCGCGCCGGGCTACTTCGCGCGGATAGACCGG
>DATKMZ010000073.1:0-13385 GCA_035541575.1 Caulobacteraceae bacterium | reverse complement strand
ATGAGGCTTGGTCCATCGGTCCAGATCAGCGCCGCCTCGACCCGACGGCCCGGGAAGACGTCCCGGAGCAGCGCCCAGTAGACCGCCATCTGGCGTACGTAGGCGGGGTCGGCGGCCCCGATCGCCGCCGGCGCCGGGCGGTTGGTCTTGAAGTCGGCGACCAGGACGCGAGCCGCTTCGACCAGCAGCCGGTCGACCCGGCCGGAGACCGCGAACCCCGGCGGCAGGCCGGGCGCCGCGCCCGCCAGCGCCACCTCGGCGCGCGAGCCGGGACCGAACACGGCGGCGAAGCGGTCGTCCTCGAGCACGGCGAACGCCGCCCCGCTCATCTCGGCGCGCTGATCCTCGGTCAGATCGAGCTCGCGGGCCAGCATCCGCGCCGCCGCCGCCCGCCGCGCCGCCGGCGCGACGTCGGGCAGCGCCTGCAGCAGCCGGTGGATGATCTCGCCCCGGCGGTAACGGCCGAGGCCTCCGGCCCTGGCCAGCGGCGAGACGGCCGCGGCGCGGGCGTCGTCGTCCCCGAGCTGGGAAGGCGCGGCCCACCGCGTCGCCGCCGGCTCGGTCGGCGCGAGGCGCTGCGCCCAGAGCGGCAGGGCCTCGGCCGTGGCCGGTCTGGCGACGCCGGCCACCATCGACACCGGATCGAGGCCGTAGCGCTGCGCCGTCCCGCCGCCATCGAGCGGCACGCGTCCGACCCACGGGCGGATCGCGTCGCTCTCGAACGCCTGCTCGATCACGTCGCGCCAGCTGCCGCGGAAGTACTGGTCCTGCTTCGCAACCCCTCCGACGATCAGCCGGTCCCGCGCCCGGGTCAGCGCCACATAGAGCAGCCGCAGCGACTCGTTGTCGGTTTGCCTGTCGCGGAAGCGCCGCGCCTCGGCGGAGGCGGCGCAGTCGTCCGCCTTGCGCGGCGCCCAGAGGAAGCCGCCGTCCTCGGTGGCAAGCAGCGGCCCGCCGAGCGAGATCGCCTTGGTCGTCGTGTCCGGCAGGATCACGACCGGCGCCTCGAGGCCCTTGGCGCCGTGTACGGTCATCACCCGCACCTCGCCGGCGCCCGGCCGCTCCGGATCCTCCTGCTCGCGCTTCACCTCGATCTCGCTGGCGGCCATCTCGGCGACGAACCGCTCGAGCTCGGTGACGCCACGGCGCTCGGCGGCCAGCGCCTCGGCGAGGAAGGCGTCGAGCGCATCCTCGGCCTCGCGCCCGAGCCGCTCGAGGAACCGCCGCTTCATCGAGCGGCCCCGCTCGTCGAGCCTCGCCAGAACGCGCGCGTAGAAGTCGAACGGCGCCCGCGCCTCGGCTTCGCGCACCGACCAGGCGAGGAACCTGGCCGCCTCGCCCCACTCGGGCCGCTCGGCCGACCGCGCCTGCAGCGTCGCCCAGAGCGGGCGGCGGCGGTCGTGCGCGAGGTCGAACAGCGGGTCCTCCTCGATGTCGCAGAACGGGCTGCGCAGCAGCGCCGCCAGCGTCAGGTCGTCGTCCTGGAACCGCGCGAGGCGGCCGAGCGCCAGCAGGTCCTGGAAGGCGATGTGCTCGGAGAGCAGCAGCCGGTCGGCGCCGCCGACAGGGATGCCGGCCTTCTTCAGCGCCCGGATGATCTCGTGGAACAGCGCGTTCCGTCTGCGGACGAGGATCAGCACATCGCCGTAGCCCATCGGCCGCGGCGTCCGGGACTTGCGGTCGCCGACGGCCTCGCCGCGCTCGACCATGGCCTTGATCGCCGATGCGATCCGGCGCGCGAGCTCCTTGTTCGCGCTCTTCGGCGGCTCGGCGTCGACCGGCGCCCAGGGGTCTGCCTCCTCTGGTGGTTCGGTCTTCTCGAGCGGCCAGAGGTCGACGCAGCCCCCGCCGCCGCGGACGGCTCGGTGCGAGATCAGAGCCGTGCTCCCAGCGGGTGACAAGGCGGAACGCACCACAGGCTGGGAAGCCACGGAGTCGACGAAGCTGAGTATTTCCTCGGTGGAACGCCAGCTCTCGCGCAGCGGGACGTGTTCGAACGACCGACCCGCTCTCGAAACCATCTCATCGAACAACCGGCCTTCGGTGAACAGCCGCTCCGGCGCGGCGCCCTGAAACGAGAAGATCGACTGCTTCTCGTCGCCGACCGCGAACACAGTGCGAAGCCTCTCGCCGGCCCCCTGGCCGATGAAGAACTCGGCGGTCAGCGCACGGAGGATCTCCCACTGCTCGGGCGCGGTGTCCTGCGCCTCGTCGAGCAGCACGTGGTCGAGACCGCCGTCCAGCTTGTAGAGCACCCAGGCGGCGTCGGCCCGCACGGACAACAGCTCGTGCGTCCGCTCGATCAGGTCGCCGAAGTCGAGCGCGCGCAGCGCATCCTTGGCCCCGCCGTAAAGCTCGATGTAGGCGAGCGCGAGGCCGATCGCGTGCACGCTGGCCTCTGCGATCCGCGCGGCCCTGATCCGTTCGATCGCGCTCAGCAGCCGCTTCTGCTCGCGCGCCAGCCACTTCGCCGCGTCGCGGTCGACGCTCTTGCTGGCCAGACGCTTGAGCGGCTCGCCTTCCTTGGTGGCGAAGACCGCCCAGACCTCGGCGAACGATGCGCGCTCCTCAACGCGCGACATCGCCTCACCCCGGCGGCGGTCCTCCTTGCCGCCGAGCCTCAGCGCCTCGGCCGCGGAACGCCACCGGCGCCAGCGTATCTTCGCGACGGCCTCCGCCTCGATCACCTGGACGGGCGTCACGGCCTCGAAGCCGCACCGGCGCCAGATGTCGACGCCGAATACGCCGTCGCAGCGGTCGACATAGGCGCGGATCGCGCGCCGCTCGGCTTCGAACGCGGCGAACATCTCCTGGAACCGGGCGTAGTCGAGCTCGACCGAGAAGTAGGCGTAAGCGCGGCCGATCGGGCTCTCGGGGTCGGCGAACGCAGCCAACGCCACGTCCTCCTTCGCGCGCGCCGAGACCGCGCGCGCCGCTGCGTCCTCCAGCACCGTGAAGCCCGGCGAGACGCCGGCCTCGAGCGGGAAGCGCCGCAGCAGCTTCTCGCAGAAGGCGTGGATGGTGGTGATCTTGATCCCGCCCGGCGTCTCCAGGGCGCGGGCGAAGAGGGCGCGGGCGCGGGCGAGGTCGCGCGTCGGCTCGTCGAGGTCAGCGAGCTTCCTGGCGAGGTCGGCATCCTCCATCACCGCCCAGTCGCCGAGTTCCTTGAAGAGCCGGCGCTGCATCTCGGCGGCCGCGGCCTTGGTGAAGGTGACGCAGAGGATCGCCTCCGGGTTCGGGCCGGTCAGCAGCAGTCGCGCGACGCGGTCGACCAGAGTCTTGGTCTTGCCCGAGCCCGCGTTGGCGGCGACGAACACCGAGGCGGCCGGGTCCGAGGCGCGAACCTGTGGGGACCTGCTCGGGACTGGCTCGACGCGGAGGTTCATTCGCCCTCCTCCTCGCCGCCGATCACGCCCCATTCCCAGAGCCGGCCGAGGTGATCGTAGTCGCCGCCGTAGCGGCCCATCATCTGCGGGGCCGCCCAGGCGACGTAGGGCGTCGTCTCGTCGTCGAACGCCGCGGCTCTGCGGCGCAGGCCCTCGAAGGCGCGCTCGGCGAGCTCGAGCGACTCTCCGCGGTAGGCGCGCACGTCCTCGCGGCCGGGGACGCGGCCGCCGCTGACCCGCACATAGACCAGCTCGCCGACGTCCCTCGGGCCCAGCTCGGCGAACCCGCCGCGCTTCAGGATCGCCGCGGTGAGCGTGAGCTGCGGGGCGAGGCCGCTCTGCACCTGCTTGGCTGAAGGCGGCGAGCCGGTCTTGAAGTCGAGCACGTCGGCCGCGCCGCCGCGAACCTCGATCCGGTCGGCCCGGGCGGTGACGGTGAAGTCGCCGCCTGGCGAGGCGAAGGTGTGGGCGCCGGACTGCTCGACGATCAGCTGCGCATCAGCCCGGCGTCGCCGCTCGAAGTCGACCACCCAGGGGGCGACGTTGAGCGCCAGCGCCCGCTCGCGGGCGAGCCTCGCCGGCGCTATCCCGGCGTCCTCTAGGCAGGCCATCAGGATCTCGGCGAACGCGGCCTCGGCGCCCGGCGCCAGCTCGCCGGGATGCTCCCTGGCGAAGCGCTCGAACGCGGCGTGCACCGCCGTGCCCCTGGCCAGCGCCTCGACCGGCTCGGCGGGCCGCTCGAGCGGACGGAGCTTGAGGACGTAGCGGGCGTAGATCGCGTAGGGATCGCGGACCCAGCGCTCGATCCCGGTCACCGGCAGCTCGCGCGGCCGCACGGCCACCGGTGGCGTCGGATGCGGCCGCCCAGCGGGACGGAACACCGCCGGCGCGTCGAGCGCGCGGGCGATCTCCAGCAGCCCCGGCCGGGTCGGCAGCTCCAGCCCTGCGCCGCGCACCAGCGTCTCCAGCCGCCAGAGCCAGCGCGAGGCGACCGCGGGAGCGCCGTCTCGGCGCTCAGACGAGATCAGCACCACTTCCGGCGCGCTCGAGCCCTGCGCGAAGTCGTGAGCGGCGAGTCCGAGGCGGCGCTCCGGCGGCGGCAGGCCGAGCGCGGCCCGCATCGGCCGCGACAGGAAGGGGTCGATCGGCGCGCCCTGCGGCCAGACGCCCTCCTCGAGCCCGGCGAGGATCAGGAGGTCGGCCCGGGCCAGCCGCGCCTCGATCGCGCCGAGGATCCTGAGGCGCGCGTGCGTCGCGCCGCCGCCGCGCACCACCTCGCGGGCGACGAGCTGGTCGATCAGCTCGACGAGCCCGGGGCGGCCGACATCCGGCAGGCGCTCGCCCTCGTCGATCAGGCCGGCGATCAGGGCGGCCGCACACTCGCCGGCGAGGCCGCTCCAAAGGTCGCCCAGGCCGCCGTCCTCGCCGGCGGCCAGTCGCTCGAGCGCTTCGGCGAGCGCCCTGGCCGCGTCCACCGGTTGCGCGGCGCCGGTCGCGAATGGCGCGGCGAGCGTCTCAGTGGCCGCCTGCAGGGCGTTCAGTACGAGGCGCCCCTCGTCGGCCCGGATTCGCGCGCCGATCGCCTCCCAGGTGGCGAGCCGGGGACCGCGCAGCGCCAGCTCGAGCGACCGCCTTCCGGCCGCCAGCGCGGTCTCGCCCAGCCCGAAGCGGGAGAAGCGGTGCTTGGCGAGGCCGAGCAGGGTCACGGGGTCGAGCGGATCGAGCGCGGCACGGGCGGCCAGACCCATCAGCGTCGCGATCGGATAACCCGCCAGCGGCGCGCCGGCCGAGGAGTCGGCCGATACGCCCCAGCGGGTGAGCCGCGCGCTGACCCGGCGGGCCAGCGCCGCGTCGGGCGTCACCAGCGCGGCCGTGCGGCCCGGCGTTTCCAGCGCCTCGCGCAGCAATAGCGCCGTGGCGGTCGCCGCCTCCTCCTCGGCGCGGGCGTAGACGATCGAGAGCCCCGAGAGACCTTCGGCGATCGGGTCGACGCCGTCGGCCGCGCCCTCCTCGCGCAGCCGCTTGATCTGCGCCAGCCAGTCGGCGGTGGCCTCCGCCGGGCGCAACGCCTCGTTGATCAGCCGCCGGCGCCAGCGGCCGCGGGCGGCGTCGGCCCCCCAGGGCCCGACCGCCGCGCGCTCGATCCCGGCGCGGGCCAACAGGCGCTTCAGCCCGCCCTGCGGATGCTGCTCGCCAACCTGGGCCCAGGCGCGGTCGGCGAGGCTGAGGTCCAGTCCGGGTAGCACCACGGCGCCATTCGGCAGCCCGGCGATCACCGTCAGCAGGTTCGCGACCGCCGGCGCGCTGCCGGTCGAGCCCGCAGCGACGATCACCTGCTCGGGCGGCTGGGCCAGCCAGCGCTCGGCGAGGCGGCGCAGCAGCAAGGCGCGGCGCGCGCCGACGTCCATCAGGCCGAGCTCGGCAAGCCGCTCGGGCCAGTCGGTCAGCGCCAGCTTCAGGAACTCGGCCGAAACCTGCCAGTGCTGGGCGAGCTCGCCCGGCGCGAGGTCGTCGATGCCGGCGAGCGGATCGACCTCTTCGATCTCGACGCTGTCGAGGAAGGCGGCGAGCGCGTCGGCGAGGTCGAGCGCCCCCGCGGCGTCGAGCTGGCGGCCGAGTGCGTCATCGTGCGCCGCGACCAGACCCGCGAGCTCGTAGCGGCGGCGTGCAGGCGAGATCGCCGGCGGCAGATCGAGCGCCAGGTCGCCGGGCTCGAACGGCGGCTCGCCCTCGTCGAGATCGCCCAGCGCCCGCATCTGCGGCAGCAGCACCGCGCCACCCCCGGCGAGGCCGAGGAACGCGTCGGCGAGGTCGCGTCCGGCGCGGCGGGTCGGCGTCAGCACCAGCGCGTCGGCCAGCGCCTCGGTCCCGAGCGCCTCGGTCAGCCCCCGCGCCAGGTCCGCCAGGAACGGCCGTCCCGCCTCGATGTTGAACCAGCGCGGAGAGGGCGCGCCGAGGAAGCTCATGCCGCTTCCCTGAGCCTCGCCTCGGCGGCCCCGAGCGCGGCCGGATCGCCGACGTGCATCCACTGGCCGGGCGGCGCGACGCCGTAGACCCGCCCCTGCTCGGCCAGCGTGCGCCAGATCGGCAGCAGCGAGAACGGTCCGTCCGGACCGCCCGCGACGATCTTCGGATCGCAGATGTGGACGCCGACGTAGACGTAAGGCGCGCGCTCGTCGGGCTGCTTGAACCGCACCCGGCCGTCCGGCTCGAGGAAGACATCGCCGGTGTCGTGGAAGCCAAGCGAGGTCGCCGTCGGCGCGAGCAGCAGGCAGACGTCCATCGCCGCCGGGTCCCACATCGCCGCGACCGCCGCCGTCGCCGAGGCGTCGTGCTCGAGCCAGATCGAATCGATGTTGGCGACCCAGACCGGGCCGTCGCCCAGCAGCGGTCGGGCGCGCTTGAGCCCGCCGCCGGTCTCCCACGGGGCCGGCTCGCCGCGCTCGTCTGAGAACGCGAGCGCCGGCGGCGGCTTGCGGTCGCGCAGATGCGCCTCCAGCCTGTCGGCGAAGGCGTGCAGGTTGACCACCGCGCGCTCGACGCCGGCTTCGGCCAGGCGGTCCAGCATGTGATCGATCAGCGCGCGGCCGCCGACCTCGACCAGCGCCTTGGGCCGATCGTCGGTGAGCGGACGCATGCGGGTGCCGAGCCCCGCGGCCAGCACCATCGCAGTCTTCGGCGCCGTCATATGCGCCGCTCCGGCGGCACGTTCGCGTCGAGCCAGCCGCGCAGCGGCGCGAGCTCGCCCGACGCGGTCATGCAGCGCTCGAGATAGCCCCACATGCGCGGCGTGAAGGCGCGGTACTTCGGTCGCCCGAAGCCGGCGACCTGGCGGGCGAAGATGAAGAGGATGCGGATCACGTTGAGCGCGCCGAGCGCGTGGTAGTCGGCCAGGAACGACTCGCGGTCGAGGTCGGGCCGCGCGGCGAGGTAGCGCGCCAGGCAGGCCGCCTCGAGCTCGGCCGAGACGTCGCGGCGGCCGTCGTGCAGCAGCATCGAGAAGTCCCAGGCCGGATGCGCTTTCAGCGCGTCCTGGAAGTCGAGCAGGCCGACGCGGGCGGCGCCCCTGCGTTCGGGCAGCCAGATCAGGTTCTCGGCGTGGTAGTCGCGGTGGCAGAAGACGCTGGCTCTCGCTTCACCGCGCGCGCGGATCGGCCGCCAGTAGCCTTCCCAGTCCGCCATCGCCTGGGCCGAGAACGGGGCCACGCCGGCGTACTTCGGCCACCACTCGAGGAACATCTCGCCGCCGGTCTGCAGCACGAGCGAGTCGTAGGTCAGCAGCGGCCAGCGGCAACCGTCGCCCTCGAGCACCGCCGGCGGCGGCTCGGCGTGCAGCACGACCAGCGCGTCGACCGCTGCATCGTATAGCGGGGCCTCGTCGAACCCGCCGGCGATCAGCGTCGCGTAGAGGTCGTCGCCGAGGTCCTC
Source organism: Caulobacteraceae bacterium (assembly GCA_035541575.1). GTDB lineage: Bacteria > Pseudomonadota > Alphaproteobacteria > Caulobacterales > Caulobacteraceae > Acaudatibacter. The sequence continues at coordinate 5,571 of DATKMZ010000073.1, read as the reverse complement.
CAGCACCGCCAGACCCTGGGCCGGGTCGGCGGCGATGATCTCGGGGGCCGAGAGGCCCCGCGACCTCAGGAACCCGGCGCAGGCGACGAAGGCGTCGACTCTCCCGGCCGCGAGCCGCGCCATCGCGTTGTAGCCGAGAGCCCGGCGTTCGGCCGGAGTTGCGGCCGGCGGGCAGGGCTGGGTCTCGGCCTGCGGCGGCTGGTCCATGAAGATGCGTCGCCCGCCTCCGGGGAGATGCAAGCGCTCGTAGAGCCGGGTCGAAGCATCGCCCGGCAGCTTCTCGCGCCGCGCGGCGGCGAGACCGTTCGCCTCCAGGAACGCCGCCTTGACCCCCTCGCGCTCAGAGCTCAAGCGCGCGCCCCTCCCAGGTCCCGTGCGGCGTCAGCCGCGCGCGCCGGGCGTCACCCGTGATCCGCAGCTCGACGTCGACGCGGTCGTGCGGCAGGTGGTGGCCGAGCCGCTCGGGCCACTCGATCACCGCCGCGCCGGAGTCGAGCGCGTCGTCGATGCCCAGCTCGCGCGTCTCCTCCGGCTCTTCCAGCCGGTAGAGGTCGAAGTGCGTGAGCGTCAGCGACGGCGCCTCGTAGGTCTGCGCCAGCACGAAGGTGGGGCTGGTCGTCTCGGTCGCCTCGCCGGTCAACGCCTGGATCAGGCCGCGCGCCAGCGTCGTCTTGCCGGCGCCGAGCGGACCCGAGAGGCAGACCGCCTCGCCGGCCTTCAGCTCGCGGGCGATGGCGGCGCCCAGGCGGCGCGTGTCGCCCTCGTGGTCAAGGCGGAACTCTCCTTCGGCGGGCGTGATCATCGGTAGGGTCGATCCGGGTGTGCGGCGAGTTGGGTCTCGATGTAGCCCTTCAGCTGCTGAGTCGCCTCCCCTGCGTCGGCAGGCATCGAGTCGGGGTCGATCAGCGGCCCGACCGTCATGCGGTAGCGGCCGCCGCGCTTGTTCAGCAGTTCGTGGAACACGGTCATGTCGCGCAGCTCGTTCGAGACGCGGTGGAACAGGTGGAACAGGGTGGAGTTCGGCCCCGCCAGATGCACCGGCGCGATCGGCGCAGCGTACTTGCGGGCGATCGAGATGGCGCTGGTCGCCCAGGGCGGATCGGCCAGCCGCCCGTCCGGCCCGCGCCGCGCGATGCGGCCCGCCGGGAAGATCGCCAGCGCGCGGCCGGCCTCCATCGCCTCGCGCGTCATCGCAAGCGTCAGCCGCGTCTTCTCGCGCGTGCGCTTCTCGTCCACCCACTCGACCGGGATCAGGAGATCGCTGAGCCCGGGCGAGATCCGGTGCGCGTCGGCGTTGGCGTAGAAGGCGATGTCCGGCCGGAGCGCGCGCACCGCATCGTAGAGCGCGACGCCGTCGGCGATGCCGGTCGGGTGGTTGGCGATCAGCACCAAGCGGCCCTGTCGCGGCAGGCGCTCCAGCCCGCGAACTTCGACCTTCAGCGCCAGCAGCTCCGAGGCGTAGGCGAGCGCCGCGTGACCGCGCAACGGCGCGATCGCGTCGGCCATTTGCCGGGCCTTGCGATAGCCCAGCAGCGCGTAGAGCGAAGGCCTGAGCGCCGGCCAGACGGGCGAAGACGCCAGCCTCGGCGCCCGCTCCTCGATCAACACGTCGACGATGTGCCCGCGCCGGATGGCGGGGCGCGCGATCGACGCAGCTTCGGACGCCAGGACCATGCCGCAAGATGCGCCGCCGCAGGCCAGCGGAGCAAGGGCGGCGGGCGCCGCGCATTGACGCCGACGGGCCGCGCGGGCCATCTCCGCGCACGGACGGAGGGCCGGCGGATGCGACGATTGCTGCTTGGGCTCGGCGTGCTGGGCGTGCTGGCTGTGGCGGGCGCAGTCGTGTTCCTCCTGTGGGACCTCGACTGGCGCTGGCGCCCCCACACGATCACCCGGCATCAGGCTGAGATCGGCAAGGCGCTCGACCAGGCGGGCTGGGTCTCGCCGCACCTGACCGGCCCGAAGCTCTACATGATCTCGTTCCGCTCCTGCTCGGACTGCGTCCGCTTCGAGAAGACCGAATTCCCCAAGCTGCAGAAGGCCGACGTCGACACCCGGGTGATCGTGATCGCGCGGTCGGACTCCAACGGCCAGGCCCACTCGACGCCGGCCGAGCGCAACACCGTCGCCGAGCTCTGGACCAACCGCAGCTGGCGGCTCTACCAGCAATGGTCGCTGGCCAATCCGTCCGACTGGGCCGCGCCCGGGATCGCGCCGGCCGACGGCGATGCGGCCCGCACGGCGGTGATCGGCGTCGGCCGCGGCCTCGCGGCGCAGCTCGCCGCCGAGCTGAAGGAGAGCGGCGTCGACTTCGCCTACCCCACGCTCGTCTGGTGGACCAAGGACGGGCGGATGCGCGCCTGCGCCTGCGTGGACCCACAGACCTACCGGTTCGTCGAGCAGGAGCTAGGGGCCTGACTCTCCCTCCCCTTCTCCTCGCGAGGGGGGAGGGATGACTTAGCCGCCTCGAGCCGCTAGGCCTGCCCCGATGCCCGGCCAGTTTCGCGCCGCCTACGACGCGCGCCTTCGTGACGGTGATCTGCTGGCCGACCCGGCGCAGGCGCGGGCCGTCGCCGCGCTCGAACGACTCGAAACCGACCTCGCCGAGGCGCGACCCGCAGGCCTGTTCCGCAAGGCCGAGCCGGTGCGTGGCGTCTACCTCTGGGGTCCGGTCGGGCGCGGCAAGTCGGCGCTGGTGGACCTCTTCTTCGAGAGCTCGCCGGTAGAGAAGAAGCGGCGCACGCACTTCCACGTCTTCATGGCCGAGGTCCACGCGCTGGTGAACGCCTGGCGCAACGGCGACGCCGCGGCGCGTCAGGCCAGGTTCGGCTCCAGCCGCGGCGACGATCCGATCGCCCCGACCGCCGAGGCCGTCGCGCGCGGCGCGCGGCTGCTCTGCTTCGACGAGTTCCAGGTGACCGACATCGCCGACGCGATGATACTCGGGCGGCTGTTCGAGCAGCTGTTCGCGCGCGGCGTGACGGTGGCGGCCACGTCCAACCGCGCGCCCGACGACCTCTACAAGGACGGCCTCAACCGCCAGCTCTTCCTGCCCTTCATCGAGCTCCTGAAGGCGCGGATGGAGGTGGTGCGGGTCGACGGTCCGCGCGACTACCGGCTCGACCGTCTGCGCGCGGCGGGCGTCTGGTTCTCGCCGGGCGATCCGGACAACGAGGCCGCGTTCGATGCGCTCTGGCGCGAGATGCTGGGCGCCGACGAGGAGAGCGGCGCCACCATCGAGGTCTACGGCCGCCGCGAGCACTGGCCGAGGGCGGCCGGCAAGCTGCTGCGCGCCAACTTCCAGAACCTCTGCGGCGAGGCGCTGGGTCCTGGCGACTACCTCGCCATCGCCGAACGGTTCGACACGCTCTTCCTCGAGGCGGTGCCCAAGCTCCGGCCCGAGGACCGCAGCGCCGCGCGGCGGCTGGCGACGCTGATCGACGCGCTCTACGAGGCGCGGACGCGGCTCGTGGTGCTCGCCGCAACCGAGCCGGCCAGGCTCTATCCGGAAGGCGAAGGCAGCTTCGAGTTCGAGCGCGCGGCCTCGCGCCTCGAGGAGATGCGCTCGGCGGCGTGGCTCGAGGCGACTGGCGAGACCTGAGGCGCTACTTGCCCTTGGGCGCGTTCGGCCGGAAGAGAACGCCCGGCGGCGCGGTCGGCCCGCCGGCCTTGAGCTTGGCGATGTAGTCCAGCTCGTTGTGGGCGAGCGCATTGTCCGGCTCGAGCGCGAGGGAGTCGCGATAGGCCTGCTCGGCCTCGTCGAGCCGCTTCAGCTCCGTCAGCGCATAGCCGCGGTTGCGGAGCAGCCGCGCCCGGTCGCCAGACGCGAGATCGGCGACGGCCAGCGCCTGGTTCGCGCCGGCGAGGGCGTCGTCCCAGCGGTGCAGCGCCATCAGCGCAGCGTCGCGCTCGCTGGCGACGACCGGCGAGTCGGGGCCCGCGAGCCGGCCAAGATCGAGCACTTCGAGCGCCCGGTCCGGCTGGCCGACCTCGTTGTAGTAGGAGCCAAGGTAGAACGCGGCGGCCGGATAGGGATTGCCGAGGCAGACGAAGCTCCGCGATCCGCGGCGAGGCGCGCTGGAGACCGCATAGCGCAGGCAGTCGTCGAGGGAGTCGCCGCGGTAGCGGATCTCGTCGCCGATCCGCTGCTCGCGCACGAACGGCTTGGGCATGTTCGCCAGGGCCGAGCGCAGCGCATCCTCATGGTCCTTCACCGACAGCAGGCCGCCTTTGTCGATGTCTGCGACGGCGGCGAGAACCGCGTCGGCGTCCGCATCGCCCGACGACTGCACGCGGACCTGAACCCCGTGGCCCGCGTTCGCCAGCGCCGGACCTTCGGGCGCGACCGCCGGCAGGCCCGGCACGCTCGCCGCCGCGGCGCCCCCGAGGATCATCGCCGCCGCGAAAAACGCGGTGGCCCGCATTGCGGCCGTCACCCTGCCTCCAGCCATCCGCTCTCCTCCCGTCGATGCGGCGATCATCGCGCCGTCGGCGTCCCTACGGCAAGCGACCGCGGTCGCGTTGACACCCCCCCGCTGCGGCTTAAAAGAGCCGCGCGCTCCGTAACGACGGGAGGGGACCAAGAGATGGCCGACGCCGCGCCCGGCCCAAGGCCGCGGCCAATTTCGCCCTCCGTCACGACCTGGCGCTGGCACGTCACCATGTTCACCTCGATCATGCACCGGGCCGCAGGCGCGGGACTCTACGCCGGCGCGCTGATCCTGATGGCCTGGGCGCTGTCGCTGGCCTCCGGCGCCGACGCCTACGCCGTCTTCACCGGGCTCGCCGGCTCGATCGTCGGCAAGGTCGTGTTCTTTCTGCTGACGCTCGGCGCGTTCTTTCACCTCTGCAACGGCCTGCGGCACCTGGTCTGGGACGCCGGCTACGGCTTCAAGCCGCAGACCGCGAGCAGCACCGCCTGGCTGGTGATCGGCGCGGCTGTCGTCGCGACGATCCTGTTCTGGAGCGGGCTCGCCATGACGGGGGTGCTCTGATGGCCCTGATCCGCACGCCGCTCGGCCGCGCCAGGGGCCGCGGCGCCTCCAAGCACGGAGTCGGCCACTTCATCGTTCAGCGCGTCACCGCCGTCGCGCTCGTCGTGCTCGTGCTCTGGGGGCTGGCGAGCGCGTTCAACCTCGCGAGCGGCGACTACGACACCGCGGCCGGCTTCCTGCGCTCGCCGGTCAACGCCGGCCTCGCCTCGCTGCTGGCCCTCGCCGCTTTCTGGCACATGCAGGTCGGCATGCAGGTGATCATCGAGGACTATTTCGCCAGGCCCGCGACCAAGGCGATCCTTCTGGTGCTGAACGTCTTCGTCACCTGGCTCGCCGGCGCGCTCACGATCCTTTCCATCCTCAAGGTGGCGCTCTCGAGCGCCGGAGTGAGCGTCTGATGCCGGCCTACGAGCTGATCGACCATGCGTTCGACGTTGTGGTGGTGGGGGCCGGCGGCTCGGGGCTGAGGGCGGCGCTGGGGTGCGCGCAGGCGGGGCTGAAGACCGCCTGCCTGACCAAGGTGTTCCCGACCCGCTCGCATACGGTGGCCGCGCAGGGCGGGATCAGCGCCAGCCTC
>DATKMZ010000072.1:0-11097 GCA_035541575.1 Caulobacteraceae bacterium | reverse complement strand
GGTTGCGGCCACAGGCATGGCGGGCGCGGTCAGGCGCTCGCCGCCGCGCTCGGCCGGGCCGCGACGCGGTCCTTCCAGGCCGCGAGGTTCTTGTTCGCGGGATCGAGCGGCTGGCCCACTTGCGCGCCGAACTCGACGAAGACGAACAGCAGGATGTCGGCCAGCGTGAAACGGTCGCCGACGACGAACTGGCGACCGGCGATCAGGCCGTCGAGCCAGGCCAGCTTCTCGCGGGCGACCGCCTTCAGGTCGTCCGCCGCCTGGGGGATGCAGTGGACCCGGTTCTGGAACAGTTGCAGGCCCTGCGAGAAGCGGAAGCCGTTGGCCATCGGCTCGCAGATGTTGAGGTCAATTCGACGCGTCCACATGCGGGTCACCGCCCGCTCCTCGGCGTTGGTCCCGATCAGCGGCGGGCTCGGGTGGATCTCCTCGAGGTACTCGCAGATCGGCAGGATCTCGGCCAGCACGACGCCGTCGTCGAGCTCGAGCGCGGGCATCTGGCCGGAAGGGTTCTTGGCCACGTAGGGCGACTGGCGGTTCTCGCCGGCCATGAGGTTGATCTCGACGCGCGGGATGTCGACGCCTTTTTCGGCCATGAACATCTTCACCACACGCGGGTTCGGGCCGATCGAGTTGTAGAACTTCATGGCGCGCTTCCTCCCTTGACGCGGTGGGCCTCAACGCCCATGCGCGGCGGCGAGGGAAATACCGCCGTGGTCGCCAAAGCAAGTCTGACCGAGGGGAAGGCGCGCCTGCTGGGCGCGGTCGCGTCGCTTGCGTTCGGTCTGGCGTCGTGCGCGCCCCCGACGACCACGCAGAATGCGCCCGAGCCCGGCGACAGGGCTGTGGCCCGGGTCAACGGACAGACGGTCTGGGCCTCGGACGTGAAGCGCGAGGCCGTGGCCGAGGGCCTGATCGGCCCGGGCGATCCGCTCGACGTCTCCAACGATCTCTTCCGCAAGGTGCTCGACGAGGTGGTCGACACCAAGGTGCTGGCCGCCGAAGCGGTGGCCCGCCACCTGGACAAGGATCCGCTGGCGCAGCGCCGGTTGGCCGCGGCGCGGGAGCGGGCGCTCGAGGACATCATCATCGACAGCGTCGTCGGCCGCGCGGTCAACCAGCAGGCCGAGAACCGGCTCTACCAGGAGTTCCTCAAGCACCGCACGCCGGGCGAGGTGATCCACCTGCGCCAGATCGTGACGGCGACCGAGCCGGACGCCGAGGCGGCGAAGAAGCAGGTGACCGGCGGCGCCGCCTTCGAGGCGGTGGCGCTGGAGCGTTCCATCGACAGCGTCACGCGGTTCAAGGGCGGCGATCTCGGCGAGACGACGACCGACACCTTGCCGCAGGAGCTGGCCGACGTGGTGAAGGGGGCCAAGCCTGGCCAGGTCGTCGGACCGGTCAAGATCGACGCCGGCTGGGCGCTCATCCGGGTGGACGACCGGCGCCCCGAGCCGCCACCGCCGCTCGACGCAGTGCGTCCACAGCTGATCCGGTTCATCACCTACGACCAGGTCAAGGACCTGGTGCTGACGCTGCGGGCCAAGGCCAAGATCCAGAACCTCTTGCCGCCCCCGCCCGACGTCCCCGGCGCGCCTGCCGAGCCCGCGTCGGCGCCCGCCAACGTTGCGCCCCTTCCCGCGCCGGCCAATGGCGCTACGTCCAACGCGACCCGGTGACCCGATGACGAGAGCGCCCCGCCGACCGCCCGACAGAGCTCCAGGCGCCGCCAGGCGCACGGTCACGTCCGCCGCAGCATCCGCCGCGGCCAAGCCTGCCGACCTCGTCGGCCAGACGCTCGAGCGTGCGCTCGACCCGCTCCGCAGCGCCTGGAAAAGCGCCGCCTTGCGCCGGGCGGACCGCCAGGCGCGCCAGTTCGAGATCGGCGCCGCGCCGGCCGCGCCGGCGGGCAAGCCCGGACTCAAGGTCTCGCCGAACGCCGTGCCTCTGCCCGTGATGGGCCAGATCGCCGGCGTCGAGCTCGCGGTGGGCCGCGCCGGTCTTTACAAGCACGAGCGCAACGACGTCCTGCTGATGCGCTTCGCCGAAGGCACGACCTGCGCCGGCGTGTTTACGCGTCACGGCGTCGGCTCGGCGCCGGTCGACTGGTGCAAGCGGCGCCTCGAAGCCAACGGCGGTCGCGACATCCGGGGCCTGGTGGTCAACGCCGGTTGCGCCAACTCCTTCACCGGCCGGCCGGGCGCGGACGCCGCCCGCCGCGTCGCCTCGGCGGTCGCCAAGAGCTTCGGCTGCCGCCAGGCCCAGGTGATGATGGCCTCGACCGGCGTCATCGGCGAGCTGCTCCCGGACGGCAAGATCACCGCCCGGGTCCCCGAGATCGCCAAGGCGCTCGCGCCCCATGCCTGGGGCGACGCCGCCCGCGCGATCATGACCACCGACACCTTCGCCAAAGGCGCGGTCGCGGAGGCCGAGATCGATGGCGAGAAGGTGCGGATCGCCGGCGTCGCCAAAGGCTCGGGCATGATCGCGCCGGACATGGCGACGATGCTGGCCTTCGTCGCCACCGACGCGGCGATCTCGCCGGCGGCGTTGCAGGCGCTCGTGCGGCTCTACGTGCACACGACCTTCAACGCCGTGACGGTCGACGGCGACCGCTCGACCAATGACACGCTGCTGTTGTTCGCGACCGGGCAGGCCGGCGCGCCGCGGATCAGCCGGGCGGGCGACGCCCGGCTCACCGACTTCCGCGCCAAGCTCGAAGGCGTATTGCTCGCCCTCGCTCAGCAGCTGGTGCGGGACGGCGAGGGCGCCACCAAGTTCGTCAAGGTGACGATCACCGGCGCGGCCTCCGCCGCGTCGGCCCGCAAGATCGCCCGCACCGTCTGCGAGAGCCCGCTGGTGAAGACCGCGTTCGCCGGGGAGGACGCCAACTGGGGGCGGATCGTCATGGCCGTCGGGCGCGCCGACGAGCCGATCAACCGCGAGCGCCTCAGCGTCCGGTTCGGCGAGCTATGGGCCGCCCGTGACGGGCGGGTCGCTTCCGACTACTCGGAGGCGAAGATGAGCGCCTACATGAGGAAGAAGGAGCTCGAGGTCGCCGTCGACGTCGGCGTCGGCCGCGCCTCGGCGGTGATGTGGACCTGCGACCTGACCCACGGCTACGTGTCGATCAACGGGGATTATCGCAGCTGACAGACTCGCGGCTCGATCGCCGTCCGGGCGCTGCGATGCTCTACCCGGCGGCTTTCCTCGACGCGCTCGCCGATCGCCTGTCGCGCCTCGAGCCGCGCGGCGCGGCCGCGCTGGTCGCGATCGACGGCTGGGGCTGCAGCGGCAAGACCGCGCTGGCCGAGGGCCTGCTCGACCGCCTCGAGCCGACGTTCCAGTACCTGAGCGCCGATGAGTTCTTCGCCGGCTTCGACGTCGTCGAACCGGGTCCGGTCCCGCATCTGCGCTGGCGCGAACTATGCTCGGCGGTCGAGGGCCTGAGCCGCGCCGGCCGCGCGCAGGTGCGCGGCTACGACTGGGAGGGCGGCCGGATCATGGAGGCGGCGCCGATCGAAGGTCGCGCCTGGCTGGTCGAGGGTCTCTTCTGCCTGCGCCCGGAGCTGCGGCCGCGCTACGACCTGGCGATCTGGGTGCAGGGGCGTCTCGAGGACCGACTCGTCCGCGTCGCCCGGCGCGACGGCGCCCACATGATCCCCTACTGGGAACGCGAGTGGATGCCGCGCGAGCGAGCCTACGTCGAGAGCGAGCGGCCCTGGACGGCCGCCGATATCGTGGTCGCAGGCGCCGACATCGAGATCGCCGAGGTGGGCGAGAGGTTGGTCTAATCCCTCCCCTTCATGGGCAGGGAAGACCGCGAAGCGGTCGGGTGGGGCAGTCCAGGGCCGTGCGCGAAACCCGACGTCGCGTTGACGCGCGAAACACCCCCACCCGTCCGTCGCTCCGCGCCGGACACCCTCCCAGGAGGGGAGGGATCATATGTCGATCACGACCTTGCCGAAGTGGCCGCCGGCCTGCATCAGCGCCAACGCTTCCGCAAGCTGGTCCAGCCGGAATCGGCGGTCGATCACCGGCTTCAGTCGGCCGATCTCGATCGCGCGCACCATCTGCTCCACGTTCTCGCGGCTGCCGACGGTGATGCCGTTGATATGCAGGTTGCCGCCGAACATGGCCGCGACGTTCAGGTCTTTCACGAATCCGGACAGCACCCCGATCACGGCGATGCTGCCGCCGAGCGCGCAGGCGGCGATCGACTGTTGGAACGTGCCGGCGCCGCCCACTTCGACCACGTGGTCGACGCCGCGGCCGCCGGTGAGGTCGCGGGCGGCCTTCGCCCAGTCTGGCGTGCTGCGGTAGTTGATCGTCTCGTCGGCGCCCATAGCCCGGGCGCGCTCGAGCTTCTCGTCCGACGACGAGGTGACGATCACGCGGGCGCCGGTCAGCTTGGCGAACTGGAGCGCGAAGATCGAGACGCCGCCGGTGCCCTGCACCAGCACCGTCTCTCCGGCCGTCAGCCTGCCCTCGACGACCAGGCCGCGCCACGCGGTCACGGCGGCGCAGGGCAGCGTCGCGGCTTCGGCCGCATCCCAGCCGGCCGGCGCCTTTGTCACGCCCTCCGCGGTGAGCGCGATGGCCTCGCAGGCGACGCCGTCAAGGACGCCGCCCAGCGCTGCGAGCCGCTGCGGAGTGGGCCGTCCCGCCGTCCAGTGCGGGAAGAACCCGGGCATCACCAGGTCGCCCACGTTGACGCGGGTGACGCCGTCGCCGACCGCCTCGACAACGCCCGCGCCGTCCGACAGCGGGATCAATGGCCGCGGCGGCGCCATCATCGTGACTGTGGCGAGGTCGCGGTAGTTGATCGACGCGGCGGCCAGCCGCACCAGCACCTCGCCGGGTCCCGGCCTGGGTTCCGGCCGTTCGACCAGTTTCAGGTGATCGAGGCCCGTTCCGCCTTCCAGCACCATGGCTCTCATGGGGATCTCTCCGCTCGCGACAATCGCACCAGCTTCGGGGCCTGACGCGAGGGTCGTCAAATCGGCGACAGCGGCGCGCGGGGCGTGTATCGCTCGCCCTCATGGACGCATCGGAGAGACCTGAAAAGCCGCTCGTTCTGGTGGCGGCGGCCGCACTCATTGATGCGGACGGGCGGATTCTCATAGCTAAGAGACCGATTGGTAAATCGCTCGCCGGGCTCTGGGAATTTCCTGGTGGTAAGGTTGATTCCGGAGAAACCCCAGAGCAATGCCTGATCCGGGAGCTGAAAGAGGAGCTCGGCATTAAGGTTACGCAGGCCTGCCTCGCACCCTTCGTCTTTACCAGTTACGGTTACGAATCCTTTCATTTGCTTATGCCACTTTACCTATGCAGGCGCTGGGAGGGTTTCGTGACGGCGCTCGAACATGAGGCGATCGCATGGGTGAAGCCCGACAGATTGAGCGACTATCCGATGCCGCCGGCCGACGCGCCGCTCGTGGCCTGGTTGCGCGACTTTCTTTGAGCCTCGCGCGGCTCGGCGACGACGAGGCGGGCGCAACGGCCGTGGAATACGGCCTCATCGTCGCCTGCATCTTCCTGGCGATCGTGGGCGGTCTGTCGCTCTTCGCCAACAACGAAAACGCGATGTACCAGCACATCAGCAACGCGATCGGTAGCGCGACCCGGTAGCGTTGGGGCCCTGGGGGGCGCGTTGCGGGGTCAGGCGATATCGCCTGACCCCGCAACCTGTTGTGGCCGGGACGTTCCGCCTTCGCGAACGGCGGCCCAGCGGCTAGACTCGCGCGCATGGAGAGCGCCTACCGCCTGACGCCGGCCGAAACCGCCGTGCTGACCCGGCGCATCACCGCGCTGTCGGTGGCGACTGCGCTCGCTCTGACGGTGATCAAGGCGGTCGTCTGGGTCGCCAGCGACTCGGTCTCGATCCTGGCCTCTCTGGCCGATTCCGCCCTCGACCTGCTGGCGGCGCTCGGCACCTTCTTCGCCGTGCGCTACGCCGCTGCGCCGCCGGACGCCGAGCACCGATACGGCCACGGCAAGGCCGAGGCGTTCGCGAGCCTGGTGCAGGCGGGCCTGGTTTTCGCGTCGGCGGCGCTGATCGGCCAGGAGGCGATCAACCACCTCCTCCATCCGAAGCCGATCGCGCAGGAAGGCTGGGCGGTCGGCGCGATGGCGATCTCGACGGTGCTCTCGGCGCTTCTGATCGCCGCGCAAACCCAGGTGCTGCGCAGAGCCCGCTCGGTCGCCGTCACCGGCGATCGCGCGCACTACCTTGCCGACCTTGCATCCAATCTGGCCGCGCTGGTCGCGATTGGGGCGAGCGCGCTCTTTCACGTCGGCGGGTTCGATGCGCTCGGCGGGCTCGTCGTCGGCCTGGTCCTGCTCTGGGGCGCGGTCGGGGTCTTCCGTCGGGCCTCCGACGAACTGTTGGACCGCGAGTTGCCCGACGACGCGCGGGCCAGGATCGTGGCGCTGATGACGCAGGATCCGCGCCTGACCGACGTGCACCAGCTGCGCACCCGCGCCTCCGGGCCGTTCGTGCATATCCAGATGCACGCCGACCTCGATCCCGAGCTCAGCCTCGAAACGGCCCACGAAGTCGTCGTGGCCGCCGAGCGCCGTGTGTTGGAGGCTTTCCCGGCCGCCGACATCATCATCCACGCCGACCCGCGCGGCCGCGCCGAGCCGCACGGCGGGGCGTTCGCCGAGACCCACGCCAACGCCGAGCCTTGAGGTAAACCAAACCTTAAGCCCAGACCCCTTAGCGCCTATCCGTGGAACGGACCCTCTACCACTTCCCGCTCGACCCGGCCTCGCGCCAGGCGCGTCTCGCGCTAGGTGAGAAGCGGCTCCCATTCGAGGCGGTCGTGGTGCGCTACTGGGAGCGGCCGGCCGACTTCGCGCGGTTGAATCCGTCCGGCCTCACGCCGGTGCTGGTCGAGGTCGAGGCCGGCCGTCGGACGGTCGTCTGCGAGGTGCGCGCGATCCTCGAGCACCTCGACGAGCAGCATCCGCAGCCAGGGCTGATCGGCCACGATCCAGCGGAGCGGGCCGAGACGCGGCGGCTGATGCAGTGGTTCGACCGCAAGTTCGACGCCGACGTCGACAGCTATCTGCTGCACGAGAAGCTCGAGAAGCGCCTGACCAAGATGGGCGCGCCGGACCTGTCCAACATGCGCGTCGGCCGCGAGGCGCTGCGCAGCCATCTGGCCTACGTCGAGCACCTGCTGTCCGTGCGCGATTGGCTCGCCGGCCGGCGCCTCAGCTTCGCCGACTTCGCAGCGGCCGCGCACATCTCGGTGCTCGACTACTTCGGCGACATCCCCTGGCGCGACGTACCAACGGCCAAGACCTGGTACATGAAGCTGAAGTCGCGGCCGGCCTTCCGCCCGCTGCTCGCCGACCGCTGGCCGGGCCTCGCGCCGGCCGCGCACTATGACGACCTCGACTTCTGACGCCGCCAAGGGCGGCGACGCCAGGGTCGCGATCCGCGACGCGGCCCTCTCGCTCGGATTCGACGCCTGCGGCTTCGCCCGCGTCGATGCGCCCTGGCCCGCTTCGGCGCGCCTCTCCGAGTTCGTCGCCGCCGGGCGGCACGGATCGATGGACTGGATCGAACGGACCCTTGAGCGTCGCTCGCATCCCCGGGCGATGTGGAATGAGGCGCGCTCTGCGATCGTGCTCGGACTGAACTACGGTCCCGATCGCGACCCGCTGGCGGCGCTCGAGGCCCGGTCGCACGGAGCGATCTCGGTCTACGCCCAGGGCGACGACTACCACGACCTCGTCAAGAAGCGGCTGAAACGCCTGGCCGGCGACGTGCAGCGGCGGTTCGGCGGCGAGGTGAAGGTGTTCGTCGACACCGCGCCCTTGATGGAGAAGCCGCTGGCCGAAGCGGCCGGGCTCGGCTGGCAGGGCAAGCACACCAACCTCGTCTCGCGCGAGTTCGGCTCATGGCTGTTCCTGGGCGCGATCCTGACCACGCTCGAGCTGCCGTCCGATGCGCCCTCGGGCGACCACTGCGGCGCCTGCCGCGCCTGCCTCGACATCTGCCCGACCAACGCCTTCCCCGCGCCTTACCAGCTCGACGCTCGCGCCTGCCTCTCGTACCTCACCATCGAGCACGCCGGGCCGATTCCGGGGCGCTACCGCGCTGCGCTCGGAAACCGGATCTACGGCTGCGACGACTGCCTGGCGGTCTGCCCGTGGAACAAGTTCGCGCGGGCCAGCCGCGAAGCGGCGCTGGACGCGCGCGAGGCCTTGCGCAGCCCGCCGCTAGCCGAGCTGGCGGCGCTCGATGACGCGGGGTTCCGCGCGCTCTTCGCCAAGAGCGCGGTCAAGCGGATCGGCCGCGACCGCTTGGTCCGCAACGTGCTCTACGCGATCGGCAACTCGGCCGACCCCACCCTCGTCCCGGCCGCGAGGGCGCTGTCGAACGACGCTTCCGAGGTGGTCCGCGATGCGGCGGACTGGGCGCTGGCCCGGCTGTCGGCGCCGGCTTGACCTCGATCAAGGCCGGCGGCCCAACGCAAGGCTCCAATGGCGGCGGGTCAACTGGCAGAGATCTTCATGTCCGTTCGCAGCGTCCCGGCCCTCACGGCGACCGTCCTGCTCGCCCTCGCCGCGCCAGCCGTCGCCCAGCCCCGGTCCCAGCCCGACGCGGCGTCGATCTCCCGGGGTTACAACCTGGTGCGGCAGAATTGCAGCATGTGCCACGCGATCGGCCCGACCGGCGACAGCCCCAACCCGGCCGCGCCGCACTTCCGCGACCTGCATGATCGCTACCCGATCGACGATCTTGGCGAGGCGCTTTCGGAGGGCATCATGGTCAACCACCAGCCGGTGATGCCGCAGCTGCATTTCTCCAGCGACGAGATCCGCGACATCCTGGCCTACCTGACCAGCATCCAGACCCGCCGCGCGGCCGACGCGCATCCAGCGCGGCCGGGCGGCTAGACGATTCAGGCACGTCTCCCGACCGCTCGGCTCTGGGCGCTGGCTCCGCCACACCAGGGACGCGGGATGGGGGACCGGGGCGCAACGCTCCCCGGTCCCCCGCCCGCCGCCGCCAGGAGAACGGACGGAGGGCCCGGCCCCTCGAGACGGCGTGAGATCGACCGGCGCGTTCTAGAACTGCCAGCCCAGCCCAGCGTTCATGCCGGCGCCGCCGCGGGTGTCGAAGCTCCCGCCTACCTTGACGACGAAGCGGTCGCCGAAGGCCTTGGACGCGCCGACGGCGAAGGCCTGCTCGTCACGCCAAGTCCCGAACGCCACCCCGACCAGCCCCCTGCCTGGCGTGAAAGCCTGCGGCAGTCCAGCGATCGCCATGGCTGCGGCGGAGCCCGCATCGGCGCGCCGGCGGGTGTCACCGATACGGGCGTCGAGTTGGCCGACCGTCGCCGCGTCGGTAGCGTCGACGCCGGCCGCCACGTTGGTGATCCGCCGCTGCAGCCCGGGCGAGCCGACCGAGACCGTATCCGGGTCGGTGGCCACCGACCCTGACCCGAGCGCCACTGAGTTCGCCGCCTGCGCGCTCGCGTGCGCGCCGAGCGCAACGCTGAAGTCGGCTGAAGCCTGTGCGCCGTCGCCCAAGGCCATCGACGAGGCGCCGCTGGCCACCGACTTGTTGCCGCCGGCGAATGAGTCGAGGCCGCTGGCCGTGTTCGCCCAGCCCACGGCGGTTGAGAAAGCCGCGCTGGCCGTGTCGCGTCCGCCGAGCGCCGAACTGCGGTCGCCGCTGGCAAGGTCGGTAAAACCGAGCGCCGTGCTCTGCACGCCGCTGGCCGTGGTGCTGGGACCGACCGCCGTGCTCGAGTCTCCGGTCGCCTGAGCGACGTCGCCGAGCGCCACCGACGACGCCCCACTTGCGATCGACTTGTTGCCGCCTGCGAACGCGTCGGCGCCGCTGGCCGTGTTCGCCCACCCGACGGCGCTCGAGAAAAGCGCGCTGGCGACGTCGCGGCCACCGAGCGCCGAGCTTCGATCGCCGCTGGCGGTGTCGGTGAAGCCGAGCGCGCTGCTCTGAACGCCGCTTGCCGTACTGTTCTGCCCGGCCGCCGTGCTCGAATCGCCGCTCGCCTGGGCGCCAGACCCCACTGCGGTGCTGTTCGTCCCGGTGGCCGCCGCCTGGCCGCCGCAACCCACCGCGCCAGGCTTGGTCGCCGTCGCGCCATCGACGCCGCCCGGACTCGCGCAGACGAACTGCGCTTGCGCCAGGCCGGGGAAGATCGTCACGGCGGAGGCGACGCAAAGCGCCGCCAGGGCGCCCGCCCACGGCCGCTGCGATGCCTCGGCCGCCAACTCTCCTTGCTCTCTCATTTGTTGTTCCATCATCGAAGTCCAATGTTCTGGTTGAAAAACGGAGGCGGCGAAGTCGTCTTTCCCTGCCCCGATGACAAACGGGTTCTCCTGCTCTATCGATAAGCTCCGCTTATGGCCGATCCTCTCTCCACCATTCCCCTGAGCGCCCTGCGGGTGTTCGAGGCGGCTGCGCGCCAGCGCAGCTTCACGCGCGCGGCGGAAGAGCTTGGAGTCAGCCAGGCGGCTGTGTCGTGGCAGGTGAAGGCGCTGGAGACACGCCTCGAGCAGGTGCTGTTTCTGCGGCTCCGCAAGGAAGTCGCGCTGACTGCGCCGGGCGAGCGGCTGGCCCGCGCTGCGGCGGAGGCGATGACCCTCTTGCGCACCGCCGTCCTGGAATTGGCCGAGACCGGCGCCCATGTGCTGGCGCTCACCACGACCGGCTCGTTCGCCACCCAGTGGTTGGCGCCGCGGATCGGCTCGTTCCAGCAGGCGCATCCCGACATCGCCGTGCAGGTGGAGGCGACATCGCGCCGCGTCGACCTGATGCGTGAGCCGTTCGACGCCGCCGTGCGTCCCGGGGCTGGCGACTGGCCCGGACTGGAGAGCGTCTTCTTGTTTCCCGCCTCGGTGACCGTGGTTTGCACGCCGGAATACGCTGCGCGCCATGGTCTAGCCCGCCCCGGGGACCTACTGTCGGCGCCGCGCATCGGTCTGGCTGAGGACTGGTCCGCTTGGTTCGAGGCCGCGGGCGTGAGAGGCGGCTTCATCCCTCAGCCCGGCCTCGCGGCGAAACAGCAGACCTTCGAGGTTGGGTCGGCGCTGACCGGGCGCGTGGCC
>DATKMZ010000071.1:0-8282 GCA_035541575.1 Caulobacteraceae bacterium | reverse complement strand
TCGTTCTTCGCCCGGCGGGCTGCGGGCGCCAAGATGGCGTGCTTGACAAATATCAACGTCCGGGGCGGCGTGGCGGGCAAACAAGACCAAGAGTTGCGGAGGACGACCCGATGATTTGGGCGAGGATCATGGCGCCGCTATCCGGTGGCGAGGCCGACCGCCACGTCGTGGCGGCCGCGGCGGCGTTGGCCGAACCGTTCGGTGCGGAGCTTACGTGTGTCCATGCGCCGCCGGACGTGGCCGATCTGATTCCCTGGATGGGCGACGGCTTCATGGGCGGCGTGCAGGCCAGTGCGGTCGACGCGATCCGCGACGCCGCCGCTGAAGGGGCGAAATCGGCCGAAGCGGCGGTGAACGCCTGTCCCTACCCACACAAGACCTTCCGCTCATTGCCCTCGCCGGTCTGGGCGGCGCTGGCGCTGCAGGGCCGGCTCTCGGACGTCGTCGTGTTCGACGACGGTGCGGCGAAGGGCAAGGGTCCCTTGGCGGAGGTGTTCCAGCAAATCGTCGCCGACGAGCAGCGGCCGACCCTCGTGGCGCGCGCCGGCTTTTCCGTCGGCGGCGTCGTGGCGGTGGCGTGGGACGGCGGCAAGGAGGCCAGCCGGGCCGTGCGCACGGCGATCCCGCTGCTCGAGCAAGCCTCGCGGGTGGTGCTGATCACCGCGCCGGCGGCCGCCTCGCGCCAGTTCGATCCCGCCGGCCTGAAGGACTATCTCGACGCGCGCGGGGTCAAGTCCGAGGTTCAGACGCTGGAGGGCGCCGGCGACGCCGCGCCGCGCCTGCTGAAGGCGGCCGAGGCGCTCGGCGCCAACCTGCTGGTGGCGGGGGCGTTCGGCCATCCGCGGCTGCAGGAGTTCGTGTTTGGCGGCGCGACGCGGACATTCCTGAGCGCCGCCGCGCCATCCCTGTTCATTTCACACTGAAGAGACCCGCATTATGGCCGACGGCGCCCGCACCCGCGTCCACCTTTCCCGCATCGTGATGCGGCTCGCCCGCAATCCCGGCACCGAGTTCGCCGACGGCGACGACCATCGCGGCTACTCACTGGTCGCGCCGCTGACGCCGGACGGCCATCTCGACGCGGCCGCCTACGCCAAGGCGAGAAGCGCCTGCTCCGTACGCCGCTTCGCGCCCGACGAGGACCCTAGCGA
The DNA here is from genome assembly GCA_035541575.1 of Caulobacteraceae bacterium. Classification (GTDB taxonomy): domain Bacteria; phylum Pseudomonadota; class Alphaproteobacteria; order Caulobacterales; family Caulobacteraceae; genus Acaudatibacter. The sequence continues at coordinate 7,131 of DATKMZ010000071.1, read as the reverse complement.
CGGCAAGCTCGTCCACCAGGGCCGCAGCTGGTACTTCGACTACGACAACGCCGAGGACACCGGCGAGGAGCCGGTGTTCCGCCTCGGCCAACACCGCTTCGCCGTCGGCGAGTATGTCAGCATCACCGACGAGGACGGCCGGCTGCTGACCTACAAGGTGACGGACGTGGCGCCGGTCTGAGCGTCCTCGCCCCCCGATCGTCGCACCCGGGTTGAAGCCGCTCTGCGGAGAGCGGATATGAACCGCGTGCCTGAGGAAACCGCCGCCGCCCGCCGCGCCCGCTATGCTGAGACCGTGGAGCGCGAGACCGGGATCGACGAAGCGATGATCGAGCGCCTGATTCGCGCCTTCTACGCCGAGGTCCGGGCCGATCCGCTGCTGGCGCCCGTCTTCGCCGCGCGCATCGGCGAATGGGAGCCGCACCTGCAGCAGATGTTCGCTTTCTGGTCGTCGGTCATGCTGATGACCGGCCGCTACCACGGCCAGCCGATGCAGAAGCATGCTCCGCTCCCGATCGACGCGCGCCACTTCGACGCCTGGCTCGAGTTGTTCGAACAGGTGGCGCGGCGCACGTGCCCGCACGCGGCCGCCGCAGCGTTCGTCGAAAAGGCGCGGATGATCGGTCAGAGCCTCGAGCTCGGCCTCGCCGTCCAGCGCGGTCAGCTGCTGGGGCCGGGCCAACGCCTGTCCCCAGGCTGACGGCAGGACCTCTCAGGCCCTTGTGGCGATCAGCGTGAAGGTTCCGGGAATGGTCGGGGCGGCCATCCAGTCCGGCTGCTCCTCGAGCCGGTCGATCCGCCAGCCGCCGTCGACCGCCGCGGTGACGATCTCGCCCAGCGTCCAGTTACGCATGACGCACGTTCCGAGCACGCGGCCCCGGCCGGTCGGATCAGGGACGACGCCCGTCGTCGGCTCGGCGTGGAAATAGTCGCGCAGCGCGCCTTCGGGCTGGAAGAGCTTGCGCTCGACCGGGTGGAATTCGTTCAGGATCAGACGACCGCCAGGCTTCGAAAGGGCCGCCATCACCCCGAAGAAGCGGACCAGGTCCTGGTGGTAGTGGAGAATCCCGAGCTCCATCGCCAGCCAGTCGAACGTCCCATCCAGGCCGAACTGGCCGGCGTCGATCACGTCGCCGAGGCGATAATCGATCGCGACGCCGGCGGCCGCCGCCAGCTCCAGCGCATAGCGCCGGTTCTCCTCTGCGAAGTCGAGCACGGTGACGACCGCCCCCAGCAATGCGAACGCGACGGCGACGCGGCCGTGCGACCCCTGCACGTTGCAGATCCGCCGGCCAGCGACATCGCCCATCAACGGCAGCAGGCGGCGCAGCTTGTGCGCCGGATCGGCGGCGATGATCCGCGCCTCGGCCTCGGGCGGGCCATACGTCTCCACCCAGGCCTGGTAACGCTCGGCGTTCCAGGCGTCGCGGTTGCGGTCACGGTGCTCGCCCGGGTCGCTCTCGGCCATCGCCGCCGCGCCCTAGAAGTTGGCGCGCTGAGTGATGCCGCCGTCGACGACCATGTTGATGCCGGTCGTGAAGGCCGAGCGCGGGCTCGCCAGGAACACTGTCGCCGCGGCGATCTCCTCGGGCGCGCCCATCCGGCCGGTCGGATTGCGCGCGATCATCGCGTTGAAGAAGTCGGGCGCGTGCTGCTTGGTGAGGCCCCAGACGCCGCCCTCGAAGAAGATCGTCCCCGGCGAGACGACGTTGCAGCGCAGATGGCGCGGCGCGCCTTCGCGGGCGACCCCCTTGGCGAAGTGGATCAGCGCCGCCTTGATCGCGCCGTAGGCCCCGGGCGCGGCGGCCTCCGCCGCCGAGACGGACGAGGTCATGATGAAGGCGGCGTCTCCCTTCTCCGCGCCGGCCTTCTCCAGGAACGGCCGCGCCGCCTCCAGCGCGCGCACCGCGCCCATCAGGTCGATGTCGTACATGCGCTTCCAGTCGTCCTCGCCCGCGCCGCGGGTCAGAGCGCTGGCGTTGGAGACCAGGATATCGCAGCCGCCGAGCTGCTCGGCCGCGCCCGTCACCCAGGCCTTCAGCGCCGGACCGTCGGCGATGTCGACCGCCCCGCCAAGCGCCTTCACGCCCTTCGCCTGCAGCGCGCTCACCACCTCGTCTACCCCGGCCTGGCCGCGGGCGCAGACGGCGACGTCCACGCCCTCGTCGGCCAGCGCCTCGGCGATCGCCTTGCCGATACCGCGCGACGCGCCGGTCACGATCGCCTTCTTCCCCTCCAGCTGCAGATCCATCGCAGAAGCCTCCCGTCTGGTGGTCCGCGTCCTTAGGGGAGGCGGCTGTTGGCGCCAAGCCGTGCCCGCCGGCAAGGCATGACGCACGAAAAAGGCGAGGGCGCTTGCGGCGCCCTCGCCTGAATCCTCGAGTGGCGAAACCCTGCCTTACATCTGGCCGGGTCGGGCGCCTGAGCCCTCGCGGCGGGCGAGGAACGCAAGGCGTTCGAACAGCTGCACGTCCTGCTCGTTCTTCAAGAGGGCGCCGTGCAGGGGCGGGATCAGCTTGGTCGGATCCTTCTCCTTCAGCGCCGCGTCGTCGATGTCCTCGACCATCAGCAGCTTCAGCCAGTCGAGCAGTTCGGACGTCGAGGGCTTCTTCTTCAGGCCCGGCACCTTGCGCATGTCGTAGAAGATGCGCAGCGCCTCGGCGACCAGCTTCTGTTTGATCCCCGGATAGTGGACGTCGATGATCTCGCGCATCGTCTTGTCGTCCGGGAAGCGGATGTAGTGGAAGAAGCAGCGCCGCAGGAACGCGTCGGGCAGCTCCTTCTCGTTGTTGGACGTGATGATCACGACCGGCCGGATCTTGGCCTTGATCGTCTCGTCGGTCTCGTAGACGTAGAACTCCATCCGATCGAGCTCCTGCAGGAGGTCGTTCGGGAATTCGATGTCGGCCTTGTCGATCTCGTCGATCAGCAGCACCGGGCGCACGTCCGAGTCGAACGCCTCCCACAGCTTGCCGCGCTTGATGTAGTTGCGGACGTCCTTCACCCGCTCGTCGCCGAGCTGCGAGTCGCGCAGGCGGGTCACCGCCTCGTACTCGTAGAGGCCTTGCAGCGCCTTGGTGGTGGACTTGATGTGCCAGGTGATCAGCGGCGCGTTCAGCGCCTTGGCCACCTCGTAGGCCAGCACCGTCTTGCCGGTGCCGGGCTCGCCCTTGATCAGGAGGGGCCGCTCGAGCGCAATCGATGCATTGACGGCAATCTTCAGATCGTCTGTGGCGACGTAATCGGCTGTACCTTCGAAACGCTCGCTCATTCACGGCTCCCGGGCCTAATCAGGCTCGAACAGATGTTCAAATCGGGGCCACCCTAAAGGGCCGGGCGCTACATTCAAGCCGCTTTGGCGAAAGGTCGCGGCTGAACCGGTGGATGGCCGGGGCGGCTGTGGCCCGCGGCGGCGCTCCGGTCAGCCCTTGGCGAGCGCCTCCGCGACGCCGGCCATCGTCTCCTCCCACCGGTTGAATCCGGGGGGGATGAAGACGCGGACCTGCGGATACCAGGGCATGCGGTCGGCGCCGAGCAGCGTCCAGGCGCCCGGCGCCGAGACGATCCAGGCCGCCGCGCCGCAGGCCGCGGCGATGTTCGAGGTGGCGTTGGCGAAGCCCATCGTCAGGTCGAGGGCGCAGGCGAGCGCGCCGATGTCGTCGAGGTCGTTCTTCAGGTCGATGCCTGGCGGTGTCCAGATCTCGACGCCGAGCGCCTCTTTCGCCCAGGCGATCTCGGCCTCGCAGTCGCCGTACTGCATGTTGACGAAGCTCACGCCGGGCGTCTTCAGCACGCTCGCCCAGAGCTCGAACGGCGAGAAATAGCGCGCGCGGGACGAATCCACCTTCATGCTCTTCCAGAGGATCCCCACCTTCCTGCCGGCGGGCGCCTTGGCCAGTTCGGCGCGCCAGTGCTCGACGCGCTTTGCGTCGGGGGTCAGGAACCGTTCGCGCTTCGGGAAATCCTCGAGCCGACGCCGATAGCGGCGAAGCAGGGAGCCCATCGGCGTCCAGAGGTCGAAGCGCGCCAGGTCGCCAAGCTCGGGGGCCAGACGGTGGTCGCGGCCGTTCTGACGAAGCGTCAGGTGCGGGACGACCTCGGCGTCCGGGAACGAGCGCTGGAAAAGGCTGACCAGCCGCGGCTCCAGCGCCAGCGTCAGCTTCCCCTTCGGCCCGAGGTCCGCCACGAGGTCGGGCAAGAGGTTGGCGAACAGCACCTCGTCGCCAAGACCCTGTTCGCCGACGACCAGCAGCGACCTGCCGGCGACGTCGGTCTCGGGCGTCCAGCGCGGGCGGTCGAACAGGAAGGTGGTCGAGCCTGAGAACAGCGGCGCAAGCCGCGCCTCGTAGTCGTCCCAGCCCTCGCCGATCCGGCCGAGCCCGATCTTGATGGTCGAGCGCGCCAGCTGCATCATCAGCTTGTCGTCCTCGGCCATGGCGATCGCGAGCGCCGCCTCGCAGTCGGCCAGGGCGGTGTCGAACTCCCGCTTCTCCAGGAACGCGTTGCCGCGGTTGTAGCGGGCGTGCGGGTAGTCGGGCTGAAGCCGGAGCGCCTCGTCGTAGAAGATGATCGCGGTGTCCTGGTCGCCCTGCTGCGCCAGGATCGCGCCGAGCGCATTCCATAGCGAGGCGTCGCTGGGGCATGCCCTGATCGCGGTGCGCAGGATCTCGATCGCCTCGGCGGACCGGCCCTGGTCGCGCACGGCCGAAGCGAGGTTCGCCATCGTCGCGTAGGCGTCGGGGTGACTGGCGAGGTAGCGCCGGAACAGCTGCTCGGCGATGTCCTTCATCCCCATCCGGTAGGCGAGGCGGCCGAGGTCGTTGGCGACTTCCGACTGATCGGGCAGCAGCGCCAGGGCCGACTGGTAGGCCTTCATCGAGCTTTCGAAGTCGCCGGCCTTCTCGCGGGCGACCGCCAGCGTGTACCAGGCCATGCCGGACTCGGGGTCCTGGTTCAGCGCCTTCAAGGCCCATTCGGAGCCGGCCTGGGCGTCCTCGCGATGCAAGGCGTCGACGGCCCGGCGCAGCATGGGCGCGACGGCGAGCGCCTTCAGCTCCGATAGCGCGCCGTCCAGCTTCTCCAGCGATGGAACCTGGCTGGCGGCGCCTGCGGCCGGCGCCGGTAGCGGCGCGGCGAACCCCAACGCGGCTGGCGAAGCGGAGGATTTGACGGTGGACTTGGCGGCCATGGCGCTCGCGGGAGAATCGTCGGGTCGGACGGAGACCTGCCCGTCACATCGCGCCCGCGCCGTTAAGCAGTCGTAAAGCAGCGCCGGCGCCCCCGGCAAGGCGCCGTTAACCATGTCGATTTAGCGTGCCGAAAGCTTCGCGCGGTACCTCTCGCGCCGCGTTCGGAGCCTGGCCGCCGCTGTCCCTGACGCACCGGAGTTGCGCGTATGCCGCTGAAACTGTCGTTGAAGCCGGGCGAGAAGTTCGTCCTCAACGGCGCGGTGGTGCAGAACGGCGACCGTCGATCGTCGCTGCTGCTGCAGAACAAGGCCTCGGTGCTTCGCGAGAAGGACATCATGCAGCTGGAAGAGGCGGCCACGCCGGCTCGCAGAATATACTTTCCAGTAATGATGATGTATCTCGATCAGAACGACAGTGACGGCCGGCTGCACGACGAATTTATTCAAAGACTTTCGGAGTTTATGGGCGCCGTTCGTAATCCAGATATCCTCGCAGACTGCGTCAATATTTCGCGGCATGTGATGATTAAGGAATACTACAAGGCGCTTATGCTATGCCGAAGGTTGATCGAGTACGAAGACGAGAGGTTGGGGAATGTCGCTCCGCGCCTATCAGCAGGCCGCGCAGCGGGCTGAGACGCCCAGGGACGCCGAGTACCGGCTGTTCGGCCAGGTCACCCGCGCGCTGATGGATCTCAAGAGCACGCCGCGCGACGACATCGCCGCGTGGATCGACGTGCTGCACTGGAACCGCCGCCTGTGGGCGGCGCTCGCCGACGACTGCTCGCAAGAGGGCAACGCCCTGCCGGCGGCGACCCGCGCGCAGATCATTTCGCTCAGCCTCTACGTACACCGCACGACCAGCCAGGTGATGCGTCACGAGGCCGACCTCGACGCGCTGATCGAGCTCAATCGCACCATGATGCAGGGCTTGGCCGTTCGCTCCGACGCGGCCTGAATTTCCCGGCAGCTTCTGCCGAGAGTTCGCGCAGCCTGGCAGTATTTGCCGCGCGCGGCAACCGCCGACAACGCGAAAAACCGAGTAAAATCAATAGCTCCTAGCGCGGCGGGGTCTTTGGCAGACCGCTTGCTCCGTCGCGCCCAGGCAAAACGCCCCCGGCAGTCAAAACGACGTCGGACCCCCCCTGGAAAACAAGGACCTATCCTCATGGCTTTCAGTGTGAACACCAATCCGGGCGCCCTCGTCGCGCTCGAGAACCTGAACAACACCGCCCAGCAGCTGGCCCAGGCCCAGAACATCGTTTCGACGGGACTTCTGGTCGGTTCGGCGAAAGACAACGGCGCCATCTGGTCGATCGCCCAGACCGAGCGGTCGGACGTCGCTTCGCTCGATGCGGTGAAGGAGTCGCTGCAGACCGGTCAGTCGATCCTCGACGTCGCCAACTCCGCCGGGACCACCGTCTCGAACATCCTGACGCAAATGGCGCAGAAGGCCCTCGCGGCCTCCGACACGTCGATGGACGCGACCAGTCGCGCCGCGCTCAACAACGACTTCGTCGCGCTGCGCAACCAGATCACCTCGACGGTGCAGAACGCCGCCTTCAACGGCGTCAACCTGCTCGACGGCAGCATCACCCAGATCACGTCGCTGGCGAACGCTCAAGGCACCTCGGTGCTGACGACGCTTGCCCAGAACCTGACCCTGGGCGGCGCGATCATCACGCTCGCGGCCACGGCCACCATCGGTACGGTGACCCAGGCGGCGGCGCAGATCACGGTGGTCAATACGTCGCTTCAGAACGTCGACACGGCGCTGGCCACCCTCGGCACGAACTCCAAGTCGCTCGATACGCACCTGAACTTCGTGTCGAACCTCCAGGACACGCTGACGACCGGCATCGGCAACCTCGTGAACGCCGACCTCGCCAAGGAAAGCGCGACCCTGCAGGCCCTGCAGACCAAGCAGCAGCTCGGTATCCAGG
>DATKMZ010000070.1:0-3245 GCA_035541575.1 Caulobacteraceae bacterium | reverse complement strand
ACGGAGCCGACGAGCCTACTCTGCTGGATCGTCGTCAAAGACGGTTGGAGAACCGATGACCGCCGCGGCCAAGTCGTCCAGCGCGACACCAGACCTCGGGGTCTGGCCCTGGATCGTCGGCGCAGCGTTGGCCGCGCTGGGAACGGCCGGCGTCGCATTCGCCTCGCACGGGGCAGGTCAGCACGGCGCCGGGACAGCGCTGTTCCTGACCGGAAGGCTCGCGTTCCTGTTCTTCTGGCCCAGCTACGCCGGCGGCGCGCTCGCCACCCTGTTCGGGAGCGCCTTCCAGGCGGTCAGGCGGCGCGCCAGGCCGCTCGGGCTCGCGTTCGCCGCCGTCATCGCCGTCCACCTCAGCGTCGTCGGCTGGCTCTGCTGGATCGGCGGCGCGCCGCCATTGCAGACCTTTCTGATCTTCGGCGTCGCCGCGGGATGGGTGCTCGCGCTCGCCGCCTGTTCCATCGAACGCGTCTCTCGCGCGGTCGGCGCGGGTGGCTGGTGGATCCTGCGCAACATCGGCATGAACTACATCCTGTTCGCCTTCGCGTCGGACTTCCTTCGTCCCCAGCATCCGATGACGATGCTCAAGGCGCTCGAGTACCTGCCTTTCGCCGCCCTGTGTGTTCTTGGCCCCCTGCTCAGGCTGCTCGCCTGGCTGAGCCGCGTTCTGCACGAGCGCGCCGCCCGGCCGGCGCCGGCGCAGGCGAATGAGCGCGCGGCGCGATTTGCCCGGACCGCCGCCGACAGGTAAGCGCTAGGCTTGGGGAGCTTCCACGCGAAGCGCATGAGTCGGCGAGGATGAGCACGATACGAGCGGCGGCGTTGGTCCTGCTGTGCGTCGCTGCTGCGGGCGCGGTCTCGCAGGCGCGCGCCGAGACGCTGTCCGAGGCGATCGCGCTGGCCTATGAGACCAACCCCACGCTGCGGGCCGCGCGAGCCAATCAGCGCGCCACCGACGAGGAGTATCCGCAGGCCAGGGCGGGCCTGCACCCGACCGTCCAGGCTCTGGGGACGATCTCCTACGACCAGAGCAAGACGGCGGCCCTCGCGCCCGGAACGCAAAGCACGTCAGGCGCCTTCGTGCAGTTCACCCAGCCGGTCTACACCGGAGGCCGGGTGACGAACGCGATGGACGCGGCGAGCGCCGACATCCTGGCCGGCCGCGAGGCGTTGCGGCAGACCGAGATCCAGCTGCTGCAGGGGGTCATCAAGGCGTACCTGGACGTGCGGCGCGACGAGACCCAGCTCGACATCGAAAAGGAGAGCCTCGAGCTGCTCAAACGCCAGCTCGACGAGGCCAACGCCCGCTTCGATGTCGGCGAGGCCACGCGCACCGACACCGCTCAGGCGCGGGCCCGGCTCGCGCAGGGGCAGGCCCTGCTCGCCTCGGCAGAGGCGCAACTGACGACATCGCGCGCCACCTACACCGCGGTTATCGGCCAGGCGCCCGGCGACCTCGCGCCGGAACCGCCCATCTCCCAGTTGCTGCCCCCGAACGTCGACGGGGCCCTGGATGCCGCCGCCCGCGACAATCCGCAGATCGTACAGGCCGCCTACGCCGAACGCGCGAGCGCGGCGCGCCTGGCGGCGGCGAAATCCGCGCATCTGCCGAGCGTCCAGATTCAGGGCAGCGTCGGCTACGCCGGCGGGGTGACGCCATTCGGCCTGCCGGCCAGCAGTCCGTTCTCGAATTTCGCCCGCGACGTGACGGTGCAGGCCACAGCGACCGTGCCGCTCTACGCCGGGGGATTGATCGCGTCAGAGGTGCGCCAGGCGGCCGAGCGCAACAACGTCGACCGCATCACCATCGACGCCGCCCACCGTCAGGTGGCGCAGGCGACCAGCGCCGCCTGGAGCCAGCTCATTGCGGCGCGCGCCAATGTGAGCGCCTACCAGGATCAGGTCGACGCCAACAAGATCGCCTACGAAGGGACGCGGGAAGAAGAGCAGCAGGACCTGAGGACGACGCTCGACGTGTTGAACGCCGAGCAGGAGCTCGAGAACGCCAAGCTCGCCCTGGCGGGCGCTCAGCATGACGAGTACCTGGCCGCCGCGGCCGTGCTGGCCGAGATGGGGGCGCTCGACGTCGGGATCTTCGCGCCGTCGGAGCCGCGCTACGACCCGACCGACAACTTCAAGCACGTCCGCAACGCCGGCGGCTGGACGCCGCTGGATCCGGCCGTCGAGGCGATCGACCACGTCTCGCCGGCGGCCGCTCCGGCGCCGCCCAGCGGAGCGCAGCCCCCCGCCAAGTCAGCCCCGCAAACGCACTGACGCCGGCGACGCCGGCATCGGCCGGCCCAGCTCATCAGCCGTGGAACGACCACTCGGGTCCGAGACCGGTGATGGTGGTGAAGTGCATCGTGTTGTTGAACCAGTCGCCGACGACCACGGCGCCAGCGGAGTTCTCGATCAGGAACTGGTCGTGGCCCTCGGCCAGGTAGTCGCCGGTCCCGACGAACTTCCATTCCGCCCCGAGCCCGGTGAGCTGGGTGAAGGTGACATGGCCGCTGACGTCGTCGCCGACGAACACCGCGCCGGCGGTATTCTCGATCAGGAACTGGTCGTGGCCCTTGCCCAAGAAATCGCCGCTGCCAACGAACTTCCATTCTGGCCCGAGCCCAGTGGCCTGCGTGAACGTGGTCGAGCCGTGGGCGAACTCGCCGATCACGACCGCGCCGGCGGTGTTCTCGATCAGGAACTGGTCGCGGCCGTCGCCCAGATAGTCCCCGCTGCCGACGAACTTCCACTCCGGGCCCAGACCGGTGACGGCGGTATAGACCGCCGTCTGGCTCTCCGCGTTGCCGATCACCACCGCGCCGGCGGTGTTCTCGATCAGGAACTGCTGCCCGTCCTGCAGGCCGAGATAGTCGCCGGAGCCGACAAACTTCCACTCAGGTCCAAGCGCCGCCACCTGCGTGAAGTGAGCCGTCCCGCCGATCGGATCGGACACAACGACGGCGCCCGAGGCGTTCTCGATCAGCGACTGATCGTGGCCGGCACCGATAAAATCGCCATTGCCCACGAACGACCACTCGGAGCCGAGGCCGGTCACGTGCGAGAAATTCGTCTGGCCGTTCGAGAACTCGCCGGCGAAGACCGCGCCGGCGGTGTTCTGGATCATGAAGCCGGATTGGCCGTCGCCGTTGTAGTCGCGGTGCGCGAACGGATCGGGCGCCAGCTTATAGCCCAGCACGTCCATGACCACGAGGTCGGTCGGGGAGACCAGGCTGGCCGTGCCTGCGACG
>DATKMZ010000069.1:0-4228 GCA_035541575.1 Caulobacteraceae bacterium | reverse complement strand
CTGGAACCCGGCGTGAAGGAGATCGCCCAGGTGGCGGCCACCATCGGCCGCGACTTCGACAGGAGCCTTCTGCTGCGGATCACGCCCCGGGGCGAGGACGAGATCGACGCGGCGCTCCAACGGCTCGCCGAGGCGGAGATCGTCCTACCCGCGACTGCCAACGCCGGCACGCGCCGCTTCCGTCACGCCCTGATCCAGGAGATCGCCTACCAGTCGCTGCTGCTGGCGCGCCGCCGTCACTTCCACGGCCTGATCGCGGACGCGATGGAGAGCCACTATCCCCAGATCGTCGAACAGCAACCGGAGCTGATCGCTCAGAACTTCACGGCCAGCGAGACGCCGGAACGCGCCATCGACTACTGGCGAGCGGCCGGAGAGCGGGCACAGGCGCGCGCCGCCTATGCAGAGGCGATCGCCCACACCCAGGCGGGCGTCCGCCTCACACAGGACCTGGCGTTCACCGACCACGAACGCGCCGAACGGATACTGCCGCTGCTGCTGATCCGCGGCCATGCGGAGTTCGGGTTGGGCGAGCGCCGGGCGATCGCGACCTACCAAGCGGCCGCTGAGCTGGCGCAGGCCGAGAAGCTGAAGTCGCATCTGGTGGAGGCGGCGCTGTGGCTCCAGGTGTCGGAGGCGTTCCTCGAAGGCGTGGCTGTCGGCTCGCCGCCGCTGTTGGAAGCTGCCCTGGCCGAGGTCGGCGATGACGAAACCGTCGACCGCTGCCGCCTGCTCAGCCGCCTAGCCACCACCCTTCACGCGAGAGGCGAGGTCGGACGCGCCAGTGAGCTCGGTCGTCAGGCCGCCGTCCTCGCGCGCCGCCTCGATGACCGACCGAGCCTGATCGAGGCTCTGTCTTGTGAGCTGTTTCAGGTCGGCGGCCGCCCCCTGTCAAAGGCGCGGTTTGCAGAGCGCCGGCACACGCTGGACGAGATCAATCAGCTCATCGAGAGTCTGAGTGTTAGTCTGCCTGATTGCGTGGCCCGAGGCGCTACCGGGGCCAGATGCCTGACTGCGTGGCTCGAGATCGGCGATCTCCAAGGATTCGACGCCGAGCTGGAGCGCTATGGCGCCGCCGTTCAATCCGACCCCACTCTGACGGTTCGCTGGGTCGCCGGCGGCGCCCAGGTGATGCGCGCCATCCTCGTCGGCGACTTCGCTCTTGCCGAGCGCAAGGCGGAAGAATCGTCGCAATTGGCGGAAAGCGCCGAGGCGACGCTCTCGGCGGGCGTCTACGGCATGCAGATGTTCACCATCCGTCGGGAGCAGGGCCGCCTCGGCGAGGTCGCGCCGCTGGTCAAGCGGTTCGTCGACGAGAACCCTGAGGACAAGGCCTGGCGGCCCGGTCTGATGCTGATCGCCAGCGATCTCGGCTTCGAGGCCCAGGCGCGCCGCTCGCTGGCGGCGATGGCGGAGGATAACTTCGAGCTGCCGTCCGACTCGAAGCATCTCGTCATCTTGAGCTACATCGCCGAGGTGGCGGCCAGACTCGGCGACGACAGCGAGGCCGCGGCGATCTATGCGCGCCTCGCACCCTTCGCGGACCAGGCGATCACGGTGCCGACGTTCACGCTCTGCTGCGGGTCGGCCGCGCGCTATCTGGGCCTGCTGGCCGACCGACTCGGCGACTTCTCGCGCGCCGAGGCCTACTTCGAGCAGGCGCTGGCGATGAACGAGTCGATGTCTGCGTGGCCCTGGCTGGCGCACGCACGTCACGACTATGCCCAGATGCTCACCCGCCGCAGCCGCCGCGGCGACCTGGCGCGGGCGATGCGGCTGACCGGCGATGCGCTGGCCACGGCGCGCGAACTCGGCATGTCCGCACTCATTCAGCGCATCGGCAACTCCGCCAGCGTGCGCCTAGTCAACTGACACCAGAAGGAGGTCGCCATGACCCGTTTCCTGATCGAGCGTAATTTCGCTGAGCAGCTTGAAGTCACGCCCGAAGGCGCGGCCGGGTTGAAGCAGATCAACGACGAGGAGAACGTCAAATGGCTGTTCTCCTTCCTCAGCGCCGACAAGAAGAAGACCTACTGCCTCTACGAGGCCGCGAGCGCGGACGCGATCCGCACCGCCGCGCAGCGCGCCGGCCTGCCGGCCGACGTGATCATCGAGGTCAGCGACCTGCGGCCGGAAATGTTCGCCTGAGATCGACTCTCAGATGACAGCGAGCGCGGCCGAGTCGGTCGCCGCGGCGCTCGGCGAAGGGGCGGTGTTCCGCGTGCTCTCCGACGCCGTGCGGGCGCGGATGGCGGCCGCCGGCTCGCCGCTCGACCTGACGCCGGGCGCCTTCCTCTGCCAGGCGGGGGACGCCGGCGATGCGCTCTACGTCGTGCTCGAGGGCGAGATCGAGGTGCTGAACCGCTCCGAGGGCGGGCGGCAGGTGCGGCTGGCGTCGCTCGGCAAAGGCGCGCTCGCCGGGGAAATGGCCGCGCTCGACGGCGGCGCGCGCTCGGCCGACATGGTGGCTGCGCGCCGCAGCCGGCTGTGGCGCATCCCGCGCCCAGCGGTCCTGGCGGCGCTGCAGGACGAGCCGGCGGCGGCCGTCGCGCTGGTGGCCGAGCTCAGCCGCCGGCTGCGGGCGGCCAACGCCACGCTGGAGGCGTCCGCCCTGCTGGACCTGGGCGGCCGCGTCGCACGCCTGGCTCTTGCGGAAGCCAACGCCCGCGGCGTCGTGGCGCTCACCCAGACGGAAATCGCGCGGCGCCTGGGGGCGTCGCGCGAGAAAGTGAACCGGAAACTGCACGAGTGGGCGGGCAAGGGCTGGGTGGAGATCACGCCATCGGGAGTCCGCCTGACTGCGACGGACTCCCTGGCTGCCCTGGTCGAGCGGGCGCGGCGGCGTTGAGGCCGCGTATCAACGGCGCGCGTAAGCGCTCTGGGGCCCTGCGACGTGGAGAGCGGCGCTCACCATCGGGTTGTCGAGTCGCATCGCGGCATGCTCGACCGAGTTCCTGACGCAGACTTCGAAGCCCAGGCCGCTGCGAACCGCCGGATTGTCGCCGCCGCAGAGAGAACGCGCCGCGGTTCGGATACGGAAGGCGAGCCGCTCGGCGCCCGCGCTGGTGGATGTGTCGAGGTCGTGGAAGCGGACCGTCTGGCTGACCGTCACGACCGGATAGTAGGGCGCGACGTCGGTCTGGGCCTGGGCGGCGCCACAGATCGCGGCCAAGGCGAGCGCCGCGGGGAGGACTGTGCGGATCATCACTGGTTTCCTTCGGTTGATCGCGTTGCTGCGATGACCCGAAGAGTGTCCGCGATCGTCCCGCCGGGCCGTGACCAAGGTCACACGACCGCGAGTCAGCGCCGCCGAGGGATGCGCAGGGTGACGGTGAAAGGTCCGAAGGCGCCGTCGGCCATCAGGTTCGGGCTGACGATGAAGATGTAGCGGCCGTCCTGCGGCAGGTCGGCGGGGCTGGGCAGGCCCGGGTTGACGCCGTCGCCGTCGGGGTAGGTCAGGCCGATCCGGGCCGTGGCGCCACGCTCGGTCCAGTAGAGCTTCTGCCCGGCGTGGGCCTTGAAGGCGTAGGCGCAGCAGTCGACGTTCTGGCGCAGTTCGCCGCGGACGGTGATTGTGTCTGTCCCGCGCCGCATCTTCAGCACGAACGGATGGTCGACATCGCCGGGGCGGGCGGACGCCTGCGTGAGGGGCGCGGCGAGGATGACGGCGGCGAGCGCGGCTCTCAGCATGCGGGCTCCTTCGGCGGCCCGCGACGCTAGAGCACGATGGGGTCAGGTGGAATCACCTGACCGCTGAATCGTGCTCTAGAATCAAAAGTGTAGAGCCTGATTCAGGGTTCGACTCGAGCCCATCAGGCTCTAGCACGCGCCTGCCCCCGGGCAGGCCTACATCGACGAGAAGAACCGCTCCTCGGCGATCTTGCCGTCGCGCAGCCGATAGAGCGCGATCTCGTCCATCTTCATGCGCTGGTGGCTTTGCTTGTCGGTGACGTCCATCACGAAGCGCACCGTGAACTCGTCGCCGTTCACATAAGGACCCTCGACCTGGGTGTCGTGGACCTCATGGTTGTTGGACCACCACTCGCCCTTGGCGCGGGCGGCGACCTTGCCGTGGCTCTCGGCCTCGTCGCCCATGGCCTCGATGCTGAGGACGTCGTCGGCCCAGTACTTCTCGCCGGCCTCGGCGAACTTGCCTTGCTTGCAGAGCGCCACGAGGTCGTGGGCGATGTCTTGCGTCGTCATGTCGGCGCCTCCTCTTGGTTGGGCG
>DATKMZ010000068.1:0-17708 GCA_035541575.1 Caulobacteraceae bacterium | reverse complement strand
GCGCACGGCGAGCTGAAGGCCGAGGGAACCTCGATCAGCGAGGGCATCGGCCAGGGGCGGATCACCGCCAATCTCGAGGGCCTGACGGTCGACTACCCCTATCGGGTCAGCGACGAGGAGATGATGGACGCCATCATCATGCTCGCCGACGAAGGGCTGGTGATGGGCGGCTCGACAGGCATCAACGTCGCCGGCGCCATGCGGCTCGCCCGCGAGCTGGGGCCTGGCAAGACGATCGTGACCGTGCTCTGCGACTACGGCTCGCGCTACCAGAGCAAGCTCTTCAACCCGGCGTTCCTGCGCGAGAAGGGCCTCCCCGTGCCGCCCTGGCTGGAGGGTTGACGATGGCCGGGCCGCTCGTCTCGACCGGCTGGTTGGCGGAGCATCTCGCCGACCCGGACCTCGTGATCCTGGACGGGAGCTGGCACATGCCCGCCGACGGCCGCGACGCCAAAGTCGAATACGCCGCCGGCCACATCCCCGGCGCGGTCTTCTTCGACATCGACCAAGTGGCCGACCACTCGACAGATCTGCCGCACATGCTGCCGCCGCCGGCCGATTTCGCCACCGCTGCACGCCGGCTTGGCGTCGAGCCAGGCTCCACCGTGATCGTCTACGACACGGTGGGCGTCTTCTCCGCCCCGCGGGTCTGGTGGGAGTTCCGCGCCATGGGGCACGAGGCCGTCTTCGTGCTGGACGGTGGCCTGAAGAAGTGGACGGCCGGGGGCCACCCGGTCGAGACCGGCTGGCGCGAGGCCCGGCACGGCGCGTTCAAGTCGCACCCGGCGCCGGCGTTGGTCGCTGACAAGGCCCAGGTGGCGGCGGCGCTGAGAGCGGGCAGCGCCCAGGTTGTCGACGCCCGCGCGGCCGCCCGTTTCCGCGGCGAGGCCCCGGAGCCGAGGCCAGGCCTGCGCGCCGGGCACATGCCCGGCGCCGTCAACGTGCCCTGGAGCGCCGTTGTCGCCCCGGACGGCGCGTTCGCGCCGCCCGAGCGGCTGAAGACGGCGTTCGAGGCGGCCGGCGTCGACCTCGCGCGTCCGATCATCACCACTTGCGGCTCGGGCGTCAGCGCCTCGATCCTGGCGCTGGGGCTAGCGGTGCTGGGCCGCCAGGACGTAGCGGTCTACGACGGCTCCTGGTCGGAATGGGGCGCCGCGGCCGACACGCCCGTTGCGACCGGGCCGTGAGCCAGGTCATGATCCGTCCGGCCCGCCCGTCCGACATTCCAGCGCTGGACGCGATCGAGCAGTCCGGGGCGGAGACTTTCGCGGCTTACGGCGAGCCGCTCGCCGACGGCTCCCCGCCGGCCGCGCCGGGCCATTGGGAGGCCGTATTGGCAAGCGGCCTGCTCTGGATCGCGGACCACGCAGAGGCCGGCCCGGTCGGCTTCCTGGCGGCCGAACGCGTCGGCGGCGGTCTCTATGTCGCCGAGGTGGACGTGACGATGGCGCATCAGAAGCACGGCTATGGCCGTCGGCTGATGCGGGCGGCGATCGACTGGGCGCGCGGCGAGGGCCTTTCCGACGTCACGCTCACAACGTTCCGCGACATTCCCTGGAATGCGCCGTTCTACGCCTCGCTCGGCTTCGTCGAGCTCGCTGATGCGGCGATGCCACCTCACCTCGCCGAGCATCTGGCCGACGAGGCGGAGCGGGGTTTCGAGGGGCGCTGCGGCATGCGGCTCGCGCTATGAGCCGGCCACGCAAGCCCACCGGCGACGCGACGCGTCTGATCCGCGCGGGCACGACGCCTGAGCGGCTGGCGCGCACCGTCGGCCCGCCGATCCAGAAGGGCTCGACAGTGCTGCTGCCGAGCGCCGCGTCACTCTATGACGAGAGCCAACCGACCTACGGCCGCCAGGGTCTTGCGGCGCAGGAGACGCTGATCTCGGCGCTCCGCGAGCTGGAAGGCGCGACGAGCGTCAAGCTGTTCCCGTCAGGTCTTGCGGCGGTCAACGGCGCGATCATGGCGCTGGTGAAGTCCGGCGACGAGGTGCTGATCACCGACAGCGTCTATAAGCCGACCCGCCGCTTCTGCGACCGGGTGCTGACCCGCTTCGGCGTCAAGGTGGCCTACTTCGCAGGCGACGCCGATCCGGACGCCGTGTTCGCGCTCGCGACGCCGGCGACGCGGCTGATCGTGATGGAGAGCCCGGGCTCCCTCACCTTCGAGATGCAGGACGCGCCGGCCATCGCCCGCCTGGCGCGCGAGCGTGGAATCCTGACCCTGATGGACAACACCTGGGGCGCCGGCCTGATCTTCAAGCCGCTCGCGCACGGGATCGACGTCAGCGCCCAGTCACTGACGAAGTACGTCGGCGGCCACTCCGACGTCTTCATGGGCGCGGCCGCGGCCGTCAGCCCCGCGATCGAGCGCGCGCTGCAGAACGCCGTGCTCGACTTCGGCTGGTCGGTCGCGGGCGAGGACGCCTACCAGATGCTGCGCGGGCTTCGCACCCTGGCGACGCGACTGGCGCGCCACGGCGCTTCCGGCCTCGAGGTCGCCGCCTGGCTGGCGCAGCACCCGCAGGTGCTGCGGGTCTTGCACCCCGCCCTCCCCGGCGCGGCGGGCCACGAGATCTGGGAGCGGGACTATTCCGGCGCGGCCGGCCTCTTCGCGATCGTGCTGCGGCCGGCCCCGCGCAAGGCCGTCGAGGCGTTCCTGGACGCGCTGACGCTATTCGGCCTCGGCTTCTCATGGGGCGGGTTCGAGAGCCTCGCCCTCAACGGCGATCCGCAGTTCGACACCCGCAAGACCAGGCCCAGGCTCGGCGGCCCGCTGATCCGGCTCAACATCGGGCTCGAGGATCCGGACGACCTGATCGCCGACCTCGCCCACGGCCTCGAGGTCTACGCCGCCGTTGGATAGTTCGCCGGGCCCGGTCTAAGCTGAACACAATCGGATCGAGGGGACGGAATATGCCGCTGAAAGTCGTTGGCTCCGGGCTTGGGCGCACGGGCACCAAGTCGATGCAGACCGCGCTCAACATGCTGGGGTTCGGCCCCTGCCATCACATGGTCGAGGTGTTCACCCATCCCGAGAGCATGCAGCTCTGGATCGACGCCGCCGAAGGCCGGCCCGACTGGGACCTGATCTTCAAGGACTACCACTCGATGGTCGACTATCCGGGCGCCGCCTACTGGCGCCAGCTCGCCGACCATTTCCCGAACGCCAAGGTGCTGCACACCGTGCGCGACCCGGACCAGTGGTGGGAGTCGACCCAGGCGACGATCTTCAACCCGGCCGGCAACGCGCGCCGCGAGGGGAACAGCGTGGCGGAGCGCTTCTTCGAAAGCTTCATCGGCGAACTTCGCGGCCACCTCGACGACCGCGCCTACATGACCGACTACTTCCGCAAGCACACCGAGGCGGTGAAGGCGGCGATCCCGCCCGAGCGCTTGCTGATCTACGAGGTCGGCGAAGGCTGGGACCGGCTCTGCAAGTTCCTCGGCGTGCCCGTGCCCGCCGAGCCCTATCCGTCGGAGAACTCGCGGGCCGAATTCGTCGCCCGGGTCCAGCGCACACAGGGCGACACGCGGCGCATGGCCGAGGAGATCAAGCAGAACACCTGATCCGCTGGCCCGCCCGGCAGGACTCGAACCTGCAACCGTCCGCTTAGAAGGCGGATGCTCTATCCGGTTGAGCTACGGGCGGCGCTGACCCTCTAGTGCGTCCAGGGTTCCTTGCGGGTGAAGGCGAAGTTGTCGGCGTAGGCTCGGACTGTCTTCTTGTGCTGCGCCGGCTTCAGCACCTCGAACGCGATGCCGTGCCGCTGCGCGTAGGCGACGGCCTCGGCTTGCGTCTCGAACACCAGCCGCACCTGACCGTTCATGTCGCCCGAAAGCGTCCAGCCCATCAGCGGGTCGGACGTGCGCGCGCTCGCCGGCTCGAACTCGAGCACCCATTCGTGGGTGTTGGCCTTGCCCGACTGCATGGCGGTCTTCGCCGGAAGAAAGATGCGCGCCAGCATGGCCGTCCCCGAAACAAAGCTGCCGATGGTCGGGGCGGCGTGATTCGAACACGCGACCCTCTGCTCCCAAAGCAGATGCGCTACCAGACTGCGCTACGCCCCGATATCGGCGGTGCGCCCGCCTATATGAACGTTTGTCGCCAGCGGCAACAGCGCCCGCTGCTCAGCTCTCGCGCCGGCGCATCAGCTTGAAGACGCCGGTGGCTCTGGCGAGCGTCCGGGCGCCGACGTAAGCGCGCCCTTCGACGAACGCGAGGTCGCCGGCGATGCGGTTGGCCTTCGCCTCGCCGTAGACCCACTCCCCCGCGCGGCCCATGCCCAGGAAGTCGATCGAGAGGTGGACGGTGACCAGCGACTGGCCGCTGGCGCGCCCGGCCGCGCTCGCCAGCACGCCGTCGAGGAAGGCCGACAGCATGCCGCCGTGGACGAGGCCGATCGAGTTGCAATGCCGCTTCAGCGCGAAGAACGCCTGCCGCCCATCCGGGTGGTGGAAGTAGGGGCCGTTGTGGGTGCTGAACGCGCCGCGGCTGCCGGAGACGGCGAACCCCTCCGGCGGCGCGGGCGTCTCGTCGCGGTCGCGGCCGGCGTCAGGCATGGGGCGCGGCCCTCCGAGGGACGATCCGGATCTCGAAGAGCTTCGGCCAGAGCTTGCCGGTGACGAAGAGCCGATCGTGCGCCGCGTCGTAGGCGATGCCGTTCGCGACGGCGTCGGGATCGCCCCCCAGCGCGGCGGGGTCCATCAGGCCCGTCAGGTCGATCCAGCCCTTGACCTTCCCGGTCGTCGGGTCGATCCGCGCGATACGGTTGGTGAGCCACACGTTGGCGAGGATCTCGCCCTTCACCCATTCGAGCTCATTGAGGTTCTTCACCGGCCTTCCGTCCGCGGTCACGGTGAGCCTTCGCAGCTCCCTGAGGGACTCGGGGTCGAGGATGCGCAGCTGCGGCGTTCCGTCGCTCATGATGATGCGCCGGCCGTCCTCGGTCAGCGCCCAACCCTCGCCGGGGTAGTGAAAGCGGCTGAGCTCGCGAAGCGTCGTCAGGTCGTCGACGAAGCCAACCTGCGTGCTCCAGGTCAGCTGGATCAGCCGGCCGTTCCAGGCGACGATCCCCTCGCCGAAGTACCTTCGGTCGATGTCGCGCGACTGCACGACCCGCCCGGTGGCCAGCTCGACCTTGCGGATCTGGGACCGACCGTTGAGGCCGGTGCTCTCGTAGAGATAGCCGTCTTTGTAGAAGAGGCCCTCGGTGAAGGCGCCAGGGTCGTGCGGATAGGCGTGGACGACGCTGACGCCGTAGACCGGGATGGCGGCCCAGGCGGCGGACGCGGAAACGAGCGACGCCAGGAGCGCCGCCAGACGCCACAACCCACGTGTCATCGAATGCCGCGCCTCGCCACTCAACCGAAGGCCATGAGCGAGCGCCCGGCCTAAATCCGATCCACCTCGATCTCGGCGACCACGAGGCCTTTTGGCCCCTCGGCGAACCGCACCATCACGTCGGCCCCCGGCTGGAGGTCCTCCAGCCCGCTGCGTCGCAGCGTCTCGATGTGCACGAAGATGTCGCCGGGCTCCCCATCGCGGACCACGAAGCCGTAGCCCTTGGTGCGGTTGAACCATTTCACTTTGGCGCGCTCGAGCGGGCCGCGCGGCGCAGGCGGCCGACGGGGCGTCCGCACGGTCTCGAACCGTCCGCCGCCCCCGCCGCTCCGGCGGAAGCCCTCCTCGCCGCCACGCTCGCGCCGGAAGCCGTGGCCTCCGCCGTGGCCGTCGCCCTCGAACTGCCGCCGCGGCCGCTCCGAGGGCGGCGGCGCGGACGTCTCATCGAGATCGACGATGTCCGAGACCTGCCAGCCCTTCGGCCGCTTGACCACGTCGCAGACTATGGTCGAGCCTTCGAGCGCGTTCTCTCGTCCCATGTTGCGCAACGAGGTGACGTGCAGCAGCACGTCCCTCGAACCTGTCTGGCTCGGATCGTCGGGAACGACAAACCCGTAGCCCTTACCGGCGTCAAACCACTTTACGCGACCGCTGATCCTAACCGGGTCGTCGTAAGGCTGCGCCTCCCCAAAAACCGAGTCCGACATCCGCCCCTCAAATCCATCCCGCCCAGGTCATCACGCAAAGCGAGACGCTCACTATAACATTGTTCTCGCGAGAAGAGAGCCGTCAATATTTTACGGGCGCTGGCAACGCTTGAACGGTCTTTGTCCGACAACCGCCCGCACTGCCAGGCCGGACGTCCTCTCCCAATAGTGGTAGGGTGAGGCCTAGATCATCGCCCGTGCTAGTTAGCTGAATTTGCAACTGTTCTCGCCGGCGAGCAGGCCGAATCCGCGTAGCGTGCCCTAAAGTCTCAGCTTGGAGCGCGGCCTTTGCGCGTCCTGATCATCAAGGGCCAGTCGCAGTACGGCGGCACGCGCTTGTTCTGCGACCACGCGGCGGCCGCGTTCCAGCGCCGCGGCGACGAAGTCGACGTTCTCGACCTCGGCCTCACCCAGACGCCCGGCGCGACGCTGCTAGAGCACGCCGGCCGGTCGGGTCGGTTCGACCTCATCTTCTCGATCAACATCGGCGGCGAGTTCAAGGACAGCCTCGGGCGCACGCTCAGCGACCTCTACGGCGGTCCGCACGTGGTCTGGCACACCGACTACGTGCTGAGCCAGGCCGCGCGCGTCCGCGGCACGCCGAAGACGACCGCGGTGCTCGTGGTCGATCCGACCCAGGCCGACGCCATCCGCGCGATCTATGGCGCGGACCGGTTCGACCATCTCGCGTTCTTCCCCCATCCCGCGGTGGGCGTGGCCGCGCCGGACGACGCGAGCGTCGTTGAGTTCCTCGAGCGGCGACCGATCGAGATCCTCTGGTCCGGGGGGTTCCAGAAGCCGGAGGCGCCCTGGGCGGGCGTCGAGGGGCCTGCGCGGCAGGTGCTGCAGGACGCGCTCGACGTGGCGCTCAGCGTCGAGTGGACGCCGCCGCACGTCGCGCTCGACCAGGTGCTGGCCGAGCGCGGGCTCGACCTTCGCGATCCGGCCCACACCGGCGCCCGGGAAGCGGCCTACCTGATCGACGTCGAAGTGCGGAAGACCCGGCGCTTCGAGTTCCTCAAGGCCGTCGCCAAGACCGGCCTGCCGGTGCGCATCTGCGGCGCGGGCTGGGAGAGCCAGCTCTATCGCTTCAAGAACGCCACCTTCGAGGGCCCGGTCGAGATGACGCGGATGGCCGAGCTGATGGCCGCCTCGCGGATCGTGCTCAACACCAATGGCAACTTCGGCGCTGGCTCGCACGAGCGGCCGTTCTCCGCCTCGCTGGCGGGCGCGGCGACATTCTCGGATCACAGCCGCTACTACGCCGAGGTGTTCGAGCCCGGGCGCAACATCGAGCTGTTCCACTGGAAGCAACTCGAGGCTGGCATGACGGCCCTGCGGGCGCTCGCCGGCGACCCCGAACGCAACCTTGCCTACGCACGCAGCGCCAAGGCCGTCACGATCGCGCACCACACCTGGGACGCGCAGATCGGCCAGATCGTGGCGGCGGGCGAGGCGGTTCGGGGCGCGCCGTGACGCGCGTCACACCCCGCCCGTGCGCTTGCGCCCAGAAAAGCGCCGCCGCGCGCCTCCCGCAGGATTCGCGGCCTACAACTTGGCTCTGGTCCTCCTTCGAGGACCGGAGCCTTTCTGCTCGATGGAAGTGGTAGTCCCTAGGGGAGTCGAACCCCTCTTCCCAGATTGAAAATCTGATGTCCTAACCGATAGACGAAGGGACCGCTGGAGGAGCGGCGGATATATCCGCGCGGACTCCGCGGCGCAAGCGGTCGGCCGGAGGCTTTTCAGCTCATGCGCGGGTCGGCCAGGTCCTCGATCTCGAGCTCGGCGGAGTGGCGGCCGTTCCAGTCGTCCGCCTTGAGTTTGCCGACCGCGTGAACCGCGCCGCCGCCGGCGAGGATGCGGTGGCCCACCGGCGTGTCGGCGCTGCGCCAGGCGACCGCTTTCAGGCTGCGGCCGCGCGCGTCGACCAGCGCGCAGCGCAGGTGCCCACCCTTCAGCGGCATGACCCGCTCGATCCGCACGCCGGCGACCGCGAACACCGGCTCGGGGTTGCCAGGGCCGAACGGCTCCATCGCCTGGAAAGCGTCCAGCAGCGGGCGGGCGGCGACGCCGGGCGTGACGAGCGCGTCGACCTCGATCGCGTCAAGCGTCTCGGCGTCGGCCATCTCGCCGGCCAGGCGCTCGCAGAGGAAGGCGCGGAGCTCCGGAATCGCCGCGGGCCGCAGCGAGAGCCCCGCCGCCATCGCGTGGCCGCCGCCGGTCAGCAGCAGACCCTCGTCGAACGCGGCCTGCACCGCGCGGCCGAGGTTGACGCCCGGCTGCGACCGGCCGGAGCCCTTGCCGATATCGGCGGCGCGGTCGATCCCGATCACGATCACCGGGCGGCGGTAACGCTCGCGCAGGCGGCTGGCGACGATGCCGATCACGCCGGGGTGCCAGTCATCCTCGGCGACCACGATCGCGGGCGCGGCGGGGTCGAAGTTGGCGCCGGACTCGATCGCCGCGATCGCCGCCTCCTGGATCTGGGTCTCTACGCCTTTGCGCTCGGCGTTCAGCGCATCGAGCTCGGCCGCCAGCGCCCGCGCCTCGTCCGGGTCGTCGGTCGAGAGCAGCCGCGCGCCGAGGTCCGCGCGGCCGATCCGGCCGCCGGCGTTGATCCGGGGGCCGAGGATGTAGCCGGCGTGGAAGACGCCGGCCGGCCCGGTCGAGCCGGCGACGTCCAGCAGCGCCTTCAGGCCCGGATTGGCCCACGCCGACATCACCTTCAACCCCTGCGCGGCCAGCGCACGGTTGAAGCCGACGAGTTGCGTCACGTCGCAGACGGCGCCGAGCGCAGCCAGGTCGAGCCATTGCCGCAGGTCGGGCTCGGCTCGCTCGGCGAACCAGCCGCGGCGCCTGGCCTCGCGGTTGAGCGCGGCGAGCAGCACGAACGTGACGCCCGCGGCGGCCAGCACGCCCTGCCCCGAGTCGCAGCCGAGCTGGTTCGGATTCACCAGCGCCCTCGCCGGCGGCGGCGTCTCGCGCATCAGGTGGTGGTCGATCACCACGACCTCGAGGCCGATCTCCGCCGCCGCGTTCAGAGCGTCGTAGGCGGCCGCGCCGCAGTCGACGGTGACGACCAGCTCGTAGCCGGCCTCGCGCAGGTGACGGAACGCCGCGGGGCTCGGGCCATAGCCTTCGGTCAGGCGGTCGGGGACGTAGATCGGCAGCTCGACGTCCATCGCCCGGTGCCAGCGCACCAGCTGCGCCGCGCTCGAGGCGCCGTCGACGTCGTAGTCGGCGAAGACGATGGTCTTGCGCCCCCGCTCGATGGCGTCGATCAGGACCTGCGCCGCCTCGTCCATCCCGCGGAAGCTGGAGGGGTCGGGAAACAGCGCCCGCAGCGTCGGCCTCAGGTAGTCCTCCGCCGTTTCCGGCGTCACGCCACGCGCCGCCAGCGCCCGTGCGAGCGGCTCGGTCAGGCCCATCCGCAGCGAGATCGCCCGCACCACGCCGGCGTCGGCCGTCCGCGCGCGCCACCGCCGCCCGCTGACCGACCGCTCGACGCCGAGGAAGGCCTCGGTCGGCGGCTCGATCGGCGCGATGGCGGCGAGAGCCATGGTCGTCAGAAGGCGCGCCGCATCCGCACTTCGCGGACGGTATGGCTGGCGGAGTTCATGACCAGGCTGTGGGTGCGCACGAAGCCTCCGGCGATCCTCACGCCGTCGAGCAGCGCGCCCTTGGTCACGCCGGTGGCGGCGAAGATGGCGTCGGCGCGCACCATCTCGTGAAGGTCGTACTTCTTGTCGAGGTCGCTGATGCCGAGCCGGTGCGCCCGCGCCCGCTCGTCGGCGTTGCGGAACACCAGCCGGCCCTGGAACTGTCCGCCGACGCACTTCAGCGCCGCGCAGGCCAGCACGCCTTCGGGCGCGCCGCCTTGCCCGACGTAGAGGTCGATGCCGGTCTCGGGATCGGCCGTGTTCATCACGCCCGCGACGTCGCCGTCGGTGATCAGGTGGACCCGCGCGCCCACGTCGCGCAGCGAGGCGATGATGTCGGCGTGGCGGGGACGGTCCAGCACGCAGACGGTGACGTGGCTGGGATCGACGCCCTTGGCGTCGGCGAGCGCCTTGGCGTTCTCGCCGGCGCTGGCGTCGAGGTCGATCAAGCCGGCCGGATAACCCGGACCGCAGGCGATCTTGTCCATGTAGGTGTCGGGCGCGTTCAGCATCGTGCCTGCCGGCGCCCAGGCCATCACCGCGAGCGCGTTGGCCATCGCCTTGGCGGTCAGCGTCGTGCCTTCGAGCGGATCGAGCGCGATGTCGATCCGGGGTCCAGCGCCCTTGCCCACCTTCTCGCCGATGTAGAGCATCGGCGCCTCGTCTCGCTCGCCCTCGCCGATCACGATCATGCCGTCGATCGAGAGGTCGTTGAGCGCGGTGCGCATGGCGTCGACGGCCGCCTGGTCCGCGGCCTTTTCGTCGCCCCGGCCGGCGAGACTCCAGGCGGCGATCGCGGCCGCCTCGGTCACGCGGACGGCGTCCATGACCAGGCCGCGATCCAGCAGGGTTGAACTCATCGGGCAGGCTCCGGCCGTTGGTTTGTCATTCTTGGGAGATTCTCAGATGCGAGCGATACGGATCATCCGCGGCGGCTCGATCAGGGCCGCCAGACCCTGCATCCGCTTGACCGCGTCGAGGATCGTCTCTTCGGGCGCCGCATGGGTGGTGAGCACGATCGGCACGCCGCCGGCGTCCTCCACCGGCTTCTGCAGAAAGCTGTCGATCGAAACGCCCGCCTCGGCCAGCGTCTCGGAGACCGCCGCGATCACCCCGGGCTCGTCGCGGACCAGCAGACGGATGTAGGCCCGCCCCACCTGCCGCGCCGCGTTGACAGGCGCGAACGGCTTGAGCGCCCCGGCGGCCATCTGGAAGACGGGCCGGCGCGCGCCGGTCATCACATCGGCGATGTCGGCGGCCACTGCGGCGGCGGTCGGGCCCGCGCCGGCGCCCGGGCCCTGGATGAAGATGCGGCCGATCCTCTTGCCCAGGATGAAGAGCGCATTCAGCGGCCCGCCGGCCTGCGCCAGCGGGTGCGCCAGCGGCGCCAGCGCCGGGTGCACGCTGACCTGCACCCCCTCGGACGACTTCACAGCGCTCGCGACCAGCTTGATCCGGTAGCCGAGGTCCTTGGCCAGCCGGATGTCGATCGGCTCGATCGCCGCGATGCCCTCGACCTCGGCGGCCGCGTAGGTCGGCGCGCAGCCGAACGCGAGCGCCGCCAGGATGCTGATCTTGTGCGCGGCGTCGAACCCGCCGACGTCCATGGTCGGGTCGGCCTCGGCGTAGCCCAGACGCTGCGCCTCGGCGAGCACCTCGGCGAACGGCCGGCCGCTCGCCTCCATCTCGGTCAGGATGTAGTTGCAGGTGCCGTTGAGGATGCCGGCGACGGCCTCGACCTCGTCGCCGACCATCGCCTCGCGCAGCATTTTCACCGCTGGCGTGCCGCCCATGACCGCCGCCTCGAACAGCAGCGGCGCGTCGTTGGCCTCGGCCAGCGCCGCCAGCTCCGCGCCGTGCTCGGCGATCAGGGCCTTGTTCGCCGTGACGACCGGCTTGCCGGCCCGAAGCGCCGTCTCGACGGCGACCTTGGCCGGGCCGTCAGAGCCGCCGATCAGCTCGACGAAGATGTCGTTGTCGGGCGAGGCCGCCAGCGCCACCGGATCGTCGAACCAGGGCAGGTTGGAGATGTCGACCGGCCTCGGGCGTCGGCGCGAGCGCGCCGAGACGCCCGTCACGACGGCGTCGGCGCCGACCGGCGAAAAGCCGGGACGCTCGCCGATCAGGGTGAGCAGGCCCCCGCCCACTGTGCCCAGCCCCGCCACGCCGATGCGCCACTGTTGTCTTCCCGCCATGGGGGCGGAGGATTAGTCGTCTCGCCCCGTCAACGCCAGTCTTCGGGCGTCGGCGGCGGCATCGGCGGATGCCGGCTGGGGATCACCGGCGCGTCGGCCCGCGTCCAGAAGAACCCCGAGTGCGAGTTGTCGATCTGGCGCACGACAACCGTGGCCGGATCGAGGCCCGCCATCATGCGCGCGTTGACGCCAAAGATGACACCGTCCGCCGCGGCTTCCATGTGGGTGACGCAGCCGCAAGTCTTGCAGCGGCGAAACGCTATCTCGCGGTCGCCCCAGAGGTAGGTGTCGGTGTCGTCAGGCCCGGGCGTCGTCAGGAGCTTGGCCTGATCGGCGCCGCGGAAATAGGTCCAGAGCGCCCCGTACCGGCGGCAGAGGGTGCAATTGCAGTCGAGCACCCAGGCCGGCGGTTCGGCGATCTCGAACCGCACCGCGCCGCAGTGGCAGGCCGCGCGGATCATTTCGGCGCCTCCGCCGGCTCGCGCGCCGCGCTGAGGTGTTGCCCTGCCTGATCGAGGAACCGCTTCACGTTGCGCGCCGCCTGGCGAATGCGATGCTCGTTCTCGACCAGCCCGATCCGCACATAGCCCTCGCCGCGCTCCCCGAACGCGACGCCGGGCGAGACAGCGACGCCGGCTTTTTCGATCAGCAGCTTGGCGAACAGCATCGAGCCGCTTTCCTTGAAGGCCTCGGGCAGGGGCGCCCAGGCGAACATCGAAGCCGCTGGCGACGGGATCTCCCAGCCGGCCCGCGCCATCGCCGCGACCAGCACGTCCCGGCGCGACTTGTAGGTGGCGCGGATCTGATCGACGCAGTCCTGCGGCCCGTTCAGCGCGGCGACCGCCGCCACCTGGATCGGCGTGAAGGCGCCGTAGTCGAGGTAGGACTTCACCCGCGCCAGCGCCGCGCACATCAGCTCGTTGCCGACCACCATGCCGACGCGCCAGCCGGCCATCGCGTAGGTCTTGGAGAGAGAGTTCACCTCAACGGCGATGTCCTTGGCGCCGTCCACCTGCAGAATCGAGGGCGGCGGGTTGTCGTCGAAGTAGATCTCGGAATAGGCGATGTCGGAGAGCACCAGCATCTCGTGCTTCTTCGCCAGCGCGATCGCGTCCTTGTAGAACGCGAGGTCGACCCACTGCGCGGTCGGGTTCGAAGGGTAGCTCAGCACCAGCACCTTCGGGCGCGGCGACGAGTCTCGCGCCGCGCGGCTGACGCCCGAGAGGTACTCCTCCGGCGAGAGCGCCGGCGCCTGGCGGATGACGCCGCCGGCGATGATGAAGCCGTAGGCGTGGATCGGATAGGCCGGGTCGGGACAGACGATCACGTCGCCCGGCCCGGTCACCGCCTGGGCGAGATTGGCGAAGCCCTCCTTAGAGCCCAGCGTCGCGATCACCTCGCGGTCTGGATCGAGCGTCACCCCGAACCGCCGGGCGTAGTATCCCGCCATCGCCCGGCGCAGGCCGGGGATGCCTCTCGACGCCGAGTAGCGGCCCGACTTCGGGTCTCGGGCGGTCTCGATCAGCTTTTGGACGATGTGCTTGGGGGTCGGCATGTCCGGGTTGCCCATGCCGAAGTCGATGATGTCAACGCCGTCGGCCCGAAGGCGCGCCTTGAGGCGGTTCACCTCCTCGAAGACGTAGGGCGGCAGGCGTCGGATGCGGGGAAAATCGAAATTCATGGCGGATCTGGGCGCCTGATCGGCGCGGGCGGGCCTGGATAGACCCCGTCGCGGGGGTCCGCCAAGCGGGTTTCAGGGCGTTGGGCGAGCAGGTCTTGGCGCCTCCGCAGGGTGAGCCCGCGGAGGCGGAATAGCTCGCGCGCGCATCGTCGCGACGAACGCCTCGGTGTCGCCTTCGGAGGGCGTCGTGACCGGCGGCGGCGCCGTCCCTTCGCTCCGCTCACGCGCCGCCCAGCCTTCGGTGTCGCGCAGCACCCACGGCTCGGCGGCCGCCTCGGCCGCCACCCGGACGCCGGCGCCCTTCAACTCGACGATCGCCGAGCGCCAGGCGTCGAACGGCCGCACGTCAGTCGGCGCGGGCGGAATCGAGGCGAACGTCGGCAGCGGCGCGGGCTGCTCCGCGGCCGCGATCGCGCCCGCGGTGGCGCCCTGCGGCTGCGCTGGCGCGCAGGCCGGCGCAAGGCTCGCGACGACGACCGCCGCGGCCGCAACGCTTGCATAACCCGCGCGGCGCCCGTTCATATGTCGCGCTCATATGCCATGATGGAGGCCGACGGAAGGCCGACGCCCGGCGCCGACGCGGCAGAACGTCGACGCGGAGCGGCCGAGTCGAGGAGGACTGGATGCCGGAACCTGCGAGCGCCGGGCGTACGCCAAAGCCCCGCAAGCGCCCCGCCAAGCCGAAGGCGGCGGCCACCGCCCCGCAGCCCGCGGGGCCGGCGCCCTCGTCCGCCCCTCCCCCGAGGGCCGACGGTTCGGCCGCCGACTGGTCGCGCCCGAATCTCGAATACCTCTCGGCGGCGCAGCGCGAGACGCTCGAGACGCTGTCGCTCAACCTCGCGCGGGCCGCGATGACGGCGCAGGGCGCGATCGCCGAGGCGGCGCTGCGGCAGGCCGACCGGCCATCGGCGCTGACGCCTGACCCGTTCCACATCGCGCCGGCGCTGACAGAGGTGATGGCGCGATTGGCGGCCCAGCCCGACCGGCTGATGCGCGCGCAGGCCGACCTCTTCAGCCGCTACATGGACCTCTGGAAGGTCGCCGCCCAGCGCGCGGCGGGCGAGGAGGCTCCGCAGCTCGCCGAGCCCCCGCGCGGCGACAAGCGCTTCGCCGATCCGGAGTGGACGTCCAATCCCGTCTTCGACGTGATCAAGCAGTCGTATCTGATCACGTCGGACTGGCTGAACGAGCTCGTCGGCGGCGTCGAGGGCGTCGAGCCGCTGACCAAGCGGCGCGTCGAGTTCTTCACCAAGATGCTGACCGACGCGATCTCACCGTCGAACTTCCTGCTCTCCAACCCCGCCGCGCTGCGCGAAGCGATGCAGAGCAACGGCGAGAGCCTGGTCAAGGGCATGGAGAACTTCGCCGCAGACCTCCAGCGCGGCGGCGGGCAGCTCTCGATCAGTCAGACCGACTTCACACAGTTCAAAGTCGGCGAGAACGTCGCCACCGCGCCCGGCAAGGTCGTGTTCCAGAACGAGCTCATCCAACTCCTGCAGTTCGATCCGACCACGGAGAGCGTCTGCGAGGTCCCGCTCCTGATCTTCCCGCCGTGGATCAACAAGTACTACATCCTCGATCTGCGGCCGGAGAACTCGATGATCCGCTGGCTGACGAGCCAGGGGATCACGGTGTTCGTCACTTCGTGGGTCAATCCGGACTCGACGCTCGCGACCCGGACGTTCGAGGACTACCTCAAGGAGGGGATCTACGCCGCGACCGACGCCGTCCGCACCCAGACCGGCGTCGATAGGGTCAACACCGTCGGCTACTGCATCGGCGGCACCCTGCTCTCCTGCGCCCTGGCGCACATGGCCGCCCGCGGCGATACGCGCATCGCCTCCTCGACGTTCTTCGCCGCGCAGCAGGATTTCTCGGAAGCCGGCGACCTCCTGCTGTTCACCAACGAGGACTGGCTGAAGCAGCTCGAGCAGATGATGGACGCCGGCGGCGGCGTGCTGTCGGGCCAGGCGATGGCCGACACCTTCAACGCCCTCAGGTCGAACGACCTGATCTGGAGCTTCTTCGTCAACAACTACCTGATGGGCAAGGAGCCGCGGCCGTTCGACCTCTTGTTCTGGAACGCCGACCAGACGCGCATGCCCAAGACGCTGCACCTTTTCTACCTGCGTAAGTTCTACGGCGAGAACGCGCTGGCGAAGGGCGAGCTGGTGCTCGACAACGTCCGCCTCGACCTGAAGAAGGTGAAGACGCCGGTCTACGTGCAGTCCTCGAAGGAGGACCACATCGCGCCGTTCCGCTCGGTCTACAAAGGCGCGCGGCTGTTCGGCGGGCCGGTGACGTTCATGATGGCCGGGTCCGGGCACATCGCTGGCGTGATCAACCATCCGGACGCCAAGAAGTACCAGCACTGGACCAACGCGGCCCTTCCCGCCACGCCGGAGGATTGGCTCGCCGGCGCGGTCGAGCATCCGGGCTCGTGGTGGCCCTCGTGGATCGAGTGGCTGAAAGCCAGGTCCGGCGGCCAGGTCCCGGCCCGCGATCCGACCAAAGGCCCGCTGAAGCCGCTCGAGGATGCGCCAGGCAGCTACGTGAAGGTCAAGTCGTAACCATCTGTTTTGACAATATTACTGGCGCTCATCTGCCGCCAAAGATGCGCCGCCGGATCGCTTCGAACCGACTCTCGATGTCGCCGGGCGGGACGCTCATGCAGTCGTAGCCGAGCCGACGATAGACGTCGGCGTGCACGGCCGCGAAGCGCTCGCTGTCCTCGAGAGTGATCCGCCGCGCATCGGTCGGCGTGATGAAGCCGAGCAACTCGAGGAAGAATACGGTGCGGTCATAGGTGCGCTCGCGTTCGATGCGCTCGAGCTCGCAGGTCAGCGCGGGCGGCGCAGGCCGACCGAGGAACTCGCAGAGGGCCAATGTGCAGATCGGTGAGCGGTCGAACACAACGACGTCGTCCGGCCAGGCCTCCGCGCGTCGTTGCCGCCTCACCTGCAGGTCCACGATGCCGTCGACGAAGTCGGGCTCACGCCAGTGCTCTTCGACGCCGCGCGCGGTGGCGAGCGCGATAAGGTCCGTCGCGGCCTCCTCCACGACGGCGAAGCCGGCGAGTTCGAGTCGCCTGAGGATGACGGTCTTCCCGGCGCCTGGCGCGCCGGTGAGGATGTAGCGTTTCATGCTGCGCTCCGAACGCGAGCAGCGCCCGCCGCCCGCGCAAGTCGGTTGAAGGATGTCGGGGGGAGATCGCGCTGGCGGTCAGACGCTCGGCGCGCCAACATCACTACATCATCGAACCCGCGGCGTCATCCAGCGCGGCGGCCCTACGTCGGGATGAACTTCAGCGCGACGCCGTTGTTGCAGTAGCGCAGGCCCGTGGGCCTGGGGCCGTCGTTGAAGACGTGGCCCTGGTGACCGAGGCACTGGGCGCAGTGATACTCCGTGCGCTCCTCGATCAGCAGGTGATCGACCTTCTTCCCGAGCGCGCCGGGGATCTCGGTCCAGAAGCTCGGCCAGCCGGTGCCGCTGTCGTACTTCCAGTCCGATTTGAAGAGCGGCAGGCCGCAGCCGAGGCAGGCGAAGAGGCCACGGCGATGCTCGTTCAGCAGCGGGCTCGTAAACGGCGTCTCGGTCGCTTCTTGCCGTAGCACCGAGAATGACTCGGGCGGGAGCCGGCCCTTCCAGTCGGCCGGGGTCAGCTTGCGCCAGGGCGAGGCGGCGTAGCGGTCGGGCGCGGCCTTGGCGACGGGCGCGCTGCAGGCCGCCAGGGCGGCGGCGGAGGCGAGCAAGGCCCGGCGGTCGAGCAACATCTTCGGGTCCATGCGAGGAAGTTCGAGACTTGCCATTGATACGTTACACCCGCCGGAAAGGTTCACCCGGCGCTTTCCCGAGTCCAGGTGTAGAGCACGTCGGGCATCTTCTCCTCATTGTCGGCGCCGTCGGTGAAGGTCGCGGCCACGAAGCCGTGGCGCTCGTAGAACCTACGGGCCTTGGCGTTCTGCTGGAACGTCCAGAGCGAAAGATCGCCATAGGCCGCGCGCGCCTTGTCGAGCAGCGCCAGCCCCAGCCCCATGTTCTGGCTTTCTGGATCGATGAACAGGTGCTCGATGAAGCCGGGGCGGAAGGCGATGTACCCCGCCGGGCGGCCGTCATCCTC
>DATKMZ010000067.1:0-4135 GCA_035541575.1 Caulobacteraceae bacterium | reverse complement strand
TTCAGCTGGCTGTCGGCGAGCTGGTTGAGGTGCGTGATCAGCGCGCTCGGGCCCCCCTTGGCGAGGGTGGCGGCGAAGTCGGCGCGGCGGGTGGTCAGCTGGCTGATCGCGCCGTTGTAGAAGACGTCGATGATCTTCCAGGCTCCCCCCGACTGGCGCATGCGGTAGGCGATCGTCGCCGGTGCGGCGCCGGGCGAGACGATCTTGGTGGTCACCAGCTTGTCCGGACCGCGCGTCACCACGTTGGGGTCGAGTTCGAAGCGCTCTCCGGAGTAGCCGTTGAAGTTGTGGGCGTAGCCGGCGATCGTCAGGCGCTCGAAAGCCGTCGTCAGCGCCGCCTGCTGCGCCGCGGGAATGGCAGACCAGCTCGGGCCGACCGCGAACTTGATCATCGTCGGCGTGTCGAATGCGCGGGCCACCGCGGGCTCCAGCTTGTGGTAGCGCCCCATCGCGCCCAGCGACTTGGCGGCCTTCATGGTATCGAGCAGGGCGGCGTCAAACGCATCGACCTGCGCGGCGGCGGGGTCGCCGTTCCCCGCCCGGGCCGGCGCAGCCCCCGCCGCGACCAGCGCGACCACGGCCGCCAGGACTCCCATCAGACGCTTGCTCACTTAGGTCAGACTCCTCTTCGGCCCCCGCCCCTAACGCCTCAGCCGCTGGATCGGATCACGCGAAACGGCTACATCGCACCGGCGCTGGCCCGATAGCTCAGCAGGATAGAGCAGCGGTTTCCTAAACCGAAGGTCGGAGGTTCGAGTCCTCTTCGGGCTGCGCGCGCCTGCGACAACTAGCTGGCCGTTCCTGACGCCAGCCTGAACACGGACCGCGGAATCTCCCGCATCGCGCGAGATTGGCTGGACTCTTGCAGGGGGCGAGTGGTTTATGTCGGCAGGGCTTGTTCTAGGAGGTTGGGTGTGAGGGCTGTTGTTGGCGCGATTGCGCTTGTTCTGCTGTGCGCCGGCGGCGCGAGAGCGGCTGAGGTCTTCGTCGACTTCACCGGCACGCTCACCAGCCAGACCAATCCCGGCGTCGATCCGACCTTTGCAGTTGGCGACAACTTCAATGTGACCGCCAGCTTCGACGACTCGAGCCTCGTTCAGTGGGGGAATACCGGCTACGAAATCGTTGGCCTTTACAGCAGGCTCGGCGCGCCAGGCCCATCGTTCCAGATCAACGGGCCGGCCGGGACCGGATGGACCGCGCTGGACGACTTCTTCGACGGCGCCAACGCCGTCTACACGAACATCCCAGGCCAAGGGCCGGTCCAGGTCGCTTCCTCGCCGGCGTTGATCCTGCAGGGAGGCAAGGTGGTCGGTCTGTACGGTTACCTCGATCCATCCGTCAGCCTGACCACGCCGGCGATCAACCTCGGCTCCAGCATCGTTTCCACCACGGTGATCGATGGCGACGTCCTCGGCGGCTGGGGCGCGATCACGCCGAGCAACAGCTTCAGCATCTCCCAGAACAACAGCTACCTGAACCAGGCGACGACGGTCGGCTTCGGCGGCACGTGGAACTTCACCGGCGCCACGCTGCGCAACGTGAGTCCCGCCCCTGAGCCGCCGGAGTGGGCGCTGCTGATCGTGGGCTGCGCGCTCATGGCAGGCGGCGCGTTCCTGCGCAAACATCCGGCGTTCCAGCGCACGCCGGTCTGAGACCGCGCGGCGTCGCGCTCGCCGTCGCCCTCTTCGAGTTCAGGACTCCACGCGCCGCAGGTGCAGCAGCCAGGCCGTCTCTGGCTCCGCGAGCGGAAGGCGCAGGCCGGACTCGGCGAGCGCCGCACCGCTGAGGCGCCGCGGACGTCGCCAGCCGTCAGCGTCGGCGAGCCTCGCCGCCGCCCGGCGGGGCCACGGTTCGAGCAGGCGCGCGTCATAGGTCGCGGCGGCGTCGAGGCCGGGAATGCGCACGGGCGCCGAGGTCGCGAGGTCCGAGACGCCGGTTCGCGCCAGCAGCGCCAGCGCCTCGCCGCCGTCCGCCGCCACCACGATCCGGCCGTCGACGCCGTCGTCGCCGGTCCAGCAGGTCAGGGCGCCGCTGTGGAGGAGGGCGCGGTGCTCTTTGTAGAGCGCGATGTGCGCCTTCAGGCTCTCCATATCGCGCGTGTCGAGGCGGCCGGGATCGAGCTCGACGCCCATGTGCCCGAACATCGCGACCTTGGCCCGGAAGTCCATCGCCAGGCGCCGGCCGGTGATCGGGTTCGGGCTGGGGCCGACGTGCGCCCCGATCGTTTCCAGCGGCAGGATCAGGCTGGCCCAGCGCTGGATGCGCACGCGCTCGATGGCGTCCGTGGTGTCGCTCGCCCAGACCCGGTCCGCGCGGCGCAGGATCTCGAGGTCAATGCGGCCGCCGCCGCTGGCGCAGGATTCGATCTCCAGGTCGGGGTGGCGGGCCCTTAGCGCATCCATCGCCGCGTAGACCCCGCGCACGATCGCCTGGCCCGCCGGGCGGCCCTCGGAGACGGCCGGGAACAGCATGCGGTTGCAGTCCCACTTCAGGTACGCGATGCGGTGGGCGCTGAGCAGCGCGTGCAGCTGCTCCACGACGTGGTCGCGAACCTCGGGACGAGCCAAGTCGAGCCAGAGCTGGTTGCGCATGGTGGGCCGATCGGCCCCCTGCGCGTGCACGCACCAGTCGGGGTGCGCGCGGTAGAGGTCGCTATCGGGGTTGACCATCTCGGGCTCGACCCACAGGCCGAAGTCCATCCCGAGCCGCTCGACCTCGGCGATCAGCGGCCCGAGGCCTCGCGGCAGCACCGCCGCGTCGACGCGCCAGTCGCCGAGCCCTGCGTCGTCGCGCCGCCGGCCCATGAACCAACCGTCGTCGAGCACGAACCGCTCGACGCCGAGCGCGCTGGCGTCCTGGGCGAGCCGCATCAGCCGCGCCTCGTCGAAGTCGAAGTAGACCCCTTCCCAGGAGTTGAAGTGCACGCGTCGGGCGCGGCCCTTGTGCGGCGACACGCGCTCGCGGACGAAGGGGTGGAAGCGCGAGCGCACGCCGGTCAGGCCCTCGCCGGAGAAACATGCGTAAGCGCTCGGTGACGAATGCTCGCCGCCTGGCGGCAGCACCACCTCGCCCGGCTCCAGGAGCGCGCTGAGCTGCGCCTGCCGCTCGCCGTCGGCCGCGGTCTCAAGGGTGAGCACGTGGCTGCCGCTCCAGCCGAGGTGGAAGGCCAGGACGCGGCCCCGTGTCTCGGTCGCATCGGGCGCGAGCGAGAGGAAAGTGGCGCCGGCGAAACCCGTCCGGCCGGTCCGGTTCACCTGCGCCCAGGCGCCTGGCGGCGCCGCAAACCGGCGTGGCTGGACTTCGCGCGCCCAGTCGCCGGCGAAGCCGAGGATCTCGCTGGCCCAGCGCGGCAGCGGCAGGGAGAGCGCGGCGAGGGCGTGGATCGCGAACGGCTGGTCGCCCTCGTTCCGGACCTTCGATGTCGCGCTCAGCACGCCGCAGCCGGGATCAAATCGCCAGCTGAGCGTGACGCTGAGCCGCTGGCGATCGTCCGCGAGCTCGACCTCGATCGCCTCGCCTGATCGGTCGGCCCGGCGCAGCCGCCACGCCATCGCCGCATCGCCGTCCCCTATCCCTGTGAGGGCGGCCGGGCCCATCCAGCCGAAGCCGGCCGCCGGGAAGATCGAGGGGCGGGGGGCCGCGTCGGGCGCCGAGCCTCTGCGCACGGGGGCAAG
Organism: Caulobacteraceae bacterium; assembly: GCA_035541575.1. Taxonomy (GTDB): domain Bacteria; phylum Pseudomonadota; class Alphaproteobacteria; order Caulobacterales; family Caulobacteraceae; genus Acaudatibacter. Next base: position 458 of record DATKMZ010000067.1, on the reverse strand, counting down.
GGCCGCATCGATCGCGGCCAGGTCCGACCCGACCGGCAAGGTCGCGCCGAAGTGGACGATCCGCGGCGCGGCGTCCTCCATCGCGAGTACGAGCGAGGCGCCGCCGCCATCGAACCGCTCGTAGCGGGTCATCGCCCGGCCGGGTCGGGCCTGAGCGCGCTCTCGACCATCAGGATCGCGGAGATCAGGCCGATGCCGGTGCCGGCCATCAGGTACCAGGCGATCGCGAGCGGGTTGCCGGTCACCTGGTCGAGCCAGGCGACGATCGGCTGGGTGGTGCCGCCGAAGAGCGCGACGGCGCTGGCGTAGATGGTCGCGGTGCCGACGCCGCGGATGTCCTTGCGCAGCGACTCCGTCAGCGCGATGAGCGAGGGCACGATGGCGAGGTTGCCGATGACGTTCAGCCCCGCCATCAGCGCCAGCAGCGCGGCCGGTTGGTTGATCCTCACCACCAGCCA
>DATKMZ010000066.1:0-5173 GCA_035541575.1 Caulobacteraceae bacterium | reverse complement strand
GTCGCCGCAGGCCTTCACCACCGAGTAGGCGCATGGTCCTGATCGTCACGCCGCTGCGACTGCTGCCCGAGGTCATGGCCCGCCGCTCGCCCTCGCACCTGATCACGCTGTTGAGCCCGGAGGAGCTGATCGAGACGCCGGTGGGCTTTGATCCGGCCCGGCATCTGAGACTTGGGCTGCACGACATCGCCGAGCCCCAGGCCGGCATGGTGGCCCCCGAGGCGCGCCAGGTCGAGCAGGTGTTGGCGTTCGCGCAGGGCTGGGACGGCGCCGCGCCGATGGTGGTGCATTGCTGGGCCGGCATCAGCCGCTCGACCGCCAGCGCCTTCGCGATCGCCTGCGAGCGCAGCCCGCACGCCGACGAGCTCGAGATCGCGCTCGCCATGCGGAGGGCCTCGCCGACTGCGTTTCCGAATCGACGCATCGTAGCCCTGGCCGACGACATCCTGGATCGGCAAGGACGGATGGTGGAGGCGGTCGAGGCCATGGGCGGCAACGGCTTCGCCCTCGAAGGCGTCCCCTTCGAGCTGGCGGCGCGGCGCTGACGATGTCCACCGAAGTCGTCATCGGCCTTTCGGCGGTCGTGATCGCGATCAAGGCGGGCGAGGTCGCCGCGCTGACCGTGCGGCCGCGCGACCGGGGCCAGATCTCGCCGCTCGAGGGCCTCCCGTTCGGCCCGTTCGACCCGGACCGCGACCGCACCTTCGAGATCGCACTGCGCGAGTTCGTGACCCGCCAGACCCGGTTCGAGCTCGGTTTCGTCGAACAGCTCTACACGTTCGGCGACAAGGGCCGCGAGGCGCCCCTGGCCGATGTCGGCGCGGGCGCCGCGCGGGTGATCTCGGTCGGGTACCTCGCGCTGGCGCCGCTCGCCGTCGAGACGCGCGCGCCCGACACCGCCTGGTCGCCGTTCTTCGACTTCTTCCCGTGGGAAGACTGGCGCAAGGGCCGGCCCGAGATCATCGACGCCTGCATCGCGCCCTCGCTGGTCGGCTGGGCGGGCCGGTCCGAGACCCGCCTCGCCCGCACCCGCTTGCTCTTCGCCCTCGACGGCTCGCCTTGGAACGAAGAACGGGTGCTCGACCGCTACGAGCTGCTCTACGAGGCGGGGCTGGCGCCCGAGGCGGCGCGCGACCGCGCCCGCGCCCTGGGCGGCGAGCCGCCAGAGCCGACCGCGATCGGGCTCGGCGAGCCGATGATCTCGGACCACCGCCGCATCCTCGCGACCGGACTCGGGCGGCTGCGCGGCAAGCTGAAGTACCGCCCGGTAATCTTCGAGCTGATGCCCGAGGCTTTCACGCTCTCGGCGCTGCAGCGGACGGTGGAGGCGATCTCGGGCGTGGCGCTGCACAAACAGAACTTCCGACGCGTGGTGGAGCGCACCGCCCTCGTCGAAGGGCTCGGCCGCATGGACGCCGAGACCGGCGGGCGACCGGCCGAGCTCTTCCGCTTCCGCCGCGAGCTTCTGGCCGCCCGCCCCGCGTCCGGCCTCTCCCTGCCGCTGCTGAGGGATTAGGCCGCGGACTCACCAGCCAACGCGCGTCCGAAGCTACGCGCCCGGCCCGCCGCGGCGAAGTGGGCCCGCGCGCGCCCGATCTTGGCGGGCTCGTTCTCAGCCGCGAACACCACGCCGCCACCACTGGCTGGGATGTTCTGGAAAACACGAAGCATCCCTGATCTTACGGAGACCGGGCGACGTCGCCCGTCGGGCCGGCGCGACATTTCAAGCTCTAGCTTGAAATCGAGGTCGATGACCTTAGAACTGGTGATCCATCTGCGATCCTGGGTTCGCCCTTCACTCAGTTGCATCGAGCCACATATGGACAGCCACCGCCGGACCCTCGCCAAATACGCCCTGGCGACAGCAATCGCGTTCGTGGGACTTGCCTTCGCCGCGGTCCAGGCCCCCGCCTACGCCGCCCCGGGCGAGGCGCCGCTGCCGCGCGACGAGGGCGCGGAGCAGTTTGTGCAGGCTCAAGGCCAACGGCTGATTTCGATCCTGGCCGACAAGTCCCAGCCGATGCCCGACAAGATGGTCGCGTTCCGCGCCGCCGTCGACGACGTCGCCGATGTGCCCGAGATAACGAAGTTCGTGCTCGGCGTGTATGCGCGCTCCATCACGCCGGCTCAGATGCAAAGGTTCGCCCCGCTGTTCGAGGACTATGTCCAGAACATGTTTCTGCAGCACCTGAACGACTTCCACGCCGACACCGTCACCGTGAAGGGCTCGGGGGCTCGCCTGCCCGGCGACGTGTTGGTCAAGACGACTCTCACCGGACCCAACGCCAAGCCGACGCAACTCGACTGGCGGGTGCTGGCGTCCGGCTCAACCTGGAAGGTGGTCGACGTCCAGATCTCTGGCGGCTCACTGGCGTTCGAACTGAGAAACGACTTCGTCTCCACCATCGAGGACCAACAAGGCAGCATCGACGCCCTGATATCGCGCCTGGAGCAGGAGGCGCGCCGCCGCGCCCCCGCCGCTGCGACCCACTAGCGCCTGGTCAATCCTGGCCGCCGCAATTGGCGGCGGGAGCCGGACCGCCCGGCCGCGAACGTCTGCCTCGGTCGAAAGTCCCCGTTGGTGTCGCGCCCGAGAACGGACGCCCGCCGGCGCGCGGGTGGTCGCCGCCGCGAGGCCAGGAAGCGGCCGCTCGGGCGGTCAGCTCGGGATGGGCGATCAGGCGCTTTTCGAAACTGTGATCTAGGATCTACGATCCCGAGCGGCGATGCGCATCAGTCGGTCCAGGCAAGAGGCTAAGGGGATGTCCAAGTCCATTTGGACATGTGCGGGCATGGTCGCGCTGACTGTCTTGGCGGCGCAGGCGCAACCCTTGCGGACCCCGGCCGCCGAGCTGCCCGTCGCCGCCCCGCCGCCGAGCGCTGCGCCGCCGGGGGCGCAGGGGTCTGCGCCGAACCTGTCGACACCTGGCAGCGGCGAAATAACAGTGACCAATCCGCAGGCCGTCGCCTGCCAGGACGCGGCGAAACGGGGCGATTTCGACGGCGCCGGCGTCGACCAATGCACCTTGGCGCTCGCCTCGGCCCCCCAACGCGACCTCGCCGCCATCTACACGGACCGAGGCGCCGTCTACCTGCAGCACAAGCAATATGCGCAGGCGAAGTCCGACTTCGACGTCGCCCTGAAGCTCGATCCGGGCACGGCTGACGCCTACATCGACCGCGGCGCGGCTCTCCTCGGGATGAAGCAGTACGCCGCCGCGATCCTCGACATCGACCACGGCCTGTCGCTCGGGCCCGATCAGCCCGAGAAGGCGTACTTCAACCGCGCAATCGCGGACGAACACCTGCAGGACCCGAAGGCCGCCTACGAGGACTACCTGAAGGCCTCTCAGCTCAATCCCAATTGGCAAGCGCCGAAAACCGAACTTGCTCGGTTCAACCGTTAGCCGGCGCCGCGCAGAAGCCCTGGGTCGGGTGTGGTCTCTGCCGCAGGCGCGGGAGGCGGACACGGCCGGCCCGAAGAGCGCTGAGCCGACTCCCTACAGATACGCCCACGCCGCCACGGCGACGCCGGCCGCGCTGAGCAGCAGGGCGGTGATCCAGGGCCAGCGGCGGTGGAGGATGATCGCCAAAGTCGCGATCGCGATCGCCATGTGCAGCAGCGTGGATGCGACCGTCAGCCGCTCGTGCCGGGTCTCGTGCCGCTCCGCGCGCTCCAGAGCCGCATCGCGCTTGGTCTCCAGCGCCTGGGCGTCGGCGCGCGCCTTGGTCTCGTCGCCGGATTCCTTGGCCGCGGACTTGGCGTAGGCGCCGGCCCTGGCCCCGCCAGCGTCGGATGCGATCTCGTAGACCTTCTTGCGCAGGCTCTTGGAGTTGGCGAAGCCCCACTGGTCGGTCGCCTGGTCCTGCGCCAGCACGGCGTCGTTCTTGGCGCCGATCGCGCCGTCGGCCTCGGTGGTCTCCAGGCTGGCCGCGATCGCCGCGACGACCGCGAGCACCGCGATCGTGAAGGTCACCTGGCTGATCAGCGGATCGCCCGAGTGCGCCGCATGCTCGGCATGCTCCGCATGCTCGTGATGCTCGAGCTCTTCGAGCGGTGAGTCCGACATCGCGCCCCCCCTGCCCCAGACGGAACGCTCAGCCCTCGCGGGTCGCCCCGCCCTGCAGCGCGGCCTGGGCCGCGGCGAGCCGGGCGATCGGCACGCGGTAGGGCGAGCAACTGACGTAGTCGAGCCCGACCTTCTCGAAGAAGGCGATCGACGCCGGATCGCCGCCATGCTCGCCGCAGATGCCGAGCTTGATGTCTGGCCGTGCGCGCCGTCCGCGCTCCGCCGCGATCTCGATCAGAGCGCCGACCCCGTCCTGGTCGAGCGACACGAACGGGTCCTTCTCGAAGATGCCCTTCTCGATGTAGGCGGCGAGGAACCGGCCGGAGTCGTCGCGGCTGATGCCGTAGGTGGTCTGGGTGAGGTCGTTGGTGCCGAAGGAGAAGAACTCCGCCTCGGCCGCGAGCTCGTCGGCGCGCACCGCCGCCCTCGGCAGCTCCACCATCGCGCCCACGGTGTAGTCGAGGCGGGCGCCCCGCTGCTCGAGCACCTGCCTCACCACGCGGTCGGTCAGCTGGCGCAGGAACGCCATCTCCTCGCCCTTGGCGACCAGGGGGTGCATGATCTCGGGTCGCGGGGCGGCCTTGCCCGAGGCCGCCACTTCGAGCGCGGCCTCGATGATCGCACGCACCTGCATCTCGTAGATTTCGGGATAGGAGACCCCAAGCCGGCAGCCGCGGTGGCCGAGCATGGGGTTGGTCTCGCGCAGCTCGCGCGCCCTTCGCATCAGCTTGGCCGCGTCGAGCCCGGTCGCGTCGGCGACCACGGCGAGGTCTTCCTCGGTGTGCGGCAGGAACTCGTGCAGCGGCGGGTCGAGCAAGCGGATGGTGACCGGCAGGCCGTCCATGATCTGGAACAGCTGCACGAAGTCGCCCCGCTGCATCGGCAGGATCTTCGCCAGGGCGGCTCGGCGGCCCTGCTCGTCGTCGGCGAGGATCATCTCGCGCACGGCGGCGATGCGGCCTTCGTCGAAGAACATGTGCTCGGTGCGGCAAAGGCCGATGCCCTCGGCGCCGAAATTGCGGGCGACCTTGGCGTCGCGCGGAATATCCGCGTTGGCGCGGACCTTCAGGGTGCGGGTGGCGTCCGCCCAGCCCATCAGGGTG
>DATKMZ010000065.1:0-66086 GCA_035541575.1 Caulobacteraceae bacterium | reverse complement strand
CGCCGAGCGGCTCGGCCAGCCGCTCGCGCGCCCAGACCAGCAGCGCGCCGAACCGGGACTCCGGCCGCTCGAGCTCGAGCAGCGCGGAGTACTGCGACTGGCCGCCCGGTCGGCGGCGGTAGACCACCAGCTGCCGGGCGGTCCGCCTGGCGATCTCTTCCCCGAGGTCCTCGGCGATCATCGCCAGCGAGAGGTCGATGCCGGCGGTGATTCCGGCCGAGGTCCAGACCCGCCCGTCGCGCACGAAGATCCGGTCCGGCTCCATCCGCACCTGCGGGAAGCGGCGGGCGAAATCGTCGGTGCGCGACCAGTGCGTCGTTGCGCGTCGCCCATCAAGCAGGCCGGCGGCGGCCAGCACGAACGCGCCGGAGCAGACGCTGGCGACCCGGCCTGACCGCGCCGCCGCCCGCCGTACGAAGTCGAGCGTCGCCAGATCGTGCGAGGCGCCGCGGGCGCCGTCGCCTCCGGCGATCATCAGCGTGTCGAAGGCCACGCCGGCGTCGGCGACGGAGGCGCCGAGGGTGACTCCGGACGAGCTGCGCATCGCGCCGCCGTCGAGCGCCAGCGTCTCGATCGCGTAGGCGCCCTGGCCATAGCGGCCCGCGATCTCGAAGGCGGCGATCGGGCCGGCCGCGTCGAGGATCTGGAAGTCCGGGAAGATCAGCAGTCCGAGGCGGTGCGCCATGTCGGTATTCGAGGGAACATTGTCATTTCGGCCGCAGGCTAGGCCGGGCATGCTGCGCCGGTCAAATGCAAAGGAGCCCCGCCATGGCTGAAGCCCCGTTCGTGATCGTCGAAGCGATCTATCCGGGCATGACCCAGCTCGACTTCACCGCCCCGCACACGGTGTTCAGCCGCATCCCCGGCGCTCAGACGATCGTCGCCTCGCGCGATGGGGGCGAGGTGGAATCCGACGGCGGTCTCGTCTTCGCGCGCACCACGCGGCTGGCGGACATCGAGCGCTGCGACCTGCTGTTCTTCCCCGGCGGCCTTGCGGCGACCGAGGTGGCGAACGACGCAGCCTTCATGGCCGAGGCCCGGCGGCTGGCGGCGGGCGCGAAGTACCTGACGTCGGTCTGCACCGGTTCGCTCGTGCTGGCGGCGACGGGTCTCCTGAAGGGCAGGCGCGCGGCCTGCCACTGGGCCTGGCGCGACATGCTGAGCCTCTTCGGCGCCATCCCCGACCCGGCCCGGGTCGCGCGAGACGGCAATATCATCACCGGCGGCGGCGTCACCGCCGGCCTCGACTTCGCGCTGGTGGTCGCCGCCGAGCTCGCCGGCGAGGCCTTCGCGCAGGGCCTGCAGCTCAATCTCGAATACGCTCCGGCGCCACCGTTCAACGCCGGCCGCCCCGAGACCGCGCCGCCAGAGGTGCTGGCGCGGGTGAAGGCGCGGATGGACGCGATCCTGCCGCAGCGCCTGGCGGAAGCGAAGGCGGCGGCGGGGACGGTCGTGACGATCCCAGCCTAACCCGCGGCGCGATCCTTGGCGACGGCGCGCGCGAAGGCCGGGCGGCTCATGCAGCGGCGCAGGTAGTCGGTGATCGCCGGCGTCGCGGGAATGGCCTTCGTGAAGTTGACCGCGAAGTTCACGCCCCCGCAGAGCAGAAGGTCGGCCGCGGTGAACGCATCGCCGGTCAGGTACGGCGACTTCCCAAGCGTCTGGTTGAGGTTCGCCACCATGTCGTCGAACGCGCCGAACGAGACGCCGCGCTTGTCGTATTCCCAGCCGCCGAATTTGGCCGCCAGCACCGGATCGAGCACGGCGTCGTTGTAGACGAGCCACGACAGGTATGGCCCGCGGCGGGCGTCGCCGATCGGCGGCGCCAGACCGGCGTCGGGAAAGGCGTCGCACAGGTAGATGCAGATCGCCGCCCTCTCATGCACGCGGACCCCGTCGTGGACGATGGCCGGGACCTTCTTGTTGGGCTGGATGGCGCGGTAGCTCTCCGGCGCCCCGCCCTCGGCCTGGACCGCAACGATCTCGGTCTCGAAAGGAACGCCAAGTTCCTCGAGCAGCCAGTGCACGCTCCCCGATCGCGTGCCGGGGCAGTGGTAGAAGGTCAGCATCGGCGAGCCTCCCTGGGTCGCCTGATGCTAGGTCAGCGCGCACAGACTGGCGACAGCAGCGACCAACACTCCGTCACCCCGGGGTGACGTCGTCTGGGCGACGCTACCTCACCTGTCCGCAGAAGCGCTGGATGCGGCTGCAGGCGTCTTCCAGCGTCGCGTTCGAGGTCGCGTAGCTGATGCGGAAGTGAGGCGAGAGGCCGAACGCCGCGCCGAACACCACCGAGACGCCCTCGGTCTCCAGAAGCTCGACCGCGAAGTCCTCGTCCGAACCGATCGGTTTGCCGCTCGGCGCGCTCTTGCCGATCAGCCCGGCCACCGACGGGTAGACGTAGAACGCCCCTTCCGGCGTCGGGCAATGGAGCCCGCGCGCCTGGTTCAGCATCGAGACCACGAGGTCGCGGCGCTCTTCGAAGATCTTCGCGTTCGGCCTGATGAAGTCCTGAGGGCCGGTCAGCGCCTCCACCGCCGCCCATTGCGAGATGGACGAGGGGTTGGAGGTGGTCTGGCTCATCACCTTGGCCATCGCCTTGATCAGCGGCTCGGGCCCGCCGGCGTAGCCGATCCGCCAGCCGGTCATGGCGTAGGCCTTCGAGACCCCGTTCATGGTCAGCGTGCGTTCGTAGAGCGCTGGCTCGACCTGGGCGATGGTCGAGAACTCGAAGTCTCCGAACACCAGGTGCTCGTACATGTCGTCGGTCAGGATCCAGACCTGCGGGTGACGCAGCAGCACGTCGGCCACGGCCCGCAGCTCGGCCCGCGTGTAGGCCGCGCCCGACGGGTTGGAGGGCGAGTTCAGGATCAGCCACCGGGTCCTGGGCGTGATCGCCGCCTCGAGGTCCGCGGGGCGCACCTTGAAGCCGGTCTCGGCGCTGGCGCGCACGAAGCGGGGCTCGCCGCCCGCCAGCAGCACCATGTCGGGGTAGCTGACCCAATAGGGCGTCGGGATCACCACTTCGTCGCCCGGGTTCAGCGTGGCGACCATGGCGTTGTAGATCACCGCCTTGCCGCCCGGCGAGACGTTGATCTGCGAGGGCGTATAGTCGAGCCCGTTCTCGCGCTTGAACTTGGCGCAGACCGCCGCCTTCAGCTCGGGAATGCCGTCGACGTTGGTGTACTTGGTCTTGCCGCCGCGGATCGCGCGGATCGCCGCCTCCTTGATGTTGTCGGGCGTGTCGAAATCGGGCTCGCCGGCCGCGAGCGAGATCACGTCCTTGCCCGCCGCCTTCAGGTCACGCGCTTTGGCGTCCGCCGCCAGGGTGGCGGAGGGCTTGACGCGGGCCAGGGCGGCCGATTGGGCGAACATGATCTTGCTCCTTTCCTTCGAGAGTCCCGTCGCCGGGGCGGCGCTGTTTACGCGGGGCGCGGGCCTGGGGCAACATCGGGAGGGCAGGGGAGCGGCGTCGATGCGTTCTGGACCGATCGCGCTCATGATCGCCGCGCTGGCCTGGCCCGCGATCGCCGCCGCCGAGGCCCCGCCGCTGGTGGACCCCGGCGACGCCGTGCCGGGCCACACCGGAATGACCTACCTCGATCTGATGCGGATCGCGCTGCCGGACCTGGCGCTCAACCCCGATGACCACGAGGTCGAGGGCCATTTGCCTGACCCGCCGCCGCGCCACGTCGCCGGCCACGATTTCGAAGGCCCGGCGCCCGATCCGGTGACGCTGAGCTCGATGCAGGAGCTGCGCATCCGCGTCGGCGGCCATCGCCGCATCGCGCTGCTGGCCGACCTCGGGCCCGATCCGGATCGCGCCCAGAACACCGAGCTGCTGATCCTGTTCGACGACGAGGGCCCGGCGCCCAAGGTGCTCGACATGGCCGACGTCGGCACGGACCGCTACTCGGGTTTCGTCGACTCCCCGCTGCTCGCGCTGGGTCCGGGCGACACTGCGCTCGTGACCTACAGCGAGCACAGCGACGCCGACATCACGATGGGCGCCTACCTGATCGTTTCGACCGTCGGCGACCGGCTGGCGATGGTCGACTGGTTCGGCGTGACCTCGGAGAACCTCTGCAGCTGGCGCGGCGAGGAGACCGCGCGCTTCTCGACCCGACCGGACCCCGGCCGCGTCTTCCGCCGGATTGAAGTCAGGGCGCGCGCGACGGTCCGGCATAGCGGTGAAGAGGGCTGCGACGACGAGCACCTGCCTCGGGCCGGAGTGCGCGTGTTCCGCGCGTCGTACCGATGGAACGCCGTGGCGCGCCGCTTCGAGGCTACAAGGTCCCAGCTGAGCGGCTTGGTCGCGCTCAACAAGAAGTTCCCCTGAGCTCCCGTCCCGCGACCCTCACGTCACCTCTCCCCCGTCTTCGCGGGGAGAGGGCTACGGTCAGGGTCGGTCACTCGGTTTCGACGGCCGCCGTAGTCTCTCGGTCGCCCTCTCGCCACCACAGAATGGGGAGAGGTGAGGCGAGGGTGGTTGGGATTGGCCTGGGTCGATCTATAAGCGCCGCCGATGCGCCGGCTGATCCAATACGTCACCAACCTGGACGCCAGGGCCCTGCGGTCTCTCGGCGTCTCGTTCCTGCTGTTCGGCGGCGTGGGCTTCGTTTTCCTGCTGGGCGCTCCGGCGCTGGGCCTGACCGGAAAGGCCGGCGTCGAGCACTGGCTCGGCCTCGCCCGCGGACCCTGGGCGCTGCCCATCGCCGTCGGCGCGTTCGCCGTGCTGGCGTTTCTCGGCGCGCCGCAAGTGGTGCTGATCGCGGCCGCGGCGGTGGTGTTCGGCCCGTGGCTGGGCTCGCTCTACTCTTGGATCGGCACCTTCGTCTCGGCGCTGATCGGCTTCGAGCTCGGCCGCGTCTTCGGCGGCCGGGTGATCCGCGACCTGAAGAGCCCCGGCGTCGACCGTTTCATGGCCTTGATCGGGCGTAACGGCTTCATGGCCAGCCTGATCATCCGCCTCGTGCCTGCCGCACCCTTCATCGTCGTCAACATGGCCGCCGGAACGGCGCGCGTGCGCCGGGCCGACTTCGCCGCCGGCACCGCGGTCGGCATCGTGCCGAAGATCATGCTGACCGCGTTCGCCGGCGGGACGGTGACCGCCGTGGCGAGCGGCGGCGGTCTGATCCAGGTGGGCCTGCTCGCGCTGGCGATCGTCATCTGGGTGGGCGCGGCCTTCTTCGCTCGCCGCTGGCTCCGGGCGCGCGAAGCCGCCGCCGGCGCGCCGCCCCCGGAGGAGTCGTGAGCAAGCTCCGGGTCGCGGCCGACGGCGAGGTCGTGCGGGCGTTCGCCAATGGCGGCGAGTGGCGCAACACTTGGCGCCCCGCCGGCCCGGCGCCCGACGGCCAGCCGCATGGCTCAACCGGGCTGTGCGTGACCCCGCAAGGCCAGGTCGTGCTTATCAACCAGCGCGGAGAGCGATGGGAGTGGCCGGGCGGCCGGCCCGAAGGCGACGAGACCTGGGAGGAGACCCTTCGGCGCGAGATGCTGGAGGAGACCTGCTGCCGCGTGACTGCCGCCCGCTTGCTCGGATACTCCCGCGGCGTCTGTGTCAGCGGCCATGAGGCCGGTCTGGTCCTGGTCCGCTCGATCTGGCGCGCCGAGGTCGAGGTGCTCCCGTGGGTGGCCGAGTTCGAGGTCGCCGAGCGCGGCTTCTTCGCGCCCGCCGACCTGCAGTCGACCTTCTGGATGGATGCGGGCTGGGAGCCGATCTTCTGTCGCGCCCTGCTCGAGGCTGGACTGCTCGTAAGCCGCTCAGGCAGCGAGGCGACGTAGCGCGCGCGCCGCCCGGCAGTTCATTTTTCTATAGAAGACATCTATGTTCATACAATTGTGTATATGGTGTCGACCGGGCATACCTTCGTTCGTCTTACCGGAGAGCCGCCATTCGGCGGTTCAGACCCAGAAGGAACCCAGTCATGCAAACGATCCTTTCCCGCATCGCGAACGCCGGTCTCAGCACCCTGATCAGCGTCTTCATCCTCAGCTTCACGATCGCCGCCACCACGATCACGCACGTCGGTGTCTGAACTCGTGAAGGTCGTTGCCAGCCCAACCGGTCAGCGTCCGCCGCCTCTCAATCCAGACGGACGCTGGCCGTCACCCATTCGCGTTCGCGTCCGCGCGCCGCGCCCGCCCTCCCTTGCCGCTGACGACGGATCACGGTACACGCCGGCCCATGCGCCATCCGTGCGACACCCTGCTTCTTATCGCGCTCGGGCTTAGCGGCCCCTGGGCGTTTAACTAGGCGCGCGTACTTCGCGGGCCGGGCGCTCAGGGGAATAGAGACCCGAAGCTCCCAGCCAGACCTGCGAAAAGACCGATATTCCAATGACTTCCGAAACCGCTCCGTCGGTAGCCGACACCGACAACAACCGCGTCATCATCTTCGACACCACCATGCGCGACGGCGAGCAGTCGCCCGGCGCGTCGATGTCGTTCGACGAGAAGATGGAGCTCGCCAAGATCCTCGAGGAGATGGGCGTCGACGTGATCGAAGCCGGCTTCCCGATCGCCTCCAACGGCGACTTCGAGGCCGTGCGCGAGATCGCCAAGATCGTCACCGAGAGCACCGTCTGCGGCCTCGCCCGCGCCGGCGTCGCCGACATCGAGCGCTGCGCCGAGGCGATCCGGCCCGCGAAGCGCGGCCGCATCCACACGTTCCTCTCCACCAGCCCGCAGCACCGCGACTACATCCTGCGCATGAGCCAGGAGGACGTGCTGAACGCGGTCACCGGCTCGGTGACCCACGCGCGCAACCTTTGCGACGACGTCGAATGGTCGGCGCAGGACGCCACCCGCACCGAGCGCGATTTCCTCGCCCGCTGCGTCGAGGCGGCGATCAAGGCCGGCGCCCGCACGATCAACCTGCCGGACACCGTCGGCTACACCTACCCGTCGGAATACGCCGAGCTATTCCGCGAACTGATCGAGCGCGTGCCCGGCGCCGACGGCGTTATCTTCTCGGCCCACTGCCACAACGACCTGGGCCTCGCCGTCGCCAACAGCCTCTCGGCGGTGCAGGCCGGCGCGCGACAGGTCGAGGTGGCGGTCAACGGCATCGGCGAGCGCGCCGGCAACGCCGCCCTCGAGGAGGTGGTGATGGCGCTGCGCGTGCGTCAGGACCGGCTGCCCTACCCGACCCGGATCTCGACCCAGCACATCACCCGCGCCAGCCGCTACGTGTCGGCGATCACCGGCTTTCCGGTGCAGTTCAACAAGGCGATCGTCGGCAAGAACGCGTTCGCCCACGAAGCCGGCATCCACCAGGACGGCGTGCTCAAGAACGCCGAGACCTACGAGATCATGCGGCCCGAGGATGTCGGCCAGGGCGGCTCGAACCTCGTCATGGGCAAGCACTCCGGCCGTCACGCCTTCCGCGAAAAGCTGAAGGCGCTGGGCTACGACCTCGGCCAGAACGCGCTCAACGAGGCGTTCGGCCGCTTCAAGGACCTCGCCGACAAGAAGAAGCACGTCTTCGACGACGACATCATCGCCCTCGTCGACGACGCGCTGGCGCGCGGCCACGACCGCATCCAGGTCAAGTCCCTGCGCGTCATCGCCGGCACCGAGGGCCCACAGGAGGCGCAGCTGACGCTGGTTGTCGACGGCGTCGAGAAGTCGGCCACCGCAACCGGTGACGGTCCGGTCGATGCGGTCTTCAACGCGATCCACGAGGTCGCGCCGCATTCGGCGACGCTGCGGCTCTTCCAGGTCCATGCCGTGACCGAGGGCACCGACGCCCAGGCGCAGGTTTCGGTCCGGCTCGAGGAGGACGGCCGCATCGCCACCGGCCAGGCCGCCGACACCGACACGCTCACCGCCAGCGCCATGGCCTACGTCAACGCGCTCAACAACCTCTCGGCGCGCAAGGAGAAGTCCGCGCCCGCGCCGATCGTCGCCAGCGGGTTCTAGGCCCTTCCCGGCTCCGCACACACCTCCCTCCCCGTCATGGGGAGGGACGCTGAGCGTAGCTGAGCCGGGTGGGGGTCTCAGCAAGCGACGATCGCCAGTCGGCTGGCTTTGCGGCCGCCGCTGACACCCCCACCCTCTTCTGCGTAGGCGGTCGCCCTCCCCTTGAAGGGGAGGGAGCGCGCCGGGGGGACTCTCAAAATGATCTGGATCCCGATCACCATGGGCGCGGCCGGCTTTCAGGTCGCCCGCAACGCCCTGCAGCGCGGCTTGATGGGTGACGCCGGGCCTTGGGGCGCGACCCTCGTGCGCTTTCTCTTCGGACTGCCGTTCTCGGTGGCCATCTGGGCCGTCTCGGCTGCGGTGTGGCCCGGCGCGCGACCGACCTTTGCGCTCCCGTTCTGGCTCGCGATCTCGACCGGGGCGCTGAGCCAGCTGATCGCGTCGGCTGCGCTGCTCGTGGCCATGCGGCGGGCGGGGTTCGCGATCGGCACGGCGCTGCAGCAGAGCTCCCTTCCGCTCTCGGCGATCATCGGGCTGGCGGTCTTCCGGGACAACATCACGACCCCGGCGTGGTTCGGCGTCGCCATCACCACGGTGGGGCTGGCGATCCTGACCTGGCCGAAGGGCGCGACCGGACCGCAGCCGCTGTCCGGCGCGCTGTTCGGCCTCATCTCCGGCATGTGCTTCGGCTTCTCGCTGAACGCCATGCGCCACGCCGAGCTCGCGCTCGATCGTCCGCACCCATTCTTCGCGGCGATCACCAGCGTCATGGTCGCGCAAGCGCTGCAGACCACGGCGCTGACAGCGGTCCTTGCCTGGCGCAGCCCCCAGTCGCTGCGGGCGGTGCTGGCGAGCTGGCGAACGTCGCTGGGCGCGGGGCTGTGCGGCGCGATCGCCTCGCTCGGCTGGTTCACGGCGATCGGGCTCTCGCCGGCCGGGCCCGTCAGGGCCGTGGGAATGGTGGAGATGCCGATGGCGGCGATCGCGGGCCGGCGCATGTTCGCCGAGCGGCTGACGGCCTGGCAGTGGGCCGCCGGCGTGGCGACGGCGGCCGGCGTCGTCATGGCCGCGCTGGGTTGACCCCCCTGCGGCGACGGGCCCCTTGCAATCGCCTGTGAGGCGAGGCACACCCGGTTGTCCGCCAGGGTCCGGAATAGATTCGGCGCAGATGTCGGAGGGGGCGTCTGTGGTCGCCGCTCCGGGCTCGAAGGGGACGAGCCCTAGTGCGTTTCCTCAAGCCCTCTTTCGTCAGAGCCCGGAATGTTCTCGTCCCTCTTCGGCGTTATCTCCAACGACATCGCCATCGATCTCGGCACCGCCAACACCCTGATCTACATGAAGGGCCGCGGCATCGTGCTGAACGAGCCCTCGGTCGTGGCGCTGCGCAACGTCGGCGGCCGCAAGCAGGTCCACGCCGTCGGCATCGAAGCCAAGATGATGCTGGGCCGCACGCCCGGCCACATGGAGGCGATCCGCCCGATGCGCGACGGCGTCATCGCCGACTTCGAAGTCGCCGAGGAGATGATCAAGCACTTCATCCGCAAGGTGCACAACCGGCGCGGCTTCACGAACCCGAAGGTGATCGTCTGCGTGCCGTCGGGCGCGACGGCGGTCGAGCGACGCGCGATCAACGACAGCTGCCTCAACGCCGGCGCCCGCCGTGTCGGGCTGATCGACGAGCCGATGGCCGCCGCGATCGGCGCCGGGCTGCCGATTCACGAGCCGACCGGCTCGATGGTGGTCGACATCGGCGGCGGCACCACCGAGGTCGCCGTGCTTTCGCTGTCGGGCATCGTCTACACCCGCTCCGAGCGCGTCGGCGGCGACCGCATGGACGAGGCGATCATCAGCTACATGCGCCGGCACCATAACCTGCTGATCGGCGAGACCACGGCCGAGCGGATCAAGAAGGAGATCGGCACGGCGCGCACGCCTGAGGACGGCCACGGCCTCGCCATCGACGTGAAGGGCCGCGACCTGATGCAGGGCGTGCCGCGCGAGGTGCGCATCTCCGAGAAGCAGGCCGCCGACGCCGTCTCCGAGCCGGTCGCCCAGATCGTCGAGGCGGTGAAGGTGGCGTTGGAGGCGACGCCGCCGGAGCTCGCCGCCGACATCGCCGACAAGGGCATCATGCTCACCGGCGGCGGCGCGCTGCTGCGTGGGCTCGATCTCGAGATCCGCGACCACACCGGCTTGCCGGTGACGGTGGCTGACGATCCCCTGTCCTGCGTCGCGCTCGGGTGCGGCAAAGTGCTGGAACACCCGAAATGGACCAAGGGCGTGCTGGAATCGACGTTCGCCTAGACTAAGATGTTGATTCGTTAGCCTGGTCGGCCGCGGCGGGGGGGCCGGTCGTGCGGGGCGGGGGCTCCGGGAGGCGAGTGATTGTCCCTTAGGGATGGTCCGTTAGGCGATATCAGGGTTCCGCTGACGTGGTCGGCCGCGGCGGCGCTGGTCATCGCCGCGATCATCGCCGCAGCTTTGCTGTTCAGCCATCAGCGCGATCCGATGAAGGCGGGCGCCTACGACGCGGCGCGCAAGGCCGTCGACGTGGTGGCCGCGCCGGTCGGCGGGGCGATCTCGGCGCCTGTGCGTTGGACGGGCGACGCGATCGACTACGTGCGGGGCTATTTCTTCGCCATTTCCGAGAATCGCCAGCTCAAGACCGAGCTGGCGCAGGCCCGGCAGGCTCGCGACCAGGTCGAAACCTTGCAGGTCGAGAACGCCCGGCTGCGCGCCGTGCTCGGCATCCGCACCGACCCGCCGTTGCCGCACATCGCCGCCGAGACCATCGCCGATTCCCATGGCCCCTTCGCCAACACGCGGCTGGCCGACGCCGGCCGCGACAAGGGCGTCACCGAGGGCAACCCGGTGATTTCCGAGCACGGTCTGGTCGGCCGGATCGTCGGCGTCTCCGACCACGTCAGCCGGGTGCTGCTGCTGACCGACGCCGAGAGCCGCACGCCCGTGTTGCTGGTTCGCACCAACGGCCGGGCGATCCTCTCCGGCGACGGCGGCGGCTCGCCCAAGCTCGACTACGTCCGCTCCTCGCTGGCGTTGAAGGAAGGCGACCGGGTCCTGACGTCTGGCGATGGCGGCGTCTTTCCACGCGGTCTGCCGGTTGGCACAGTGGTCAAGGGCCTCGACGGCGACTGGCACGTCGCGCTCGATAGCGACGCCGCGCCGATCGACTACGTTCAGATCCTGCTCTTCACGGATTTCGCCCAGCTCGCCGACGAGCGCGCGCTGACGCCGAAGGAGCTGCCCACGGCGATGACCGAGGAGCCGCAGCAGTCGATCATCGCGCCGATCCCGACCGCCGCGAAGCCGGGCGCTAAGCCCGCAGCCGCAAACGTCGCCAAGGGCGCCGCCAAGCCGACAGCCCAGAAGTCGCCGGCGGCTGCGCCCGCCAAGCCCGCGGCGCGCAAGCCGGCGCATCCCGCGTCGGCGGCGGCGCCATGACCGGGGCCGGAACCGGCTTCGGCGCCTCCAAGGGGCTCAATCCGGTCGGCTGGCTGGGCGGGCCGATGTTCGCCTGCGCGATCGCGACCGTGCTCTTCGACGTTCCGCTCAGGATTTTCGGCCTGCAGCTGCCGCAGCCGGTGTTTCCCCTCGCGCCGGCGTTCGCCTGGGCGCTGATCCGGCCCTCGGTGCTGCCGCCGTTCGCGATCCTCGTGATGGGCCTCTTCCTCGACGTATTCTGGGGCGGGCCGCAGGGGCTCTGGCCGCTCTGCCTGCTCGCCACCTACGCCGCGGTGCTGGCCGTGCGGCGGCTGATCCTCAGCCAGGACTTCATCGTGATGTGGGCGTCCTACGGCGCGGCCTGCGCGTTCGCGTTCGCTGTCGGCTACAGCCTGATGTCGATGGAGGAGGGCGCCGCGCCCAGCCTCGTCGCCGCGGCGATTCAGTACGGCGCGACCCTGGCGGTCTTCCCCTTCGCTTACCAACTCATCCGGCGGTACGAGGACGCCGACGTTCGCTTCCGATGAGCAATCCCAAGATCTACTTCAACGAGGTCAACGAGCGGCAGGGCGTCTTCCACCGCCGCGCGTTCCTGATGGGGGGCGTGGCCGGCGTCGGCCTCGTGGCGCTCGGCGGCCGTCTCGCCTACCTCCAGCTGGTCGAATCCGACAAGTACAAGACCCTCTCGCTCAACAACGAGTTCCAGTCGCGCCTGCAGCCGCCGCCGCGCGGCCTGATCCTCGACCGCAACGGGATCGTGCTGGCGACCAACCGGCCCGACTTCCGGCTCTACGTCAGCCGCGACGAGAACACCGACGTCCAGGGCCTGCTGGCCAAGCTGCAGAAGCTGGTGCCGCTCGACGACGCCCACCGCGAGCGCCTCATCCAGGACCTCATCGACGCGCCGCGCCGCGCGCCGGTGACGGTGATGGAGGACCTGACCTGGGAGGAGTTCTCGCGCATCAACGTCCGCGCTCCGGAGCTCGTCGGCGTCACCGCCGACCAGGGCGACATTCGCGTCTATCCCTTCTCCGGCGCGTTCGCCCACGTGATCGGCTACGTCGGCAAGGTCGCGCGCACCGACGTCACCAAGGACGGTCCTAACGCTGACCCGATCCTTCTCAATCCGGGCATGCGGATCGGCAAGACCGGGCTGGAGCGCACCTACGACCTGCCTATGCGTGGGCGCCCGGGGGCGAAGAAGGTCGAGGTCGACGTCAAGGGCCGCGTCGTGCGCGAAGATCCGGGCGGCGATATTCCGGCGACTGCCGGCTCGGCGCTGCAGCTCACCCTCGACGCCGACGTCCAGAACCGCGCGCTCGAGGTCTTCGGCGCCGACAGCGGCGCGGCGGTGATGATGGACTGCCGCACCGGCGACGTCCTGTGCATGTTCTCGTCGCCGAGTTTCGACGCCAACCGCTTCGTCAAGGGCATGACCCGGCCGGAGTTCGACTCGCTCAACACCTACGAGCGCAAGCCCTTGATCAACAAGGCGCTGCTCGCGAACTATCCGCCCGGCTCGACCTTCAAGACCATGGTGGCGCTGACCGCGCTCCAGCAAGGCATCCCGACCAGCCAGCAATTCACCTGCGGCGGGTCCTGGGCCTGGGGCGGGCGCGTCTGGCACTGCGACAGCGCGCACGGCACGCTCGACATGAAGATGGGCATCGCCAAGTCGTGCGACATCTACTTCTATCAGCTGGCGCTGAAGATCGGCGGGCCTGACCCGATCGCCGCGACCGCCCGCAGGTTCGGTCTGGGCCAGTACTACGACATCGGCTTCGCCAGGAACGAGCAGCGGCCGGGCCTCATCCCCGACACCGCGTACAAGGCGAGGGCATTCCCGAAGGACCCGGTCTGGCACCCCGGCGAGACGCCCAGCATGGGGATCGGGCAGGGGTACGTGAACGTCAACCCGCTGCAGCTCTGCGTGATGTGCTCGCGGATCGCCAACGGCCAGAGGGCGCTGCAGCCGCGGCTGGTGCGCTCGATCGGCGGCGTCGAGCAGCCGTCCGGCGCGGCTGCGCCGGCCCTCGGCGCCGATCCGACGCACATGCAGTTCCTGCACGACGCGATGGTCGCAGTGGTGACGAGCGGCACCGCCGCCGGCCCGGCGGCCGACCTCGGCCTGGGTCCAATCAAGATGGCGGGCAAGACCGGCACGGCGCAGGCGCACGGCTACAGCGGCGGCCGCGGCGCGCACGGCGCGCAGGGCGCCTGGGACCAGCGCGACCACGCCTGGTTCATCGCCTTCGCCCCAGCCGACGATCCGCGCTACGCGATGAGCGTACTGACGGAACACGGCGGCTTCGGCGCCAGCGCCTCGGCCCCGAAGGCGCGCGAGATCATGCGCGTCGCACTGCTGAAGGACCCGGAGGTCCGCGCGCGCATCGAACAGCCGACGCCGACGCCTGCGCCGGCCGCGCCGGCGCCGAGCCTGGGCGGGATGGGCTCGCCAGGCGACGCCGTGACCAACAGCGCCGGAGCGGCGACGTGACCGCCGGCGCACTGACTCGTCCGGGCGAGAAGCAGCGGCTGATCGTCCGCCTCGGCGAGATCGACTGGACCTTCTGCGTCGCGATCACCGTCATCGCCGCCGCGGGCGGCGCGATGCTCTACTCCGTCGCCGGCGGGAAATGGAGCCCTTGGGCGGCCGAGCACCTGATCCGCTACGGTTTCTGGTTCCTCGTCATGATCGCACTGGCGATGGTGGACCTGCAGGTGTGGTTCCTGATCGCCTATCCGCTCTACGCCGTCAGCCTCGGCCTGCTGGTGCTGGTCGCAGCGCACGGCCACGAGACTCTCGGCGCCAAGCGGTGGCTTTCGATCGGGCCGATCCACGACTTCCAGCCGTCGGAGCTGATGAAGATCGCCCTCGTGCTGGCGCTCGCCCGGTTCTACCACGGCATCTCGGCCAAGAGCGCCAAGCTGTCGTTCTGGCTCCTGATCCCGGCCATGCTTATCGCCGCGCCGGCCGCGCTCGTCATGAAGGAGCCGGACCTCGGCACCGCGCTGCTGATCTGCGCGACGGGCGTGGCGATCATGATTCTCGCCGGGCTCGACCTGCGGATCGTCGGCCTCGGCGCCGTGCTGGCGGGTGCGGTCGTGCCGTTCCTGCACCTGGTGCTGAAGCCTTACCAGTACACGCGCCTCGTCAGCTTCATGAACCCGGAGGCCGAGAAGTCGGGCGCGGGCTACCACATCGTCCAGTCGAAGATCGCGCTCGGATCCGGCGGGCTGCTGGGCAAGGGCTTCGGGCTCGGCACTCAGAGCCAGCTCAACTTCCTGCCGGAAAAGCAGACCGACTTCATGTTCGCCTCGCTCGCCGAGGAGTTCGGCTTCGTCGGCTGCATCGCGATCCTGGCGCTCTACGCGGCGGTGATCTTCATGTCGTTGCGGATCGCCTCGGTGGCGCACAGTCATTTCGGCCGGCTCGGCGCGGCGGGCGTGACCGCGACGCTGACCTTCTGCGTGCTCATGAACGGCGCGATGGTGATGGGCCTCGCTCCTGTCGTCGGCGTGCCGATGCCGCTGCTCTCGTGGGGCGGCACGGTGATGATGAGCATGATGCTGGGCTTCGCCCTCATCATGGCCGTGCGCGTGCAGCGCTACGCCGAGATCTCCAGCGGCAAGGGCTCGGTGCTCTAAGCGCCAGCTGTCGGAATGTCGCTCGCTCGTCCGTCCTCGGGACAAGGACGAGAAAGGAGAGCCCCGATGTCCCAAGAGACCTTCTGCGTCGAGCGGTCCGCCCTTATCGACGCCACGCCCGCCGAGATCGCGACGCTGATCGAGGACTTCCGCCGCTGGGTGGCCTGGTCGCCGTTCGACAAGATGGATCCGGCCGCCGAGCGAGCCTACTCCGGCGCGTCCAAGGGCGTCGGCGCCGTCTACGAGTACTCCGGCCGGAAGGCGGGCGCGGGCCGGATGGAGATCAGCGAGGTCCGCGTCGACGGGATTCGCATCAAGCTCGAGTTCCTGAAGCCATTCCGGGCGTCCAACACGGCCGACTTCCTGTTGGAACCGGAAGGCGAGGGGACCCGCGTGACCTGGGCGATGCATGGCCGCAAGACCCTGATCTCGAAGCTGATGGGCGTGTTCGTCAACGCCGACCAGTTCCTCGGCAAGGAGTTCGAGAAGGGCCTGGCCGACCTCAAGCGCCTGGCCGAGGCTGCGCCCGCCACGGCCTAGACCCTTGTCGTCCTTGAGAGATACCGCCCTCTCTATTGCTGGCCCTGGGGCGCTTCGCGTCCGCTGTGCGCCTTGTGGGCGTCCGCCTCGGCCTGCGCCTTGTGCTGAGCGGCGAGCTTGGCGGCGGCTTCCGCCTGCTGCTGAGCGGCGTGCGCCGTCGCCTGCTGCTGCTGGACCTGTCGCAGGGCGGCCTGCTGCGCGTCATGCTGCGCCAGGGCGCTGGCCTCCTGGGCGTGGGCGGCCGCGGCCTGCGCTTGCGTCTGGTGAGCCTGAGCCTCCAACTCCGCGTGGTGCGCGGCGGCGGTCTCGGCGACCCGCGCGGCGGCGGCCTGCGCCGGCTCTGGCTGGCGCTGCCGCATGAGCTGACGCCGCTGCGCGGACTGTTGCTGGGCGACGAGCTGAGCCTGGTGGTTGGCCGCAGCCTCGGCCTGCAGCTGCGCCTGCCGCGCCGCCTCGGCCTGTTGCTGCGCCTGCCGCGTGGCGTTCGCCGCCGCGTCGCGCTGCTGTTCGGCCACCTGGGCCTGCTGGTTCTGAAGGTAGGCGCGGTCCGCCTGAGGCCCGGCGCTGAGCGGCGGCGGACCGGGCGGTCGACCGAGGACGCCAGCCAGCCCTTGCGGCCGGCCCGCGTTCGCGATCGTCCGCGCCCCGGCCGCAGCCTGCCAGTCGCGCCCGGCGAGTCCGGAAGCCCCTATCGTCTGGGCGAAGCGCGCGGCCTCGGCCTCGCGCCGGAAGCGTTCCCCGGCCCAGTAGTTGCGCTCCGCGTCGGCATGCTGGTCGTGGTAGTCGCGCCAGGCAGCGTCCTGGGTCGCCTCTGCCGCCCATTGCGCGCGCTCCGCCTCGATGCGGCTGCGGCGCGCGGCCCAGTTGGCCCGCTCGACCGCGATCCGCTTTCCGTGCTCGGAGGCGGCCAGCAGATCGCGAGCGCGGGCGAGCATCCGGCCGGCGACGTCGGTCCGCCGCGCGGCCTCGTCGCTCGGCAGCAGACGCCCGCCGCCGCCGTAGACCGCCACGAGCACCCCGTTGTCGTAGGCGTAGGCATAGCCGTCGTCGCGGACGAGGTAAGGCGCGTCGGCGCCAGGCTCGAAATAGTAGTAGCGGTCGCCGCCGCCCGGCAGCGGCTCAGCGATTCGCGTGGCCCTATCGTCCGCGCGCCAGACCCAGGGCCGCTCGCCGCCGGCGTAGTCGAACGTGTAGTCCGGCGGCGCATCGCCTAATCCGGCGTTCATGGCGTCGGCGCGGTCGGCGAACGCGTACGCGGCCGAAGGGTCGGCGAGGCGCGCATAGCTCACGGGCGCCGCCGGCGGCAGCGACGTCGCGGCAGGGGCGGGGACGCCGGGCGTCGGCGTTGCGTCCATCGCCAGCGGGAGCGCCGCGAGCGGCGCGGGCGCATTTGCGGCCGCCGTCGTCTGGTTCTGCTTGCAGCCCGCCAGCGCGAGCCCGATCGCCGCAGCTGTGGCGAGGGTGGAGTGGCGGGCGAAAGCAATGCGGATGCGGGACATCGGTCGACTCCGGGCTCTGGCGCAGATCCCGGCGCTCTGGACCGAAACCGCGCCTATCGTGTCCGAAGCGGAATGGATGAGGCTGGGATGCGTTGCATCTCGTCGATCACGATGGGGCCGCCTTCACCGGCGACGTCTCCGGCATCATCAGCTTGGCGAGGCAGCCGACCGCGACCCAGAAGGTCATGTACCAGGCCGGCGCGAGGTCGCTGTGCAGCAGCCCGGTGAGCCAGGCCACGACGAACTGGGTCGAGCCGCCGAACACCGAGATCGCGAAGGCGTAGATCAGGCCCAGCGAGGCGCTGCGCACCTGGCGCGGCAGGGCCTCGGTGATCGCGACCAGCGTCGACGTGCTCGAGAAGCTGGCCGGCACTGTCAGCGCCACGGCGAGCGCGATCAGCGATACTGCGTCCTTCGCTTGCGACGCCCACCAGAACGCCGGGCCGCCGATGAGCAGCAACACCACCCACGGCGCCACCATCACCGGCTTGCGGCCGAAGCGGTCGGCGAGCCACCCGCCGACCGGGTCGAGCGCCACGCCGACGAGCCCCGTCGCCATCGTCGCGACGAAACCCATCTGCGTCGACATGCGCAGGGTCTGGGTCGTGTAGGTGGCGATGTAGCTCGAGACGTAGCTGACGACGGTGCCGCTCGCGAGCATCGTCAGGCCCAGGATCGCGAGCGTCCGGCGCGACGGGGGCGGGCGTGGCGGCGCGATCGGCGTCGGTTCCGGCGCGTCGAGCGTCTCGCCGAGTTGGCGGCGCATGGCGAGGCCGAACGGCACGATCGCGACGCCGAGCCCGAAGGCGATCCGCCAGCCCCAGGCGTCGAGCGCCGCGTCGTTCATCAGGCTGGCGAGCGCGAACCCGACGACGCCGGTGGCCAGCACCGACAGGTCCTGGCTCAGATACTGGAAGGCGACGTAGAGGCCCCGCCGATGGAGTGGCGCAGCCTCCACCAGGAAGGCGGTGTTGGGCCCGACTTCGCCGCCGAGCGCGAAGCCCTGCAGGAGCCGGAAGGCGATCGCCAGGAGCGGCGCGGCGAGCCCGATCGAGGCGTAGGAAGGCGTCAGCGCGAGCCCGGCCATCGCCGCGCCCATCAGCGCGAACGTCAGCAGCATCGCGGGCTTGCGGCCGACGCGATCGCCGATGCCGCCGATCAGCCATGCGCCGACCGGCCGCATCATGAAACCGGCCCCGAAGGTCGCGAGCGCCGCCAGCAGACTCGCCGACGGTGTCGCCGCCGGGAAGAACGTGCGTCCGATCTGCGGCGCGAAGAACGCGTAGGTCAGGAAATCGTAGAAATCGAGCGCGTTGCCGATGGTGACCGCCGCCACGTGCCGCGCCGGCGCGCCGCCGGAGTACGGAGCCTCGAACGCGGCTTCGGCGCTGGCGGCCATCGCTTGCTTCCCCCGACCGCGGCCAGTGGAGACCGCCGGCCGCCGCGGCGCAAGCACTGCTCTGCCTGGAGCGCGGCTAGGTCGCGGACTCGCAGATCGGCAGCGGCACGGTCCGTCTTCGGACATGAAGGTGATGACAGGGTTCGACCCTAGGCGGAGGTTGCCGAAGCCAGGCCGCTCGGCCAGCATCGCTAGCTCAGCAGCGGGGTCGCGGGTGGCGCACACCCTTGCCGAAGGGAAGGACTGGCGAGGAGACCTCAATGGCTGAGCACGAACTGAGCCCAGCGCGACTGGAAGCGGTCTCCGACGGCGTATTCGCGGTCGTCCTCACCATAATGGTGCTTGAGCTTCGACCGCCGCACGACCCCACTCTTGCGGGGTACCTCGCGCTTTGGCCCCATGCAGCGATCTACGTCGTGTCCTTCACGACGCTCGCGACCTTTTGGGTGAACCACCGCTATCTGTTCAGCTACCTGAGGCGAGTGGACGATCGCGTGTTGTGGTCCAACATGGCGCTACTGTTCTTTCTTTCGCTGATCCCGTTCTTCACCGCCTCTGTGGGGGAGAACCAACTGGTTGCGTTTACGACCGCGATGTATGCGGCGGCCCTGACGGCCGCCGGCCTGGCCTTTGCAGCCTTGGCGGTGTCAGTCCGGGCTCAATACAGAGCGGCAGAAATGCCTGCGGTGTTTCGCAGCCGAGTGTCCTTGATCCACGCTGGGGCCCAAGTCACCCACGCGTCTGCTATCCCAGTTGCGTTCGTCCACCCAATGCTGTCCCTGATCATGCTTCTTGTCCCCGCCGTCGTCTACATGACCAAGCTTACGCGCCCTTCGTCCTGAGCGATCCGCTTCTACAGGGGAGCACGGCAAAACTTGTTCGCTTCAAGGGTCGGCTCGCGAACGAACTGGACGCGGCGAGGCGTGAACGATTGAATCAATTGCTGGCCTGAAGAGGCCAAGCTGGCAGGCTTCGACCCGAAGAAATGGCCAGGACCACACTTCCGCCACCTCAGACATCATGACCGAGGGAGCCGCGATTGGCCCATTCCCGTCGCTCACTTACCGCCGGCTGCGCCCAACATCGCCTACGTAGAACCCCCTAGGATGCGCGGCGAGTCTGTCCGCGTACTGTCTCAGCCGCGCGGCGACACCGCTAGACGAAGGAGCTCACCGTGGCCGTGGCTTCGCCTGTCGTCGAAGTACTGCTCGAAGAACACCGCACCATCGTGCGCTTGCTGAGAGCGGTCGAACACCAGATTGCCGTGTTTTCGATCGAGGGCGAGCCTGACTACGATGTCCTCGTCGGCGCGGCGGACTATCTCCTCGACTTTCCCGACCGCTGCCATCACCCGAAAGAGGACGCCATCCTGGCGCGGCTGCGCGATCTGCACCCGGTTGAAGCGGCCGGAGTGGGCGACTTGTTCGACGAGCACCGGAAGCTGCATGAACTTGCGCACCGTTTTCAAGAAACAGTGGGGCTACTTATGACTGGCAACGACGTTGCACGAGACGTCGTCGTCGCCTCGGCGCAGGGTTTCATTCTTGAGAAGCGGCGTCACTTGCGGGGCGAAGAAGAGCAGTTTCTGCCGCTGGCCGCGGCGTTACTTACGCCGCAGGACTGGTCGGTGATTGAAGGCGAGTCGACCCAGAGATCAAATCCACTCTTTGGCAGTGTCGAAGCAACGTATAGGACTCTGAGCGACCGGCTTCTAATCTGGGAGGCGGAAGATTAAACGATGCGCTTCGCTCCAGTGAAGCCAAGGTCGCCTTTCGCAGGCCCTTGAACGGGCAGCTCTCCCCTCGGTTCCGATCTGCGGAAGGTCCGCTCATCGTCAACGGGTGTGAAGTCCGCTCTTGGGCATGACGCTACGGGCAGTTCGCGACCCGAAGCGGGCGATCGCTAGCCCGCTAGCGGGCATTCAATTGCCCTAACAAGCTGCCGCCCAAAACCTCGGCCGTCACGTCCTCTACTTGGTGAAGCAGACGCACAAGGTCGCCGGCATCGGAGAAGATCGGCAGATTCACCGGCCGCCAGTATCGCACGATCCAGTTTCCAGCCTGATCGCGGATGTCGTACCGCTGGATCGCCATACTGTGCGGCTTGCGGGTTTGCGCCACCAGTCTCAGTGAGCGGAAGAGGTTGCTTACCCCGTCTGCGAGAGCCTCGCCTGGATTGTCCGGGAAGACGTCGAACATGCGCTCGCCGGGAATGCCGGTTCGGCTCGTCAGGGTCGCGGCGGCATACGCCTCGTTGAGGTCCACGATATGGAGACCCGGCCTGGGATCGAGCAGCAGATAGTTCTCCTCGGCCGCCTCGAAGAGGCGAGCAAACTCTCGGTCGCGCTGAGCAAAAGGGTCCTCTGGACCACGCACGGCGACCTCTGGGAGCAGGCCCAGGCCGGTTGCGTCCATGAGCGCCAGGTTCCGTTCAGACTCTGACAGCAGGTTGCGCAGCGTCGCCAAGGAGCGAGAGTCTCGCTCCTCAGTCATGAGCGCGTGGAAGCGCTTGATGTTCTGCTCAAGCACAAATCGCTGCATCGACGCCATCCTTGCGTCGCGACGCCCGCTCGCACCCTATCACGTCTAGCCGGGATCTCCCTCCCTGATTGAGTACGGAACCCGGCCGGCCCCGATCAGCCCAGCGCCTGGTCGGTGGCGCGGACCAGGGCGTCGATGATGCCGGGCTCGGTGGAGGCGTGGCCCGCGTCCCAGATGATGTCGAACCGCGCGCCCGGCCAGGCCTTCTTCAGCGCCCAGGCGCTCTCCAGCGGCGTCACCACGTCGAACCGGCCCTGCACGATCCAGCCCGGGATCTTCGCGATCGCGCCGATGTTCTTCAGGATCCAGCCGTCCTCGCCGAAGAAGCCGCGGTTGGCGAAGAAGTGGCACTCGATCCGAGCGAACGCGATCGCGAAGTCGACCTCGTTGAACTTCGCCGGCCTGGCCTCGGGCCCGCGCAGTGAGATCGTGTCGCCCTCCCACTGGCTCCAGGCGGCGGCGGCCTCGGCCTGCACGCGGCGGTCGGCATGGGTCAGGCGCTTGTGGTAGGCGCCGATCATGTCGACGCGCTCGCCCGCCGGGATCGGCGCGCAGAACCGCTCCCAGGCGTCCGGGAACAGCATCGAAGCGCCGTCCTGGTAAAACCAGCTCAGCTCGCGCTCGGTCAGCAGGAAGACGCCGCGGAGGATCAGGTTCTCGACCCGCTCCGGGTGCGTGATCGCGTAGGCCAGCGCCAGCGTGGAGCCCCAGGAGCCGCCGAACACGGTCCACTTCTGCACGCCGAGTCGCCGGCGCAGCCGCTCGATGTCCTCGACCAGCGTCCAGGTGGTGTTGTCCTGCAACGAGGCGTTCGGCCGGCTCTTGCCGCAGCCGCGCTGGTCGAACAGCACCGCGCGCCAGCGGCTGGGGTCGAAGAAACGCCGCATCGTGGTGTTGATCGCCCCGCCAGGTCCGCCGTGGAGCACGACGCACGGCTTGCCGCGCGGATCGCCGCATTCCTCGTAGTAGATCTCGTGCAAACCGCCGGTCGGCAGCCAGCCGGCCGAGAAGGGCTCGACCTCCGGATAGAGCCCGCGCCGCCCGGCGGCGGACATCGCGGCAGGCGCGGGCGTGCTGCGTTCCATAGAAGAAAGCTTCTAGACCGGAAAACGCTTGGCAAGCCAGTCGAGGATGATGCGGCTGGTCTCTTCCGGCTTTTCCTGCTGCGTCCAGTGGCCGGAGCCCTTGATCAGCGCCTTCTCGAGGTCGGGCACAAAAGCCCCCATGCCGTCGGCGGCCGACGGCGGCAGCACTGCGTCGAGCTCGGCCATCACCATCAGCGCGGGAACCTTCACCTTCTGCTCCACACCCTCGCCGAGCCGCCAGTTGCGGGTGAAGTTGCGGTACCAGTTGATCCCGCCGGTGAAGCCGGTGCGCTGGAACGTCTCAACGAACGCGGCTCGTTCGTCGTCGGTCAGGAACCGCTCGCGCGGGTCGAACGCCGGGTCCCAGGCTTCGAGCACCTTCACCAGCGGGAAGATCGACGGATCGCCGGGCTTGCGTTCGGTCGCGAAGCCGGCGCCGGCGCCGCCGGCTTCGGCCATCCCGGCCGGCGGGCGGCGCAGGAAGAAGTCCATCGTCCGACCGACATCTTTCGCCAGGGCCGTGTCCGCCTCGCCCGGCCGCTGGAAGTGGACGATGTACATCTCCTCGCCCATCCGCTCGCGCATCACCGCGATCGGGTCGGCCTGGCCCCGCGGCATGAACGGCGTGTTGACGCCGATGACGCCCGCCGTGCGGTCGGGATGCAGCAGCGCCATCTGCCAGACCACGATGCCGCCCCAGTCGTGACCGCAGAACACCGCCTTCTCGATCCGGAGGTGGTCGAGCAGACGGGTCAGGTCGTCGGTCAGGTGGACGATATCGTAGGCCTCGACCGCGTCCGGCCGCGAGGTCAGGCCATAGCCGCGCTGGTCCGGCGCGATCGCGCGCCGTCCCGCCGCCGCGCAGGCCTTCAGCTGGTGGCGCCACGAAAACGCCAGCTCCGGAAACCCGTGGCAGAACACCACCGGCGTGCCGCGCTTCGGTCCGGTCTCGTAGTAGGCGAGCCGAATGTCCGCGAAATCCGCGTACTGCACGGGCGGCATCATGGTCTCGAGCGCCGACATCGCGTCCCCTCTGCTGTCTGGCCGCCGCGACCTTGGCGCCGTGCGCAGCGGCCCGGCAAGCCTGACGCTGCGTCGTCTCGAAGGACGCACAACGCCCGCGGCGCGGAGGAGACGGTTTCTGCGGCAGCGTTTTCCGCTACAGGGCCAGCGCCGATGTCTGCTTCCGCCACGCCCCTCGCCGAGAAAGCGCCCTGGCCGCTCGTGCTGCTGCTGGGCAGCCTGACCGCGCTCGGGCCGCTGGCGATCGACATGTATCTGCCGAGCCTGCCGGCGATCTCGAGGGGGCTGCACGCGTCGCCCGGAGAGGTCGGCGTGACGCTGGCGGCGTTCTTCGCGGGCCTGGGCCTGGGCCAGCTGGTCTACGGGCCGCTTTCGGACCGGGTCGGCCGGCGCGGGCCGCTGATCGCGGGGGTCTCGACCTTCCTGGTCGGCGCCGTGCTCTGCGCGATCGCCCCCAACATCTGGCTGCTGGTGCTCGCGCGGTTCCTGCAGGCGCTGGGCGGCAGCGCGGGCCAGGTGGTGGCCAGAGCCTCGGTGCGCGACCGGTTCGGCCATCAGATGGCCGCGCGGGTGCTCTCGCTGCTGATCCTGGTGTTGGGTCTGGCGCCGATCGTTGCGCCGATCTTCGGCGGCTATCTGCTGCTCGTCGGCGACTGGCGGGCGATCTTCGTGTTCCAGGCCGCGGTTGCGCTCGTGATCCTGATCGCGACGATCTTCGGCTTCCGCGAGAGCCGCAGCCACGACATGCGAGCCCAGGCCCGCGGCGAGAGCCCGGTCGCCACCTTCCGCTATCTGCTCGGCCATCCGCGGGTGGTCGGCTACACGCTGGCCGGGGCGTTCAACTCCGGCGCCTTCTTCTCGTGGATCTCGCTCTCGTCGTACCTGCTGATCGAGGTCTATGGGGTCTCGCCGGCGAACTTCGGCTGGTGGTTCGGCGCCAACGCCGCCGGCTTCATCGCCACGAGCCAGGTCAACGCCCACCTGCTGCGCTGGCGCACGCCCGAGGAGGTGCTGGTGCGCGCGCGGCTCGTCTCGGTGCTGTTCGCCGCGGTGCTCGTGTTCGACGCCTTCACCGGGCTCGGCGGCATGCTGGGCGTGATCGTCCCGCTCTACGTGACGCTCGGCTCGTTCGGCCTCGTCGGACCGAACACTCAGGCCGCCGCGATGAACGTCGACCCGGGGCGCGCCGGATCGATCTCGTCGATCGTCGGCGGCGCGACGTTCGCGGTCGGCGCGATCGTCTCGACGGTCGCGGGCTACCTTCACGACGGCACGCCGCGGCCGCTGGCCGGGCTGATCCTCTTCATGATCGTCGCCTCGTCAGCGGCGCTTTACGGGCTCGCCAAGCCGATGCGTGCTCAGGCGGCCGCCTGATCGACGGCCCGCGCGGCCAAGGCCAGCACCAGCCAGCCGGCGAGGAACAAGAGACCGCCGAACGGCGTCACGAGCCCGACCGATCGTGGCGCACCGAGCGCCAGCGCGTAGAGCGATCCTGAGAAGAGGACGCTGCCCGACAGGAAGAACGCCGGCGCGAACCGCGCCCGTCTCGCGCCCACCTGGACGAACACGGCGCAACCGATGGCGGCCAAGGCGTGGAACATCTCGTAGGTCGCCCCGGTGCGCATCACCTCGGCGGCCTTCGGATCCTTCAGGCCGTGCGCGGCGAACGCACCGGCCGCCACCGCCAGGAAGCCGCTCAGCGCGGCTAGCGTCATCCAGAGTCGGCGCGTCCAGCGCATTGACTTACCCCTCCGTTATGGGCCCAACAGCAGCCTCTACGGCCCGGAGCCGCAGAGCAGAAGCCGGCGGCCAGGCCCGGCCGCGGTCAGAGGGAGGATTGGCGACATGACGCTCACTCGCGGCGACGACTATCCGATCCACCAGACCAGCGAGCCGATCGCCTACGCCGGCACCGACCGCAACTTCTACGACCGCTACTTCTTCAACGGCTACGGCATGGAGGGCGAGCTGTTCTTCGCCGTCGCGTTCGGCGTCTATCCGCACCTCAACATCGCCGACGCCGCATTCTGCCTCGTCGAGGACGGGGTGCAGACCTCGCTGCACGCGAGCCGCTGGCTTGGGATGGAGCGGATGGACCTCAACGTCGGGCCGATCTCGATCGAGGTGATCGAGCCGCTGCAGCGCCTGAAGGTGAGCGTGAACGCGCCGGACAAGGGGCTTGCCGCCGAGATCACTTTCACCGGCCGCGCCTTCCCGATCGAGGAGCCGCGGTTCATCCGCCGCAACGGTCCGCGCACGATGATGGACTACACGCGGCTGACGCAGAACGGGACCTGGACCGGCTGGGTCGAGCGCGACGGCAAGCGGCGCGACGTCGCAGGCTTCTTCGGCACCCGCGATCGTTCCTGGGGCATCCGCCCGGTCGGCGCGCGCGACATGCAGGAGGCCGCGCCGCCCCAGGCGCCGCAGTTCTTCTGGATCTGGTCGCCCTGCAACTTCGAGCAGGGCTCGTTCTTCTTCCACACCAACGACGAGGCTTCGGGCGCGCCCTGGAACCGCCGCGCCGTCTGGGCGCGCAACGGCGCCAACGAGGAAGCGTTCGACGAAACGCCCAACTGCAACATCGCGATCGAGTACAAGAGCGGCACGCGTCACGCGAAGAAGGCGGTGGTGACGCTGAAAAGCGCCGACGGCCTCGACCGCCAGATCATTTTCGAGCCGCAGTACGAGTTCTTCATGCTCGGGCTGGGCTACGGGCACCCGAGCTGGAGCCACGGCGCCAACAAGGGCCAGCTCGCGTCCGAGCGCGAGGACCTGAAGCTCGCCGACGTCGACGTGCGTCAGCCGCATCACCTGCACGTCCAGGCGATCAGCAAGGTCACCTACGAGGGCGGGCGCGCCGGCCAGGCTGTCGGCCGCGGCGTGCTCGAGCAGCTCGCCATCGGCCCGCACGCGCCGTCCGGCTTCAAGCAGATGCTGGACTTCGCGCCTTGAGCGGGGTTGTGCGTCCTTCGAGACGCAAGCTGCGCGGGCGCCTCAGGATGACGAAGATCGGTGATCGCTCCCTATTCCGTCATGGTGAGGAGCGCCGGAGGCGCGTCTCGAACCACGCAGGGTGGCGGCGATGACCGGTCCCGTCGCGCAGGGCCTGGCGGCGTACCTGACCCGGGTCTGGGGCGAGCCGGTGGCGATCGAGGGGCTGGCCCGAATCTCCGGCGGGGCCAGCCGCGAGACGTACCGGTTCGACGCCGTTCTGGGAGGTGAGCGCCGACCGTTGATCGTGCGCCGCGATCCCCCCGGCAGCCTGATCGAGACCGACCGGCGCAGCGAGTTCATGGCGCTGAAGTCGTTCCACGGCCGCGGGGTCGCCGCGCCGGAGCCGCTGATCCTGGAGGAGGAAGGGGCCGAGCTCTCCCGCCCGTTCTTCATCATGGCGCGCGTCGACGGCGGGATGACCGCGAGCCCGTTCCAGCCCGATCCCTACGCTCCGCATGCGGCGAAGATCGCCGAGGACTTCTTCGGAACGCTGGGCCGCATCGCCGGCGCCGACGTGGCCGCGCTTCCGCTGGCGGAGGTCTGTGAGGCGCCGGCGCTCGACGCCTGCTGGCGGCGCGAGCTCGACTACTGGGCCGGCGTGATCGACGAGGACGAGCTGCATCCGCAGCCGATCGTGCGCGCCGCGATCCGCTGGCTGCGCCGCAACCCGCCGCCGCCGGCGCAGAAGCTCAGCGTGGTCCACGGCGACTACCGGACAGGCAACTTCCTGCACGACGGCGAGGGCCGGATCATCGCGGTGCTCGACTGGGAGATGGCGCACCTCGGCGATCCGCTTGAGGACCTCGGCTGGGCGCTCGATCCGCTCTGGCGGCACAGCGAGACGGGGCGCGTCGCCGGCATGGTCCCGAAAGACGAGGCGATCGCCATCTGGGAGCGGGCGAGCGGGCTCAAGGTCGATCCCGCCGCGTTCGCCTGGTGGGAGCTGTTCGCCTCGGTGAAGGGCCAGGCGATCTGGATCTCGTCGGCGAAGGAGTACCGCGCCGGCGGCTACGCAGAGCCGATCCTCGGCTTCTCCGGCTGGGTGACGGCGCGGATGCAGGACGAGATCCTGGCCGCGAAACTGAAGGAGCTCGCCGGATGACGCCGAGCGTGCGCGAAGTCATGGCGGGCGTCGGCGCGGCGCTCGCCGTTCCGCCGTCGCCCGATGCTGGCCCGGACTACTATGCCAGCCGCGTCGGCATGATTTCGATGCTGGCCGGCCTCGCCGCCCAGGAGGCCAACCGCGCCGCCGCCGCCGCGTTCGCCGAGAACGCCGACATCCGCGCGACCTTCCGCCGCGGCGCGCCGCTCTACCTCGACCTCGAGCTCGGGCCGGTAGCGGCCGAGGAGGACACCGACCTGACGGTATCGGCGCTCGACGCTGTCAACGTGCGCCTGCGCCGGCTGCTGATCCGCCTGCACGAGGCGGTCGAGGACGCCGGCGACAAGGCGATGAACGGGGCGATCCTCGACCTCTACGTCCGAATGGCGGCCGGAAGGCGGCTGTCCCTGGGCGGGGGCTGAGCCTGGCCCGCAAGGGGACTGTGACTGTGCGTGGTTCGAGACGCGCCCTTGCGCGCTCTCCTCACCATGACGAAGCCGGTGCGGCCTCCCCATTCTCGTCATCCTGAGGAGCCCGCGCAGCGGGCGTCTCGTAGGACGCAGAGCGCTTAAGGCGCGGCCACCTCCAGCCCGAATAGCGCCGCCGCGTTCAGCCCCAGCAGCTTGGCCTTCACCCCGTCCGGCAGGTCGGCGTGGAAGCCGACGGGATCCGGTTCGCCCATGTCGAACGGCCAGTCGGACCCGAGGCAGAGCCGGTCGGGGCCGTGCGTCGCGATCAGGAAGTCCCGCTGGGCGCGGTCGAACACCAGCGTGTCGAGCCAGATCTGGCGCAGGTACGACGAGGGCGGGCGATGGATGTGCTCGCGGCCGTCGGCCCGGGCGCGGTGGACGTGGTCCATCCGGCCGAAATAGGCGGGCAGGTAGCCGCCGCCGTGGGCGACGCAGACCTTCAGTCCGGGCAGCTGGTCGAGCACGCCGCCGAAGATCAGGTGGCCGACCGCCAGCGTCGATTCCAGCGGGTTGCCGATCACGTTGCTGAAGTAGTGCTCGGAGAAGCGCGGGTGGTTGAAGCCCATGGGGTGGATGAAGACCACCATGCCGAGCTCTTCGGCCGCCGCCAAGAACGGACGCAGCGTCGGGTCCGACAGGTCGCGGCCATTGACGTTGGTGCAGATTTCGACGCCGCGCAGGCCAAGCTCGGAGACGCAGCGGCGCAGCTCGCCGACGGCCAGCTCCGGCGCCTGCAGCGGAACGGCGCCCATGCCGGCCAGGCGATCCGGATGGCTGGCCACAGCCTCGGCGATCCGGTCGTTGATCGCCCGCGAGGCGGCCAGGCCCACGTCGGGGTCAGTGGCGTAGTAGTACTGGCCCGGCGAGGGTGAGACGACCTGCACGTCGATCCCGAGCCGGTCCATCTCCGCCAGCCGCGCCTCGACCCCGTTCAACGCCTCGCCGACCGTCTCGATCTGGCGGCGGTTGATCTCGCGGGTGAGGGCGCTGACCGGCGCCGGCGGCGCGGCAGGCCTCGGCGCAGCGCGCACGATCGCCTCGGCCGCGGCCGAACCCATGTGGCAATGAACGTCGACGACCAGATGCTTCCCGCGCGCCTTCAGCGGAATCGGCGCCCGCGCCGGGCCGCAGGTTGTCAGTTCCGCTTCGTTCATCCCGCTCCCCGCCAGATTTTCTCGCCCAGCGCGAGCCTTGCTCTGCGCAGGCGCCGGCCTATTGTTCGCGGCCGCGCGAAGGGGACGCTGGCGCTCCCGTGCGGCGGATTTCAAGCGGAGACATTTCGATGATCGAGGTCTTTTTCTGGCCCACCGGCAACGGCAAGAAAGTCATCATCCTGCTCGAGGAATGCGGGCTGCCTTACAAGATAACCCCGGTGAACATCGGCCGCGGCGACCAGTTCACGTCCGACTACCTGAAGATCGCCCCCAACAACCGCATGCCGGCGATCATCGACCACGAGCCGATGGGCGGCGGCGCGCCGCTATCCATCTTCGAGTCTGGCGCGATCATGATGTACATCGCTGAAAAGACAGGGAAATTCTGGCCGCAGGAGCCGCACAAGAAGTACGAGGTCGCCCAGTGGTGCTACTGGCAGACCGGCAACCAGGGCCCGAAGATGGGCGAGCACGGCAACTTCCACCGCGCGGCGCAGGACCCCAAGAACGGCGACCTCCACTACGCCCTGAAGCGCTTCGATGACGAGGTGCACCGGCTGTACGGCGTTATGAACCTCGGCCTGCACGGCAGGGACTACCTGGCCGCCGGCGAATACACGATCGCCGACATGATCTGCTATCCGTGGAGCGTCAGCTGGAAGATGCGCGGCCTCGACATCGAGGAGTTCCCGAACGTGAAGCGGTGGCTCGCGATGATGGAGGCGCGGCCGGCGGTGGCGAAGGCCATGGCCCTCGGTCCCGAGTTCCGCGAGGACCCGGCGACGATCAGCGACGCCGAACGCGCGCGCCGCGCCGGCATCCTCGCCAATCAGCGCGCCCAGCCGATCCCGGCGGAGTGGCGGGCGGCGTAGGATTCGCGATGCGGGGGGCGGCGATCGTTGTGATGCTGGCGGCGTGGGCGCTCGCCGAACCGGCTTCGGCGGCGGGCGTCAAGACGATCCGCGACTGGACCGGCGTCTGCGACAACATCGGCGACTGCGCGGCGTTCGGCTTCTCGGCGGAGGGCGGTGACGACGACTCCTATGTGATCCTGCGCCGCGCCGCCGGCCCCGCCGCGGCCCCGACGCTCGAGCTCGTGTTCGACGCGCCCGACAAGCAGCCGGACCAGACCTGGAAGGTCGCCGTGGACAACAAGCCGGTCGCCGGCCTCGGCGCGGTGCGGGCCCAGGGCGGTGAGTCCGGCGCACGGGCGACGCTGGCCAGCGCGGCCGCCGCCGGACTGATCGCAGCGATGAAGAACGGCGGCGAGATCGAGCTCTCGTCCGGCGGCAAGGACCTCGTCGGCATATCGCTGGCCGGCAGCGCCGGCATGATGATCTGGATCGACGACCAACAGGGACGCATCGGCACGGTTACGGCGCTCGCCAAGCCCGGGCCGAAGCCGGGCTCCGCCGTCCCGCCGCCCGCGCCGGCGCCTGTCGTCGCCGCCGCGACGCCGGTCGCGCAGGCCGGCGTGCCGAAGAGTGCGCCGAAGGGCATGACCAAGGGGATCGAGGACTGCGCGCTCGAGCCGTCGACCGAGCCCGACGACATCGTCGCGCGCCTCGCGCCGGGCGTCGTGCTCTGGGGGCCCGAGTGCGACATGGCGGCCTACAACATGACCGCCGTGTTCTTCATCGGCGACGAGCATGGCCGGAACCTGAAGCGGCTGATCCTGCCCGCGCCACTCGGCTCGGGCCAGAAGAGCTACGATGTCCTGGTGAACGCGAGCTTCGATCCCAAGACCCAGACGCTGAGTCAGTTCGCGAAGGGGCGCGGGCTCGGCGACTGCGGTCAGGACGACGACTGGGTGTGGGACGGCAAGGCGTTCCAGCTGCTCCGGGAGACGACCATGCCCGAATGCCGTGGCCTGATGCCCGACGACTGGCCGCCGCTCTACGTCGCGCGGCGCAAGTAGGCTGGTTTCCCGCGTAGCCGGACGTCAGCTTCTCTCGGCCACGAACCTCGCGAAGAACACGATCCCGGAAGGCGCGAAGCGACTGTCCGGGATCTAATCTCCCTACGGCGGAAAGCAGGTCCCGGACGACTCCGCTGCGCGGGTCTCCGGGATGACGAGAAGGGGAACAGCTTCGTGGGCGCGAAAGGCTACCTCGCAATGAGCCTGATGGCGGCCATCGGCCTTGCCGACGCGCTCTGCCTGCCGGCCCTGCAGCGACGTCGGGCCGCTGCGGCGGTCGCGTGAATCGGCTTGACGGAGCCGCTTCGACGCGCGAGGCGTTGATCACGAATGCGTGTATTCGCCGGTCATACGCTGCCGAGCTGGCTGCCGCGGGCGTGGGGATGGGCTCGCGCGCTGATCCTGCTGGGCGCGATCCTCTACCTCGGCGCCGCCGCGTGGGACCGCGTCGACCTGGTGCTGAGCCGCCAGCCGCTGGGCATCGACTTCCTGCCGATGTGGGCGGCGGCGCACGAGGTCTTCGCGCACCCGGAGCGGGTCTACGACTTCCAGGGCCTGACCCGGTTCCAGCACCCGCTGCTGGCGCAGTTCCACGGCCTTCGCCCGTTTGTCTACCCGCCGCCGGCGCTGCTGGTGCTGGCGCCGTTCGGCATGGCGCCGTTCTCGGTCGCCAACGCGCTCTGGACGGTTGCGGGCCTGATCGCGTTGCTGGGCGCGCTCGCGACCCGGCTGAAGTCCCCGAGGTTCCTGGTGCTGCTCGCCATGGTGCTCTCGCCGGCCTCGGTGCTGGTGCTGCTGACCGGCCAGGTGACGTTCCTGATCGCCGCGTTCGGGGTCGCGGCGCTGCTTTGCCTGAAGGACCGGCCGTTGCTGGCGGGTGTGCTGTTCGGCATTGCGGGCGTGATCAAGCCGCAGGCGCTGATCCTGCTGCCAGTGGCGCTCTTCGCTCTGAAGCAATGGCGCGCGATGGCGGCGGCCGCGATCGCGGCCGGCGTCGCGGTGTTCTTCTCGGTGCTGGCGTTCGGAGTGCAGGCCTGGACCGAGTGGCTGCACGCGCTGCCGAAGTTCGAGAAGTTCGTCATGAGCTCGCCCTCGCTCCAGCGCGGCATGATCACGCCGACGGCGATGGGCATGTCGCTACACCTGGATCCAGGGGCGCAGGATACGCTGCGCCTGGGCTTCGCGGTCGGCGCGATCGCGGTCGTCTGGCACGTGTTCCGACGCACCGAGGATCCCGCCCGGCGACTGGCGGCGCTGTTCGGCGGCGGCATCTTCATCTCGCCCTACGCGATGCACTACGACGCTGCCCTGCTGGCGCCGGCCGCCGCGCTGATCCTGACCCACCGGCCACAGCCGGGCGCCTGGATCGCCGCGCTGGGCGCCGGCGCGCTGCTCTGTTGCGCCGCGATCCCGCAATGGGGCGCGGCCGCGGTGACGGCGTTCGTGCTGCTGGTTGCGCTGTTGCCGGAGACGGCGTTCACGCGGCTGCCAAGACTGCCGTTCTTCGCTCCCCGACCGGAGCACGAACCGGCCCGCTGAGGCCGCCAGGGTTGCTTACGAAACCGATGCGCGTTGATACAAAGCTGGGTCCCGCCATCCGGCGAGACCGCGATTCGAGGTCCCACTGATGGATGGGAGCGCGGCGCGGCCGTCCTCTGTCGGCGACGTGACGGACGTCAGCTTCGTCATGCCGTGCCTCAACGAGGCGCAGAGTCTGACGCCCTGCATCGGCATGATCCGCGAGGCGCTGGCCGAGCTCGAGGCCGGCGGCCTCAAGGGCGAGATCGTCGTCGCCGACAACGGCAGCACCGATGGCAGCCAGGCGCTGGCGATGAAGCTCGGCGCGCGTGTCGTGCCGGTCAGCGAGCGCGGCTACGGCGCGGCGCTGCGCGGCGGGTTCGAGGCGGCGCGCGGCCGCTTCCTCGTCATGGGCGACGCCGACGGCTCGTACGACTTCCGCGAGGCGGTGCCGATGGTCGAGGCGCTGCGGGCGGGGGCCGACCTCTGCATGGGGTCGCGCTTCAGGGGCGGCATCCGGCCAGGCGCCATGCCGTGGAAGAACCGCTACATCGGCAATCCGGTCCTCACCGCGATCCTCAACATCCTCTACGGCACGCGCATCAGCGACGCGCACTGCGGCCTTCGGGCCCTGACCCGCGACTGCTTCGACCGCCTCGGACTCACAGGCGCGGGGATGGAGTTCGCCAGCGAGATGGTGATCAAGGCGGCGCTGCGGGGTGAGAAGATCGCCGAGGCGCCCGCCACGCTCTCTCCCGACCTGCGCGACCGGCCCCCGCACCTGCGGCCCTGGCGCGACGGCTGGCGCCATCTGCGCTACCTCTTCATGCTTTCGCCGTTCTGGCTCTTCGCCGTGCCGGCTTTCGCCGGGTTCGGCGCTGGCTCGCTGATCCTGGGGATCGCCTGCTGGTATGCGGTGTTCGCGCCCTACGCCCGGACCATGTTCGGCGACTACTGGGTGGTCCTCGCGGCGGCGATGGTGGCGGTCAGTCACAACGCCGGCCTGTTCAGCTTCGCCAGCTACCTGCTGGGCGTGCGCAGCGGTTACCGCAAGACGCTGCCCTGGATGAACAGGCTCTCGCGCAGCGTGACGCTCGAGACGATGATCGTCGCCGGCGTTGCGCTCGGCGTCGCGGGGTTCGCCGTGCTCGTCGGCATCGTGCTCTCGTGGTGGGCGCGCGGTTTCGGTCCGGCCCGTCTGGTGCTGCCGGCCGTGCTCGGCACGCTGATGACGACCCTTGGCGCGCAGAACATCCTCGGCGGTTTCCTGCTCTCGATCGTCAGCGGCAACGAGGCGCGGTTCCTGGGCGCAGCTGGAACGGCCGTGGCCGCGACACCCGCGCCGGACGACGGCCATGCGCGGGCCGGCTAGGGCGACGGCGCTGAAGCTGCTGACCGTCTCCAACTTCTTCGACACCCACCGGGGCGGGCTCGAGATCGTGGCCGGACGCCTGGCGGCCGAACTTGCCGCACGCGGTCTCGATGTGACCTGGCTCGCCAGCGACGCGACGCCGCCGTCGCCCGGGGGCGGGGTGCGGACGGTTGCGGTGCGGACCTGGAACGTCGCGGAGCGGCGGCTGGGCGTGCCGTGGCCGCTGCTGGGCCCCTCCGCGATCGACCGGATCTGGCGTGAGACGGCTGCAGCCGACGCGGTGCTGCTGCACGACTCCCTCTACATGACCTCGATCGTCGCCGCCGCGGCGGCGCGGGCGCACGGCAAGCCGCTCGTCGTCGTCCAGCACATCGGCCTCGTGCCCTACCGGAACCCGCTGCTGAAGGCGCTGATGACGCTCGGCAACGCCTGTGTCGCGCGGCCGATACTGGCGGGCGCGAGCCAGGTCGTGTTCATCAGCCAGTTCGTGCAAGGCTACTTCGCGAGAACGCGTTTCCGCCGCCCGCCGATGCTGGTCTTCAACGGGGTCGACTCGCGAGTCTTCCGACCGGCGACGGCGGCTGAGCGCGCGGTGGCGCGGACGAGGCGCGGGATCGGCGCGGACGACCGCGTCGCGTTGTTCGTCGGCCGGTTCGTGGAGAAGAAGGGCGTCGAGCTTCTGCGCCGGGTCGCCGCGTCGCGCCCGGACGTGACCTTCGCGTTCGCGGGCTGGGGCATGATCGACCCGGCCGGCTGGGGCCTTCCGAACGTGCGGGTGTTCGCAGGTCTCGAGGGCGAGAGTCTCGCTGCGCTCTACCAGGCCAGCGACGTCTTGGTGCTGCCGAGCCAGGGGGAAGGGTTCCCGCTGGTGGTGCAGGAGGCGCTCGCCTGCGGCCTGG
This sequence comes from Caulobacteraceae bacterium, assembly GCA_035541575.1. Taxonomy (GTDB): domain Bacteria; phylum Pseudomonadota; class Alphaproteobacteria; order Caulobacterales; family Caulobacteraceae; genus Acaudatibacter. The sequence continues at coordinate 31,537 of DATKMZ010000065.1, read as the reverse complement.
CGGTGGTCTGCGGCGCCGAGACCACGACCGCCGATCCTTGCGCCGCCGAACTCCTGCGCGGCGTCGAGGTGGAGGGCGATCCCGATGCAGCCGCCCAGCGCATCGCGATCGCACTCGATGCGGCGCTGGCGGACTCTTCGCCCGAACAGGCCGCGCGCCGCGCGGCGTTCGCGGAGGCGCGCTATTCGTGGTCCGCCGCCGCCGACAGCTACGCCGCGACTCTGACGGAGCTGGCCGCGTGAGCGGGGCGATGGCCGTCGAGACCGAAGACCCGGCCCGCCGGCTCAACCCGCGCCTCGTCGACGCCGACTGGATGGTGATGCGCGGCATGGCCCGCGAGATCAGCCAGGTCGCCGCGCGGCTTGGCGCGCCGGGCCGCGTCGTGATCGACTACGGCTGCGGGAGCATGCCCTACCGGCCCCTCTTCGAGGCCGCCGGCTGCCGCTACCTGGGCGCCGACGTCGACGGCGCGCCCGAGGTGGCGATCGACGCCGCGGGCCGCATGGCGGTCGACGACGCCAGCGCCGACCTCGTGGTCTCGTTCCAGGTGCTCGAGCACGTGCGCGACCTCGCGCCTTACTTTGCGGAAGTGCGTCGGGTCCTGAAGCCGGACGGCCGGCTGGTGCTCTCCACCCATGGGACCTGGCTCTATCATCCGCATCCGGAAGATCACCGGCGCTGGACCCGGCAGGGCCTGACGCACGAGATCGAAGCGATGGGCTTCGTCGTCGAGGATTGCCGGCCGGTGCTGGGACCGCTGGCCTGGACCACGGTGCTTCGCCTCACCGCTTGGCGCTTCGCGTTGGCGAAGATCCCCCTCATCGGCGCGCTTCTCGGCTATCTCTTCGCCGTGGCCATGAACCTGCGCGCCTGGATCGAGGACGCCGTGACCCCGGCCTGGGTCACGGCCGACAACGCCTGCGTCTACGTCACCGTCAGCCGGCTAGGCGCGGGGGCCGGTTGATGCTGCGCGACCACCGCCTGCGCTACCTGATCGTCGGCGCGGTCTGCGCCGGCGTCCACAACGCGATCATGATCGCCGGGGCTGCGGTCGGCGCGCACTACGCGCTCTCGTCGGCGGTGTCGTACGCGACGGTCGTCGTGATCGGCTTCCTGCTGCACTCCTACTTCACCTTCACGGTGACGGCCGCCTGGGGTTCGTTCGCCCGATACGCCGCGGGGATGCTGCTGAACTACCCGTTCTGGGTGGCGCTGATGTTCCTCTTCTGCGACGTCGCGCGTCTGCCGATGACTATCGCCGCGCCAGCCGGCACCGTCGTCATGCTGGTCTGGAACTTCGCTGTCAGCCGCTGGGCGATCCTGCGGCGTCCGCCCCCCACCGCGGCGTCCGCGCCCGCCGCAACGCCGACGCGCGAGGCGCCATGACCGTCAGCGCCGACGACGTCGCGCGCATCCTGGCGCGCCACTTGCCAATCTACGCTCGCCGCAGACCGGTCTACCAGGCGGTGATGCTGGCCGCGCTAGAACGGCTCTGGAAGGCGGGCTACCGGCGCGTGCTGGACGTCGGCGGCGGCACCGGCGTGATCGCCGAGGCCGTCTCAGAGCTCTTCGACGTCGACGAGGTGGTCTCGGTCGACGTGCAGGATCGCTACCTGCCGACGCTGACCATCCGCCACCAGGTCTACGATGGCCGGCGCCTGCCGTTTGGCGACGCGAGCTTCGACGTCGTGCTCTTCAACAACGTGCTCCACCACGTGGACCTTGCCGACCGCGCGCCGCTGCTGACCGAGTGCCGGCGCGTGGCGGGCGACGTCGTGATCAAGGACCACCTCGCCGCCGGTGCGATCGACCATGCCCGGCTGACCGCGCTCGACGCGATCGGCAACATCCCGTTCGGCGGCATGATCAAGGCGCGCTACCTGAGCGAGCGCGACTGGCGCGCCTTGGCGGAGGCCAGCGGCTACCAGATCGCGGACGCGGCGTCCGGGCCCTACAGGTCCGGTGCGATGCAGGCGCTCTTCCCCAACCGGCTCGAGACGACGATGCGCTGGGAGGCGATCACGCCCGGGGATGAAGCAGGGGCATCGGCGTCCCGCATCTGAGTCTCGCCATCAGCACGCGCAGCCGCACCACCTGCGGTTCCGGCCTCGAAGCGGCGGTGTCGATCCCGGCCGCGGCCGCGTTGGCGCCGCCGAACACCTCGATGGCGCCCATGGCGCAGACCTGTCGCATCAGCGCTTCGTTCATGTAGCTGAGCTGCATCACCTTCGGCTGGCCGGGGCCGAGGAACGGGTCGTTGCGGACCACGGTGCCCGGATTGAAACCGAGCGGGCCCTCGTGGTCGATGATCACGACCTTGGCCGGCGCGGTGCGGATCTGGCGGTCGGCGAGGTCGTAGGGCCGCACGTAGCTCCAGGCCTGCCAGGCGCGGATCGGCGCCAGAACCAGCAGCGAGACCAGTGAAGCGACCACGAGCCCGCCCCGCGCCGCAGCCTGGGCGCCGGGTGGCAGGCCGTCGGTGAGCTGCGACCAGGCGACGGCCCCGATCAGGCAGGCCGAGGCGAGCAGGCCGTGCGCATAGCGGTAACCCCAGCCGTGCGTCTGCGTCGGCATCAGGATCAGCATCGCGATCAGCGTCAGGATGACGCCCAGCGCCAGCGCACGCAGGTGGCCCTTCTCGCGGAACGCCGCGACGCCGCCAATCACGGCCAGCGGCGCGGCGAGCAGGTTCTGCCAGGTCACGAACCGCATCAGCGACTCGCCCATCGCGCCGATATTGTCGATGCGTACGCCGTTCAGGACGTCGAGCGTCCGCTCCACCAGCCAGCCGTGGCCGAGGCTGCCGGCGTCTTCCTGTGACTCGCCCAGCAGCCGCAGTTCGATCTGCCAGTACTCCACCCAGAAGACCCCGATGACGGCGTAGGCGAGGGTGTAGACGGCCGCCAGCGTCCAGCGCCGGTCGAGCCAGAGCTGCAGCACAAACGGCGCGGCGAACACCGGGTGGAACAGGAGCTGGTGCATGCCGGTCGCGAACAGCCCCACGACGATCGCCGCCGCGTGACCCAGCCGCCCGCCGCGCAGGAAGAGCCAGAGCCAGGCGAGGTTGAACGCCAGGTGCCCCGGCATCGAGTAGGCCGTCATCGCCATCACGATCAGCTGCGCGGAGGTCCCGAGCAGCGCCGCGGCGATCAACGCCCGGTCCGGCCGGTCTGGCCAGAGCCGGCGCGCCACCGCCCAGGTCGCGACGATCGAAAAGGCCGAGAGCAGCGGGTTCACCAGCCATTCGACGCCGCCGATTCGGCCCAGCGCCCGCATGCCGGCGTTCACCGGCAGGTACGCCGAGGCCCAGTAGTCGCCTTCCGGCACCGGCAGGTCGAACATCGGCTGCAGCGCCGGCGCGAACGGCTGCCAGGTGGGCGCGATCGGGGCCATCAGGTCGCCGCGCGCGAAGATGCGAGCGTCGAAGTTGGCCATGAACTCGTCGAGCGAGAGCGTGTAGTTGTCGAATACGAGCGTCGAGCCGACCGAGCCGACGACAAGGCAGACGGCCGCGAGCGCCAGGACGATGAGCCGCGCCGACAGCGCGGGCCAACGGCGCGACAACAGGCGTTGAGCCGCCGGCCACCCGAGCGCAGCGGTCGCCAGGACCATCGCGATCAGCACCGGCAGGTCGTGTCGCCAGAAAAAGTACGCCTCGGCCACGCGGTCCGACGGGCGCGCGGCGTAGACGGCGCCGATCAGCAGCACAGCGCAGATCTTCAGCCAGTTGACCGTCAGCTTGCCGAACGGCGCCGCCAGACCGAACCGGTCGCGCGTCCCGTCGCGGGCGATGTCGGCCTTCATCCGGCGATCCTTGGGTTCGTAAGCGCGGAGCCCGGCGGGCCGCCTCCTATGCCTAGCCGGCTTCGCGCGAGCGGCCAAACGCGCCGCCAAGCCTTTGCTAGGGATTTCGCGCCACCATCGCGCATCGCCCAACCGTCCGGCCCCCGCCTTTGCTCGCGCCCGCGCTCAAGACCCGCATCAACTTCCTGATCCTGGCGCTCTTCGCCGGCATGGCCGGGATCGAGACCGGCAAGCTGGTCGCGTTCCAGCCGCTCGGCGCCGACTTCCTGCCGATCTGGACCGCCGCGCGGATGGCGTGGACCGAGCCCGGCCATGTCTACGACGCGAGGCTGGTGACCGCCGCGCAAGGCTGGCTGCTGCCGAACCTCGCCTGGCCGCGCCCGTTCCCTTATCCGCCGACCGCCCTCGCGTTGCTGGCGCCGTTCGGGTCGCTTGGCTTCTGGCCGGCGCTGGGCGCCTGGCTCGCCGGCTCGCTGGCGCTTTTCCTCGCCGCCGGCCGGCGCCTCGCGACCGCCGCCCCCCGTCTGAGCCTGGCGATGATGGCCTTCGCGCCGCCCACCGTGCTCGCGCTGCTCGTCGGACAGACCGGTCTCGTCGTCGGGGGCCTGGCGATCCTCGGCGTCGCCGGCGCGAAAGCGCGGCCGCGGTTCGCCGGCGCCGCGCTCGGCCTGGCCGCTGCGTTGAAGCCGCAGATGCTGCTGCTGGCGCCGGTCGCGCTGATCGCCGCTGGTGCAGGCGAGGCGCTGGTCGCGGCCGCGCTTACCGGCGTCGTCGTTGTCGGCCTAAGCCTCGTCGCGTTCGGACCGGGTCTCTGGCGCGCCTGGTGGACGGCGCTGCCGTCGTTCGAGGCCGAGATCCGCGCCGTGCCCGACATGGCCGCCGGCGTGATCGCGCCTGCGGGCCTGGCGGCTGACCTCGGCCTGGCCGAGCCGCTCGCGCTCGCGATCCGTGTCCTCGCCGGCCTTGCCGCGCTGACGCTGGTCTGGCTCGCATTCCGCCGCCCGGTCGACATCGCGCTGCGTGCTGGCGCGCTGCTCTGCGGCGCCCTGATGATCGCGCCCTACGCGATGCACTACGACGCCTGCGTGCTCGCCCCCGTCGCCGTCGTGCGCCTCAATGCCGAAGCGCCGGACGACCGCGCATGGCTCATCCGACTCTTCGCCCTCCTCGCCGTCTCCGCCGCCACAGCCCCGCATCTTGGCGCCGCGGCCGTCCTCGCCTTCGCCACCCTGACCGCCCTCGAGCTCTGGCCGCGTCGCGCGACCGCCGAAGCCCGAGCTGCGATGGCGTAGCGCCGCCTAGCGCCCCGCGTTCGGCGTGATCAGGTATTTTTCGCCGGTGGTCTTCTTGTTGTAGGCGCGGATCGTCTCGGGCTGCAGCGCCTCGGCGAGGGTGAGCTCGGCGGTGTAGTGGCTGGCGAAGGTGGTCTTCAGCTCGTCGGCCACGCGCTGGCGCAGCTTGGCCGCCTCGGCCTGGCCGACCTTGGCCAGGAAGTAGGTCAGCAGCCAGCCGCCGAGGCCCCAGGCCATGCCGAACGCCCGATTTAGCTCGGTCGGGCCGGTGTCGAGGCCGCCGTAGATGTAGACCTGCTTGTGCGTGGTCGAGCCGTAGCGGCTGTAGGCGCCGCCGCCGCGCGAGACCGCCGCCACCTCCATGCCGGTCAGGATCTGGCCGGCCAGCCTGCCGCCGCCGATTGCGTCGAACGCCAGCGTCGCGCCGGTCTCGGTCAGGGCGGCGATCAGGTCGTCCATGAACGAAGGGGCGCTGGAGTCGACGACGTGCCTGGCGCCGAGACCTCTCAGGATCGCCGCCTGCTCGGGCTTGCGCACGATGTTGACCAGCGGCACGCCGTCGGCGGCGCAGATCTTGACCAGCATCTGGCCGAGGTTCGAGGCGGCGGCGGTGTGAACAAGGGCGCTGTGGCCCTCGAGGCGCATCGTGCCCACCATGCCGAGCGCGGTCAGCGGATTGACGAAGCACGAGGCGCCGTCCTTCGAGCTGGCGTCGGCCGGCAGCACCAAGGCGTCCGCCGCCCGGGCAGTGCGGTACTGGCCGTACATCGCCCCGCCGATGACCGCGACGCGCTTGCCGACCAGCGCCTGCGCTGCTGGCGAGGATCCGGCCTCGACCACCACGCCCGCGCCCTCGTTGCCGACCGGCATCGCCTCGCCGACGCGGCCGGCGACGGCGCGCATGAACTGCGGCGGGATCTTCGCGGTGACGACCGTGGCTTCGCCCGCGCCGCTCGACTTCAGCGTCGAGAGGTCGGCCGGACCCAGCAGCAGCCCGAGGTCGGAGGGGTTGATCGGCGTCGCCTCGACCTTGATCAGCACCTCGTCCGGCCCCGGCGTCGGGATCGGAACCTGCGCCAGGGAGAGCTCGAGCTCGCCCTCGGGCTTCACCAGCGAGCGCAGCTGCAGCCCAACGCCCTGATTGCCATCGGCCATGTCCGTCTCTCCCTTCTGGCGCCCGGCCCGCTAGGGGAGGGCGGTTAGATCGAATAGTCCTCGCCGCGGCTGTCCATCTGCTCGACGATCAGTTCGGCCGCTTCGGCGGCGGACATCGCGGTGGTGTCGACGCGGATCTCGGGATGCTCAGGCGGCTCGTACGGGCTGTCGATGCCGGTGAAGTTCTTCAGCTCGCCGGCGCGGGCCTTCTTGTAGAGCCCCTTAACGTCACGCTGCTCGGCGACGGCGAGGGGCGTGTCGACGAACACTTCCAGGAACTCACCCGGCGGCATCAGGTCGCGCGCCAGCCTCCGCTCGGCGCGGAACGGCGAGATGAAGCTGACCAGCACGATCAGCCCGGCGTCGGCCATCAGCCGCGCCACTTCGGCGACGCGACGGATGTTCTCCACCCGGTCGGCGTCGGTGAAGCCGAGATCGCGGGAGAGGCCGTGGCGTACGTTGTCGCCGTCCAGGATGTAGGTGTGGCGGCCCAACGCCTGCAGCTTCTTCTCGACCAGGTTGGCGATGGTCGACTTGCCCGAGCCCGAGAGGCCTGTGAACCAGAGCACGGCCGGGCGCTGACCCTTGGCCGCCGCGCGTGTCGCCTTGGTGACGTCGAGCGCCTGCCAGTGGATGTTCTGCGCCCGGCGCAGCGCGAACCGGATCATCCCGGCGCCTACGGTGTTGTTGCTGATCCGGTCGATCAGGATGAAGCCACCGGTGTCGTGGTTCTCCGCATACGGATCGAACGCCACGGGATGGTCGAGGCTGATGTTGCAGACGGCGATCTCGTTCAGCTCCAGCTGCTTGGCGGCCAGGTGTTCGAGCGTGTTGACGTTGATCTTGTACTTCGGCTCGGTGACCGTGGCCGAGACGGTGCGGGTCCCGATCTTCAGCCAGTACGGCCGACCCGGCAGCATCGGCTCCTCGGCCATCCAGACGATCGTTGTCTCGAACTGGTCGGCGGCCTCGGCCGGCGCATCGGCGGCGGCGATCAGGTCGCCGCGCGAGCAGTCGACCTCGTCGGCCAGGGTCAGCGTGACCGACTGGCCGGCGACGGCCAGATCGAGGTCGCCGTCCTTGGTGACGATCCGCGCGACGCGACTCTCTCGGCCGGACGGCAGAATGCGCACGCGGTCGCCGGGACGGACGATTCCGCCGGCGATCTCGCCGGCGAAGCCGCGGAAGTCGAGGTTGGGCCGGTTGACCCACTGCACCGGCATCCGCAGCGGCCCGGCCTGCAGCCGCGTCTCGTCGATCTCGACGGTCTCGAGGTGATGCATCAGCGTCGGTCCGGCGTACCAGGGCGTGGCGTCGCTGAGCGAGGTGATGTTGTCGCCCCTGAGGCCCGAGATCGGGATCGCCAGCACGTCGGTCAGGCCCAGTTCGTCGGCGAGCCGGCGATAGTCGGCGACGATGCGGTCGAAGACGTCGCGGTCGTAGCCCACGAGGTCCATCTTGTTCACGGCCAGCACCACGTGGCGGATGCCGATCAGGCTGACCAGGAACGAGTGGCGGCGCGTCTGGGTCAGCACGCCCTTGCGCGCGTCGATCAGGATGACGGCGAGGTCGGCCGTGGAGGCGCCGGTCACCATGTTGCGCGTGTACTGCTCGTGGCCGGGCGTGTCGGCGACGATGAACTTGCGCTTGTCGGTGGAGAAGAACCGGTAGGCGACGTCGATCGTGATGCCCTGCTCGCGCTCGGCGGCGAGGCCGTCGACCAGCAGCGCGAAGTCGATCTCGCCGCCCTGCGTGCCGACCTTCCTGGAGTCGGCCTCGAGCGTCGCCAGTTGGTCCTCGAAGATCAGCTTGGAATCGTAGAGCAGCCGCCCGATCAGCGTCGACTTGCCGTCGTCCACCGACCCGCAGGTGATGAACCGCAGCAGCGACTTGTGCTGGTGGGATTCCAGATAGGCGTCGATGTCGGTCGCGATGAGCGCGGAGGCGTGGCTCATCTTGCTTCCCCCGCTGGGCGAAGCGTCGCCCGCAGGGCGACGTCGGGGGCGAGTTTGGCCGAGGGCGCAGGCCCCCTTCGGCCCTTCGGCCCGCTTCCCCCAGGAGGGGAATGGAGTCTCGCGCCTCCCATCAGAAATACCCCTCGCGCTTCTTCTTCTCCATGCTGGCCGACTGGTCGCGGTCGATCACGCGGCCCTGGCGCTCCGAGGTGGTGGCGAGCAGCATCTCCTGGATGATCTGCGGCAACGTCTCGGCGTTGCTCTCGACCGCTCCGGTGAGGGGGTAGCAGCCCTGAGTGCGGAAGCGGATCTTGCGCATCTGCGGAATCTCGCCCGGCAGCAGCCGCATCCGCTCGTCGTCGACCATGATGAGGAGGCCGTCGCGCTCGACCACCGGCCGCTCTGCCGCGAAGTAAAGCGGCACGATCGGGATGTTCTCCAGGTGGATGTATTGCCAGATGTCGAGCTCGGTCCAGTTGGAGATCGGGAACGCGCGGATGCTCTCGCCGGGGCGCTTCTTGGTGTTGTAGAGCTTCCAAAGCTCGGGCCGCTGGTTCTTCGGGTCCCAGACGTGCTGGGCGGTGCGGTGCGAGATGATGCGCTCCTTGGCGCGCACCTTCTCCTCGTCGCGCCGGCCGCCGCCGAAGGCCGCGTCGAAGCCGTACTTGTCCAGCGCCTGCTTCAGACCTTGCGTCTTCCACATGTCGGTGTGGAGCGGGCCGTGGTCGAACGGGTTGATCCCCAGCGCCTTGGCCTCGGGGTTCTGGTGCACGAGCAGCTCGAAGCCGAGCTCCTTCGGCATCCGGTCCCGCATTTCGTACATCGCCCTGAACTTCCAGGTCGTGTCGACGTGCAGCAGCGGGAAGGGCGGCTTGGCCGGATAGAACGCCTTGGCCGCCAGGTGCAGCATCACCGACGAGTCCTTGCCGATCGAGTAGAGCATCACCGGCTTTTCGCACTCGGCCACCACCTCGCGCAGGATGTGGATGCTCTCGGCCTCGAGACGCTGCAGGTGCGTCAGGCGCACCGGCGAGAGGTCAGCCGCGCCGACAGGGTGCGAAACGGCGCGCTCGAGGGTCGATGACATGGAAGCTTGTTTCCGGCCTGCCTGAGATGCTCCGCCGCCGCGAGACGTCGCGGTCGGCCGGCCAGCCCTATGCCGCGTGAGTTAAGGGACGGGCGGACCTTGCGCAAGATGCGGACGGCGGCTGCGCCGGGCGCTCGCGTCGCACCGTCGGGGGAACGGCTTTGCCCGGCGATCGCTCCGCGTTATTGAAAAGATGGCGCAAAACTCGGCCGCGGGGCCTTTGGAAGCAAGGCGTCGCGAGGTTCGGACGGATGGCTCCTCCCAGGCGAAGTCCCTTCAGCTTCACGTCGTCGACGCCGGACGGTCCGCCGCCGCCGCGCGCCGCCGCGCCGGCGGCCGAAGCGGCGCAGTCGGACGATGGCAAGGGCGCCGTCGACCTCGCGATCCCCGCCGCCTCCACGCCGGCGACGCGTGTCTCGCTCGCGCCCGCGCTGCCGCCCGATCAGGTGCTGACCCGGCTCGGCGAGGCTCCGGTCCCACAGGGCCGCGTCTGGGCGCTCGCAGCGCTCGCGAGCCTGATCTGGGCCGGCGGGGTCGGGGCGTTCGCCGTGGGCTACGCCGCGCGCGGCGGGGCGATGCCGCTGACGCCGCTCAACATCGGTTTCCTGGCCCTGCTGATCCTCGCGCCGGTCGGTCTGATCTTCGCGGGCGCCTACGTCGTGGCCCAGGCGCGTTCGCTTTCGGCGCAGACCAGGCGCGCCGAGCGCCTGACCGACGAGCTGATCGGCCCGACCGCGCTCGCCGCCGCCCAGGCCGGGGCGGTGGTGCAGGCCATGCAGGGACAGATCGCCCTGGCCACGGAGGTGGCCAATCAGGCGCGAGACCATCTGACGGCCTTGCGCCAGGCGCTGGCGGTCGAGACGGAGAAGCTGGCCGAGGCGACCGCGCACGCCTCCCGCACAGCGATCGGGCTCGTCGAAACCCTGAGCAAGGAGCGCGGCGAACTCAACACGCTGGCGCTGACGCTCGACGCCCGCTCGGCCGCCGTCAACGACGCGATCAACCGCCAGGCGAGCATGGTCGCCGAGGCGTCCGACCTGGCCGAGACGCAGCTGCGCGAGGCCGAGGCCGCGCTGGCCGCCCGTGCGGCGGACCTTGCGGCGGCCGCCGGCGAGGCGGTCGACGCCTCGCGCGTCGCGTCCGAGGATCTCGGCCGGCAGGTCGTACGGCTGGAGACGGCCAGCGTCGGCGTCGGCGACCAGATGCGCGCGCTCGAGGACGGGCTCACCCAGCAGCGCGCGGCGCTGGTGACGGTGGCTCACGCGCTTCGGGCCGAGCAGGAGGACTTCGCGACCCTCACTGAGAGCCGTACGGCGGCCCTCTCGGAGTTCCTGTCCAGCGCGCACAAGGATGTGGCCGAGCTCAACGAGGCGACAACGACGGGCGCCACGACGCTCAGCAACCTGATCGACGAGGCGCGCGGCAAGTTCCGTGAGCTGGCCGAGGCCGCCAGCAGCGAGCGCGACGCCTTCGCCCACTCGGCCGAAGGCACGCTGAAGACCCTCTCCGAGGCCGGCGCGCGGGAGCGCGAGCACCTCGAGGCGGCGATGCGCTCCACCATCGACGCGCTGAACGCCGCGGCGGTCGAGGCGCGCGAGGCGGCCGACGTTCACGCCGAGGCCGCCAGGGCGCGCGTGGACCTGCTGAACGAGGCGGCGTTCACCGCCGGCCAAAAGGCCGACCAGGTGTTCGAGTCCCGGCTCGACCAGGCGCGGGGGCTGATCGAGCACTCCGCCAAGCTGGTGGAGGACGCGGGCAAGGAGGCCGCCGATCGGCTGGAGGCCCAGGTCGCCGCGGCCCGCGAGGCGATGTCGGGCCTCAACGCCATGATGGACGAAGTCTCGGCCCGCGCCGCCAAGCTGCCGGAGGAGACCGGCGCCAAGGCCAGCGAGATCAAGCAGGCCGTCGAGCAGGGGCTCGAAGACCTGCTCGCGTCGGCGCGCAAGGCGGCCGAGGAGACGCAGGCGATCGACGCGGCGTTCCAGGAGCGGGACAGGCGCAACTACGAGATGCTCAGCGAGGCGGTCCAGCTGATGGGCGTGGTCGCGCAGGGCGGGAAGGGCGCGGCGGTGCTGCAGCGGCCCTCGCCCGCCGAGCGCGCCCGCACCCGCATCGCTGCGCTGCCGACACGCCAGCCCGCGGGCCCGCCGCCCGGCGAGGCCGAGAGCGCCGAGGCTGCGGACGCCGAACCCGCGGGGGCGACGCCAGCGGTCGAACCGCCGCCGGCCGCCGGCGAGGCGGCGCTGCGGGGTCGTCTGAAGCTGACGCCAACCGCCACCGACGAGGAGTTCAAGGCGGTGTTCGACGCCGCCAGCGGCCAGCCCGCGCCCGCAGCCGAGGAGCCGGGCTGGACCTGGAAGGAGCTCCTGACCACGCTCGACGCGCCGGGCCAGGCGGCCGGCGACGCCGGCGCGCCGGTCGACGAGGCGCGCCTGGGCGACGTGCTCTTCGGCGAGATCGAGGCGATGGGGATCGACCCCGGCGCGCTGCTGCCCAAGGGCCGGATCGAGGAGATCGCCGCGGCGATCCAGACGGGCGACGCGGCCGGCGCCCGCGAGGTGGTGCGCACGCTCGCGCCGGCCGCGATCCGCCGCATCGCGCGGCGCCTGCTCTCGGACCTCGGCTTCCGCACGCGCGTCCACACCCTGACCAGCCGGTTCTCCGAGGCGCTGGCGCAGGCGGTCAAGGACGACAAGCAGGGCTACAGATGCGCCGCGCTGCTCGCCGCCAACGCCGGCCGCGCCTACCTGCTGCTCGACGCCGCGGCGGGTCAGCCGGGCTGAAAGCTCAGGCCGCGCGGAACTTCAGCGGCATCACCCGCGGGCCGGAGATGAAGTTCGAGGGCAGCCACTCGACCTCGCCGGCGAGCTCGAAGTCATCCATGCGTGTCAGCACCTCGCGCAGCATGGCGTCGATCTCGATGCGGGCGATGTGCTGGCCAAGGCAGACGTGCGGCCCGGCGCCGAACGCGAGGTGCGACTCTGGCGGCCGGCTGAGGTCGAGCTCGTCAGGATGCTCCATCCGGGCGGCGTCGCGGTTGGCCGAGCCGAAGTACATCACCACCTTGTCGCCCTTGCGGATCTTCGCTCCGGCGAGTTCGGCGTCGCGCTTGGCGGTGCGGCGCATGTAGATCACCGGGCTCGTCCAGCGCAGCAGTTCCTCCTGCGCGCCGGCGAGCCGCCCGTTCAGGTCCTGCTTCAGCCAGGCGAGCTGCTCGGGTCGCTCCATCAGCGCCAGCAGGCCGCCGGCCAGAAGATTGCGGGTGGTGTCGCCGCCAGCGTCGATCAGCAGCAGGAAGAACAGCAGGAACTCGGGGTCGGCCAGCTTGCGCCCTTCGACCTCGCAGGCGAGCAGCTTGGAGGCCAGGTCGTCGCCGGGCCGGGCGCGCTTTTCGGCGATCAGGCCCATGCCGTACTGGAACATCTTGGCGACCGCTGCAGGGCCTGCGCCCGGCTCCTGCGCCTCGGGCGCGGTGTGGATCGCCTCGGTGAGCTTGTAGAGCTCGCGGCCATCGTCGAGCGGCATGCCCATCAGCTCGGCGATCACGTACGACGGCATCTCGCCGGCCACTTCCGAGACGAAGTCGCACTCGCCCTTGTCCGCCACCGCGTCGACGATCTGCCGCGCGAGCGCGGCGATCCGCTCGGCCCGCAGCCGGGCCGAGGGCAGGGTGAACTCGCCGCGGATCAGCTTGCGGAAGCCCGCGTGCTCGGGCGGGTCCATCATCAGCATCATCTTGTACGGGCCGAGCCCGCCGTTCTCGCTGCCGCCCTGCGGGTCGGCGATCATGATCGTCGGCTCGCTGGAGTAGGTCTGGAAGTCGCGGTCGACCGTCCAGACGTCCTCGTAGCGAGTGACGGCCCAGAAGCCGCGGCCGCCAGGCTCCTCGTGCCAGTGCACAGGGTCGTGCTCGCGCAGCCAGCTGAACTGTTCGTGCGGCTGGCCCGCGGCGAAGCTGGCGGGCGACAGGAGATCGATCTTCATCGGTGCGGCCTTTTTACGCGCATGCTAGCGCCCGGGGCCGGCCTCCCGCCACCGTCACCCAACGGAAGGCGAAGCCGGCGAATCCTGAACGCCGGGTGAACGGGGACCATCCCAAAGTTGGGTTGAGACGATTTGCCCGACCACCCACGGTCGCCAGACATTGTTACGTGAGATAGGTTTCGAGCGGGACCGGAGAGGAGTTCTTTGGAGCGACTGAACCGAATTGACCTGCCGCGGCGGTTGCAGCCGGTGCTCCCGCTGTGGGCCGGCGAGCTGATCACGGCGCTCATCTGCCTGGCCGCCGGCGCCATCGTGCGCATCGCAATCGACGTCACCGCGCCGGGCGTCGGACCCTTCGTGCTGCTCTTCCCCCTCGCCCTGTTCGCGACGCTGGTCGGAGGGTGGCGGACCGGGACGATCACCCTCACGCTCGCCGAGCTCTGGGCCTGGTACTACGTCATCACGCCGCGAGGCCTTGTCTTCAAAGGCGAGGCGCAGCCCGCCAACCTCGCCGGGATCTATGCCGCCGGACTGTTCGTGGTCGCCGCCACGCACGTCTTCCGCCATCTCACGACCCGCGAGGTCGACGAGAGCCAGGCGCGGATCGCCGAGCGGGACCTGATGCTGCGCGAGCTCGAGCATCGGATGAAGAACAACTTCCAGACCGTCGCCGCGCTGCTCGAGATGCAGCTGCGCCGCGCTTCCGACGAGCCGGCCCGCGCTGCGCTGCGCGAGGCGCTGAGCCGGGTGATCAGCATCTCGCAGGCGCATCGCAACCTCTACGCCGGCGACGGGGCGCGGGCCGTCGATATGGCGATCTATCTCAACAACCTATGCGCCGACCTCGCCGAGGCGCTGTTGCTGGGCGAGTTGGTGCGCCTCGAGTGTCAGGTCGAACCCGGCGCGCTAGATCGCGACCGCGCGGTGGCGGTTGGGCTCATCGTCAATGAGCTTGTCACCAATGCGGCCAAGCACGCCTTCTCAGACGGCCGGCCGGGCCAGATCCGGGTCGGTTTCGTCCGGCGCCCCGACGGCTACCGGCTCACGGTCGAGGACGACGGTCGCGGACTGCCGAGCGACTTTTCGACGCGCCGTCAGGGCCTCGGCCGCGGGCTCGTTGAGGCTTTCACGCGCCAGGCCGGCGGGCGGCTGACCATCAGCAAGGGTCCGGGCGCGAGGTTCGACGTCGACATCGCGGCCTGAAGGCCCTTCCCGCCGGCGTGACAGGAAGGGCCTGGCCTGGCTAGGGCTGCGCCGGCACGCGGTCGAAGAAGCCGGTCACCGACTTCAGCCGGTCGTTCTCGAGCATCGCGAAGTCGGTGCCCTGGATCGGCGCCTCGCCGCCGGCGGGGCCAAGCTTCCAGGTGAGCCTCACGTAGTCGCCGAAGCCATCGGCCTTGCCGAGCTGAGTGAAGCGGAAGTCGGGGAAACGGGATTGCACGCCGGCGATCACCTGGTCGATGCCGGCGAGGCCGTCGCCCTGCATGATCGGGTCGCGGAACGACGCATCCTCGGCCCAGAGCGTGGCGATCAGGCCCTTGCGACGCTCCGCGTCGCGTTCGTTCCAGGCTTCGATATAGCGGGTGGCGATGACATCGACGTCGGGCATGAGAAACTCTCCTTCGGATCAGGCGCCTGCCTCGCAGGTCTGCAGGCCGCGCGATCCTGGCCGCGTCGACGCACGGCGGCGATTACGTCGGGGGTAAAGGATCAGAGCCCGGCGACCGCGTCGTTGATGACGGCGCGCAGCCACGCCATCGGCGCTTCGACGAGGCGGTCCTTCCGATAGAGCAGCGCCACATTGACCGGCGGCGTCTCGTAGGGCGGCTCGATCAAGGCCAGCCGTCCGCTCTGCACCGAGAGCAAGGCGAGGCGGCGGGGGATCAGCGCGGCCATCTCCGAGCGCGCGACGATGGTCATCGCCGAGAAGGTGTCCGGCGCCACGACGCCGACGTGCCGGCGCAGGCCCCGCTTGGCGAGCTCGCTCTCGAACGCGCCGAGGTCCTCCCAGCTCGATCGCAGGCTGATCGCCGGCCGACCCATCGCCTCGCGGCGGCCGGCCACGACCACGTGCGGCACGCTGACCAGGCCCTCCAGCGTCGCCGGCTCGTCCAGCAGCGGGTGACCGGCGCGGACGACCCAGGTCAGCGCCTCGATCAGCAGCCGCTCGCGGGCGAAGCGCTCCGGCGCCGCCTCGAACCCGGCGACCACGAAGTCCACCTGGCCGGCGTCCAGCTGTTCGACGAGATCCGGCGGGTTCTCGGCGATCTGCAGCACCACGCCGGGCGCCTTGGCCTGAAGCTCGGCGACAAGGGCCGGGATCACCACCGCGCAGGCGTAGGCGCCGGCGACGACGTTGAACTGATGATCGCTGATCGCCGGATCGAAGTCGGCCGGCGTCAACGCGGTCTGGAGCTGGGCGAGCGCCGCGTGCAGGCTGGGGCCGATCTCCAGCGCCTTGCGCGTCGGCTGCATGCCGAGCCGGTCGCGCTGGAAGAGCTCGTCGCCGAGGTGGTAGCGCAGCCGGCTCAGCGCATGACTCACGGCCGACGGAGTCAGGCCCAGCCGGCCGCCGGCGCGCGTGACGCTGCGCTCTTCGAGCAGCACGTCGAACACCCGCAACAGGTTCAAGTCGAGGTTAGCTAAATGCATGGTGTTCATGTGCGCCCTGACGACATATCATTTGGATCACGCACTGTCGCCCCTTACGTGCAGGGCCGTCAGGCGACGATTCCGCGCCGGCGCAGCCGCGCCGTGCGGGGTTGTCGCGCGTTCCAGGGCCCGTCAGAGTTCAGGCCAGAGTCTAGGGGAGTGCGGCAGTGGCGCGCGATCAGGCGACGACCACCGACAAGGACGTCATGGAGGCGCCGTCCCAGCGCCGCAGCTTCGTTCGCACCTGGCGCTGGCCGCTCATGATCGGCGGCCCGCTCCTGCTGCTTCTGATCGCCAGCTATTTCGTGCTGACCTCGGGCCGCACCCAGTCGACCGACGACGCCTACGTGCAGGCCGCGCGCGTCCCGGTCAGCGCCAGCATCGGCGGGCGGGTGATCGAGCTCGACGTCAAGGAGAACCAGCCGGTCAAGGCCGGGCAGGTGCTGTTCAAGCTGGACGTTCGCGACTACGCCGCCACGCAGGCGCAAGCGGCCGCGCAGCTGGCGGCCGCCAAGCTTCAGGTCGACGCGCTGCGCGCCAACCTGGCGCAGCAGCAGGCCAACCTGACGATGGCGCAGCAGACCGCCGCTTTCGCGGCAAGCGAAGCCGCGCGCCAGAAGTCGCTGGTGGACGTCGGCGTCGCCTCGCGCGACCAGTACGATACGGCCGCGCATAGTCAGCGTGTGGCCCTGCAGGGCGTAGCGGTGGCGCGCCAGCAGGTGGCGCAGGCGCTGGCCAACCTCGGCGGCGCGAACGAGAGTGCGGCCAACCACCCGGCCGTGATGCAGGCGCAGGCCGCCCTCGACCGGGCGCGGCTGAACGTCACGTACGGCACCGTGGTCGCGCCGCAGGACGGGGTCGTCACGCGCGTCGAGCAGCTGCAGGTCGGCAGCTACGTTAACCCGGCGCAGACGCTGTTCTGGCTGGTCGCCGGAGAGCCCTGGGTCGAAGCCAACTTCAAGGAAGACCAGCTGGCCAAGATGCGTGTCGGCCAGTCCGGCAAGATCCACGTCGACGCCTGCCCGGGCCGCGATTTCGACGGCCACGTCG
The DNA here is from genome assembly GCA_035541575.1 of Caulobacteraceae bacterium. GTDB lineage: Bacteria > Pseudomonadota > Alphaproteobacteria > Caulobacterales > Caulobacteraceae > Acaudatibacter. The sequence goes on along the minus strand of DATKMZ010000065.1, from coordinate 14,558 downwards.
CCAGCTTCAGCCCTGGCGCGGGCCAGGCTTTCTCGCCGCTGCCGGCGCAGAACGCCACGGGCAACTGGGTGAAGGTCGTGCAGCGGCTTCCGGTGCGGGTCGCCTTCGACAAGCCGCCGCCGGACGTCTGTGGCGCGGCGGGGCTCAGCGCCAACGTGACGGTCAACGTGCAGTCGGGGGGCAATCGGGGCGCTGCCAGCTCCCAGCCCTGAGGCCTGAGCGATGGCCAGCTCGCAAGACGTCGCCAACCGCGTTCCAATCACCGTCGGCCTGATGCTCGCGACGGTGATGAACTCGCTCGACACCACGATCGCCAACGTCGCCTTGCCGCACATGGCCGGCAGCGTCTCGGCCTCGCAGGACCAGATCACCTGGGTCCTGACCTCTTACATTATCGCCGCCGCGATCATGACGCCGCTCTCGGGTTGGCTCTCCACGCGGATCGGCCGCAAGCAGATGTTCCTGGTCTCGATCGCCGGCTTCACGGTCGCCTCGATGCTCTGCGGCATCGCCAACAGCCTCTCGGAGATCGTGGTCTTCCGTCTTCTGCAGGGCGTCTTCGGCGCATCGCTGATCCCGCTCTCGCAGGCCGTGGTGCTCGACATCTATCCGCCCAGCCAGGTCGGCCAGGTGATGGCGATCTGGGGCGCGGGCGCGATCCTCGGGCCGATCTTCGGCCCGTTGCTCGGCGGCTGGCTCACCGACAACTTCTCCTGGCGCTGGGTCTTCTTCATCAACCTGCCGATCGGGATCCTGGCGTTCGTCGGCGTCCTCATCTTCATGGGCCGCGACCGCGGCGGCGGCCACCGGCCCTTCGACTTCCTGGGCTTCGGCGCGCTCGTCGTCTTCATCGGCGCCCTGCAACTGATGCTCGATCGTGGGCCGACGGTCGACTGGTTCGGCTCGCGCGAGATCTGGATCTACGCCCTGCTGGCGGTGTCCGCCTTCTACGTCTTCATGGTCCAGACGGCGACGTCCAAGCACCCGTTCTTCGACCGCGCGCTGGCGCTCGACCGCAACTTCGTCACCTGCAATGTGTTCGGCTTCTTCATCGGCCTCTTCCTGTTTTCGACCATGGCGCTGCTGCCGCCGGTCATGCAGGGGCTGATGGGCTACTCGGTGTTCGGCGCCGGCGTCGTGATGATGCCGCGCGGGATCGGCTCGTTCCTCGCCATGTTCGTCGTTGGCCGGCTGGTCGGCCGGGTCGACACGCGGCTGATCCTGGCGGGCGGGCTCGCGCTCTGCTGCGTTGCGCTTTGGCAGATGACCCACTTCGACCTTTCGATGGACGCATCTCCGTTCGCGACATCGGGGATCATCCAGGGGCTCGGCATCGGGCTCCTGTTCGTGCCGCTGAGCGTGACGGCGTTCGCGACGCTGCCGCCGTCGCTTCGCGCCGAGGGCACGAGCGTCTACACGCTCGTCCGCAACCTCGGCTCCAGCGTCGGCATTTCGCTGATGCAGGCGCTGGACACGCATCAGACGTCGGTGGCTCACGCCGACCTGACCGGCCAACTGCAGCCCGGCAATCCGGTCCAGTCCGGCCTGCTGCCGCTGACCGGCGGTTCCCCGGACGGCGGCGCGGCGCTCGCGCTGCTGAACGGCGAGATCACCCGGCAGGCGGCGATGGTGGCTCTGGTCGACGTCTTCAAGCTGATGCTGCTGATGACGATCGCGGTCGCCCCCTTGCTTCTCATCATGCGCAAGCCCAGGGCCGGCGGCCTGCCGGCGGAGGTCGCCGTTGACTAGAACGAAACTCCTCGCGGCCGCGACGTGCGCGGCGCTGGCGCTCGGCGGCTGCAAGGCTGTCGGCCCCGACTTCGCGCCGCCCGCCTCGCCGGCGACGTCCGCCTACCTGATGCAGGGTGACGCGCCCGCCGACTTCGCGCGGCTCAGCCCCGACACGCGCGCCGCCGGCGCGTGGTGGAAGGCGTTCGGCTCGGCCGACCTCGACCGGGTGATGGAGCAGGCGCTCGCGGGCAACCAGACCGTCGCCGCCGCCGACGCGTCTCTCGCCAGGCTCCGCGCGGAGGCGGACGCCGCGCGCGGCGCACAGAAGCCGCAGGTGGACGTCCAGGCCGGCCTCGCCGGCGAGCGGATCAACATCGCCGCGCTAGGCTTCGCAGGCTTCCCCAACCCCACGCTCGGCCTCTGGTCGCTTGGCGGCACAGTCAGCTACGACCCGGACATCTTCGGCGGCCTTCGCCGCCGCACCGAGGCCGCCGCGGCGCGGGCCGAGTCGCAAGGCTGGCAGGCTGACGCCGCCTACCTGACGTTGACCGGCCAGACGGCGATGGCGGCGCTGCAGATCGCCACCACCCGCGCCCAGATCGTCACGGCCCAGGAGGCGATCGCCGAGGATGAGCGGGTGGTCGACATGGTGCACAAGGCCGAACTCGCGGGCGGCCAGGCGCCGTCCGCGACGGTCAGCGCCCGCGCACAGCTCGCGCAGGACGAAGCGACCCTCCCGCCGCTGCTCGAACAGCTGGCCCAGAGCCGGCATGCGCTGGCCCAGCTGGTGGGCCAGGCCCCGGCCGACTGGACCGCACCGGACTTCGATCTCGCGGGTTTCAGGGCGCCGGCCGCCGTGCCCGTCAGCCTGCCGTCCAGCCTGGTCCACCGCCGGCCCGACATCCTGGCCGCCGAGGCCAACCTGCACGTGGCGACGGCCGACCTCGGGGTCGCCACCGCCGCGCTCTATCCAGACTTGCGGCTCAGCGGGAACTTCATCCAGACCGCGATCCCCCCGACAAGCCTTCTCGGCTACGGCGTCAGCGGCTGGCAGGTCGCCTCCGGTTTGTCGCAACCGCTCTTCCACGGCGGGACGCTGAAAGCACAGAAGCGGGCGGCGCAGGCCGAGGTCGACATCGCCTTCGCCCAATATCGCGGCACGGTGCTCTCGGCCTTCACCCAGGTCGCCGACGTGATGGAGTCGATCACCCAGGACGACGCCGAGCTCGCCGCCCTCGCCAATGCGGAGGCCGCGACCGCGGATACCGTGCGCGACGACGAGAACGCCTTCCGTCTCGGCGGCGGCGCCCTGCTCCCGCTGCTGGTCGACGAGCGCCGCCTGCAGGTCGCGCGCCGCGCCCGCGTGTTGGCGCAAGGCAAGCGCCTGGCCGACATCGCCGAGCTCTACGTGGCGACGGCGGCCGATTGGCGCGAGGTGAAGAGCTAAGCGGCGCGAACCTGGCGCGTTCTCGCGGGGAAGGAGGCGGCCTATTTTCCTTCCAGCTCCGTCGCGTTCCAGCCGCCGCCGAGGGCGACGACCAGGTCCACCGTGGTCGTGAGGCGGCTGGCCTCCAGAGCCAGCTCGGCATTGTGGGCCTGCACGTCCTGCGCCCGCGCGACCACCACGGTCGTGTAGTCGACGGTGCCGGCGCGATACTGGTTTTCGACGATGCGCAGGTTCTGGTCGGCCGAGTCGACGGCTGCTTGCTGGTCGGGCTGCTCGGCCGCCAGCACCCTCTGGGCGGCGAGGTTGTCCTCCACCTGGCCGAAGGCGCTCAGCACGGTCTGCCGGTAGTTGGCGACCGCCTCGTCGTAGGTCGCGCGCGCAGACTGAACCTGGGCGTGGGTCAGCCCGCCGTTGAAGATCGTCTCGGCGGCGGAGACGCCAACGTTCCAGAAGAACGATTGCGGCGTGAAGAGCTGGGCGATCCTGGTCGCCTCTGTGCCGCCCGTGCCGGACAGCGTGACGTTCGGGAAGTAGCCGGCAGTCGCGACCCCGATCTGCGCGCTCGCCGAGGCCGCCTTGCGCTCGGCCGACGCCACGTCGGGGCGACGCTGCAGCAAGGTCGAGGCCACGCCCGGCGGGATGTCCACCGGCTTCAGCGTCCAGGGCGCAGGCGCGATGGCGAGGGCTTCCGGCAGCTGGCCGGTCAGGATCGCGATCGCATGCTCCATCTGGGCGCGCCGGTTGCCGAGGTCGATGTCGGCGGCTCGCGCGTTGTGCAGCTGGGTCTCGGACGCGTCGACGTCGCTGAGCGAGATCACCCCGGCATTGTATTTGTTGCGCGTGATGACGAGGGACTCCTCGTAGGCCTTCACAGTGTCGTCGTCGAAGCGCTTCTGCTCGTCGAGTGCGCGCAGCGAGATGTAGTCGGCGGCGAGCTCCAGTTCGGCGGAGAGCCTGGTGTTGGCGACGTCGGCCGCGCTCGCCTCGGCGTTGGCCTTCGCGCTCTCGACTCCGCGTCGGACCCGGCCCCAGAGGTCCGGCTCCCAGGTGCCGCCAAGCTGCAGCGGGTAGGTCGAGACGGCGCCGCGTCCGCTGGGGATGACGCCGCCGCCGGTGCTCACCACGCCCGCGCCGCTCGACTTCGCGACGTTGGCCGCGGCGCCGGCGCTGATGGTCGGCCAGAACGCCGCACGCTGCTCGGAGACCAGGGCGCGGGCTTGGCGGTACGCCGCCTCGGACGCGGCGAGCGACTGGTTCGAGGTGGCGACCTTCTGCTCCAGATCGTTCAGCACCGGGTCGTTGAACAGCGTCCACCAGTCGGCGCGGTCGACCGCGTCGGACGGGTTGGCCGGCGTCCAGCCGGCGATCTCCTTGTAGGCCTGCGGCGTCGGCGTCTCGGGCCGATGATAGTTGGGCCCGACCTCGCAGGCGCTGAGCGCGCCGGCGGCGAGGAGGAGCAGGACGTGGCGGATGCGGGGTGCGGTCATGGGAATTGGTGCTTCTACTCCGCCGGCAAGGGGCGCGTCTCCGGCAGGGACCGGTGGCCAGGCTCCCGCCGGCGCAGGCCGTCGAGATAGAGGTAGACGACCGGGGTGGTCAAAAGGGTGACGGCCTGACTGACCAGGAGGCCGCCGATGATCGTGATGCCGAGCGGCTGGCGCAGCTCGGCCCCCTCGCCCCACCCCACCGCCAACGGCAGGGCGCCCAGGATGGCGGCGAAGGTGGTCATCATGATCGGGCGGAAGCGGATGAGCGCGGCGGTGCGGATCGCCTCGCGGGGCGAGAGGCCCAGCTCGCGCTCGGCGACCAGCGCGAAGTCGATCATCAGGATCGCGTTCTTCTTCACGATCCCGATCAGGAGGATCACGCCGATCAGGGCGATGATCGAGAACTCGATGCGGAAGGCGATCAGAGCGATGAAGGCGCCGACGCCGGCCGACGGCAGAGTCGAGAGCACCGTCAGCGGGTGGATGTAGCTTTCGTAGAGCATTCCCAGCACCAGGTAGATCGCGATCAGCGCGGCCAGGATCAGTGGCGGCCACGTCGCCAGCGACTGCTGGAACGAGAGCGCCGTGCCAGCGTACTTGCCGTGGATCGTCGGCGGCATGGCGATCGAGGCGGAGGCCCGCGCGATGGCTTGGGTGGCGTCGCTGAGCGAGGCCCCCTCCGCCAGGTTGAACGAGATCGTGGTCGCCGCCTGCGTGTCCTGGTGGTTCACCGAGGTCGGGGTCGACCCATCGGCCCACCGTGAGAAGGCCGAGAGAGGGACCTCGGACTCTGACGTGCCCGAGACCGCCACGCCGGTAGACGCGGCGCGGGCTGGAGGCGCCGATGGCCCGGCGACCGCCGCTGCGGCCGTCGCCGCGCCCGCGGGCGGCGCGCCGGTGATCGCGCCAAAGCCGCCGGTGCCGGCGCTGACGACCCGCGTCGCCGCGGTGACGTTGGCGACGGGAGCGTTGAGGAGCCCGCCGGAGGTCGCGCCATGCGCGACCGTCAGCGGGGTCACGTTGGCGGCAGGCGTCGCGATTCCGATCGGGGTCTGGCCGCGCGCGGCCGCGGCGCTGGCGGGCGTCGGCGCTGCGCGGCCTGACGATATGTAGATGCTCCGCAACGCCGTCGGGTCCTGGCCGAACGCCGGATCCACTTCCATGATCACGTGGTACTGGTTGACGTCCTGGTAGATCGTCGAGACCTGGCGCTGGCCGAACGCGTCGTAGAGCGTGTTGTCGACCTGCGTGTTGGTGAGGCCGAGGCCCGCGGCCTTGTCGCGGTCGACGGTGACGAAGCTCTCGAGCCCATGGTCCTGCTGGTCGCTGTTGACGTCCTCGAGCTCCCACTGCGAGTTCATGGCCGTGGTCAGCTTGCCCGCCCACGTCTTCAGGCTCTGCAGGTCGTCCGCCTCGAGCGTGTACTGATAGGTCGCGTTCGACTGCCGCCCGCCGACCCGCAAGTCCTGCACCGGGATCAGGAAGAGGTTGGCGCCGGTGACCCGTCCGAGCTGGGGCCTGAGGTCCGCCATGATAGCCTCGGCCTTTTCCTTGCGCTGAGGCTTGGGCGTCAGCGGCGCGATGACGAAGGCGTTGGCCGCACCGCGGCCGCCGACGAACGCTACAACCTGCTCGACGTTCGGATCGCTCTCGATCGTATGCACGAACTGGCGCAGGCGCTTTTCGGTGATCTGGAACGAGCTCGACTGGTCGGCCTGCAGGAAGCCCTGCAGCAGGCCGGTGTCCTCCTCGGGGAAGAACCCCTTCGGCACGACCCCGAACAGGTAGACGTTGAGCGCGATGGTCGCGATCAGGATCACGAGGATCACCGGTCCGGAGTCGAGCGCCAGGTCGAGCGCGCGCTCGTAGAAGCGCCGCATGATCTCGGTCGCGCGGTCCGAGACGCGGCCGAACCAGCTCTGCTGCTCGTAGGGCTTGTGCCGGCCGACAAGGTAGGCCGCCAGCATCGGCGTCGTCGTCAGCGAGATCGCCAGCGAGATGATGATCGCGACCGAGAGCGTGATCGCGAACTCGCGGAAGAGCCGTCCGATCAGCCCGCCCATCAGCAGGATCGGCAGGAACACCGCGATCAGCGAGATGCTGATCGAGAGCACGGTGAAACCCACTTCCTGCGCCCCCTTCAGCGCGGCCTCGAAGCGGTCCATGCCGGCCTCGACGTGACGCGTGACGTTCTCCAGCACCACGATCGCATCGTCGACGACGAAGCCGGTCGAGATGGTCAGCGCCATCAGCGAGAGGTTGTCGAGCGAGAAGCCGAGCAGGAACATCACGCCCAGCGTGCCGAGCAGCGAGACCGTCACCGCGACGCTCGGGATCAGGATCGCCTTGCCGTTCATCAGGAAGAAGGCGACGACGGCGACCACCAGCAAGGTGGCGATGACCACCGTACGCTCGACGTCGTTCAGCGAGGCGCGGATCGTCGTTGTGCGGTCGACGGCGACGTTCATGTCGATGTCCTGCGGCAGCGCCTCCTTCACCGCCGGCAGGCGTCTCTTCACCTGATCGACCGTGGAGATGATGTTGGCTCCCGGCTGGCGGCTGATGGTGACGATGACCGCGGGCGAGGTGACCACCTGGCCGTTCTGACGGGTGACGAAGACACCGAGGTTGCGCGTGTCCTCGACGCTGTCGACCACCGAGGCGATGTCGGAGAGCCGCACGGCCGAGCCGTTTCGGTAGGCGACCAGCAGAGGCGCGTAGTCGACCGCCTTGGTCCCGGCGTCGTTGGTGTAGACCTGCAGGCGCAGCGCCCCGTCGTCGATCACGCCCTTCGGCCGGTTGGCGTTGGCGGAGGCGAGCGCGGCGCGCACGTCTTCGAGCCCGATGCCGTAGCGCGCCAGCTGCAGCGGGTTCAGCTCCACGCGCACCGCCGGCAGCGAAGCGCCGCCCACCGTGACGTCGCCGACGCCTTTCACCTGGCTCAGCTGCTGCTGAACGATGTTGGAGGCCGCGTCGTAGATCTGACCGGGCGTCCGGGTCTTCGAGGTCAGCGCCAGCACCATGATGGGCGCGTCGGCCGGGTTGATCTTGCGGTAGGTCGGGTTGCTGCGCAGCGTCGCCGGCAGGTCGATGCGCGCGGCGTTGATCGCCGCCTGAACGTCGCGCGCGGCGCCGTCGATGTCGCGGTCCAGCCCGAACTGAAGCGTGATGTTGCTCGCGCCGACCCGGCTCGACGAGGTCATCTCGGTGACGTCGGAGATCAGGCCCAGGTGGCGTTCCAGCGGCGTGGCAACGCTGGTCGCCATCGTCTCGGGGCTCGCGCCGGGCAACGAGGCGTTGACCGAGATGGTCGGGAAGTCCACCTGCGGCAGCGGCGAGACCGGCAGGTTGAAGAACGCGCCCACGCCCGCCAGCGCGACGCCGAGGGTCAGGAGCAGCGTGCCGATCGGGCGTCGGATGAACGGCGCGGAGAGGTTCACCTTGCCGGCTCCGGTCCGGGCGCGGGCCGCGTCTCGTCGAGGCGCGGATCGGATCCGCCTTTGCGCAGGTTGCGGCCAAAGCCGAAACGGCGGCCCAGCCGGTCGAACCAGAGATAGATCACCGGCGTGGTGAAGAGCGTCAGCGCCTGGCTGACGATCAGGCCCCCGAAGATGCTGATGCCGAGCGGCCGGCGCAGCTCCGAGCCCATGCCCCAGCCCAGCATCAGCGGCAGGGCGGCGAAGAGCGCGGCCAGCGTCGTCATGATGATCGGCCGGAAGCGCAGCAGCGCGGCCTGACGGATCGCCTCGAGGGGCGGCTTTCCGTCCTCGCGCTCGGCGTCGAGGGCGAAGTCGATCATCATGATGGCGTTCTTCTTCACGATCCCGATCAGCAGGATGATGCCGATGATGCCGATCACGCCGAGGTCGGAGCCGGCGATCATCAGCGCCACCAGCGCGCCGACTCCGGCGGAGGGCAGGGTGGAGAGGATCGTGATCGGGTGGATGTAGCTCTCGTAGAGCACGCCCAGCACGATGTAGACGCAGACAATCGCGGCCAGGATCAGCCAGAGCTCGTTGGCGAGCGAGGCCTGGTAGGCGTTGGCCGCGCCGAGGAAGGTGGTCGTCACCACCGCCGGCATTTGCATCTGCGCCTCGTCGCGCTTGATCGAGGCGACCGCGTCGCCGAGCGAAACACCCGGGGCGGTGTCGAACGAGATGTTCGCCGCCGGGAACTGGGCGACATGGTTGATCTGCAGCGGCGACAGCTTCTGCTGGATCGTCGCGATCGAGGCCAGCGGCGTCGGCGCGCCGTTGCCGGCGTTCAGGTAGAGGTCGCCGAGGCCCTGCGGCGTGTCGAAGTCGCCGGGCGCTGCCTCCAGGATCACCCGGTACTGGTCGGTCTCGGTGAAGATGGTCGAGATGATCCGTTGCCCGAACGCGTCGTAGAGCGCCTCGTCGACGGTGGCCGGCGTGATCGCCAGCCGCGCGGCGGTGTCGCGGTCGATGGCGACGAAGGCCGAGAGGCCCTCGCTCTGCACGTCGGCGGCGACGTTGCGGACCTTGGGGTCCTTCGCGAGCGCGTCGACCACCTTGCCGGCCCAGGTGTTGATCGTCGCCTGGTCGGGCCCCTCGAGCGCAAACTGGTACTCGGTGCGGCTGACGTTGGCGTCGATGGTGAGGTCCTGCACCGGCTGCAGATAGAGCGTGACGCCGGGCACGTTGGCGGCGAGGTGTCGCAGCCGGTCGAGCGCCGCGGCCTGCGAGCCTGTGCGCTCGCCGAGCGGCTTCAGATTGATCAGGAACCGGCCGGTGTTCAGGGTCGTGTTCGCGCCGTCGACGCCGACGTAGCCGGTCAGGCTCTCGACGTCGGGATCCTTCAGCAGCTCGGCCGCCACCTGCTGCTGCAGCTGCCCCATCCGCGTGTAGGAGACTGACTGGCCCGCCACCGTCACGCCCTGCACGAGGCCGGTGTCCTGGGTGGGGAACAGGCCTTTGGGGATCACGAGGTAGAGCACGACGGTCAGCGCCAGCGTCGCCAGCGCGACGATCAGCGTCGGAGTCTGCCGCGACAGCACCCAGTCGAGCGCGACAGCGTACCGTTCGATCACTCGGTCGATCACCTGAGCGGCGCGGTGAGCGAAGCGGCTTTCGCGCGCCTCGCTCGGCGGCTTCAGCCAGAGCGCCGAGAGCGTCGGCGTCAACGTCAGCGAGACGAACGCCGAGATCACGATCGTGATGGCCAGCGTCACCGCGAACTCGCGGAAGAGCCGGCCCACGACGTCGCCCATGAACAGCAGCGGGATCAGCACCGCGATCAGCGAGACCGTCAGCGAAATGATCGTGAAGCCGATCTGCTCGGCGCCTTTCAGCGCCGCCGCCAGCGGCCGCTCGCCGGCTTCGACGTAGCGCGAGATGTTCTCGATCATGACGATCGCGTCGTCGACGACGAAGCCGGTCGCGATCGTCAGCGACATCAGGGTCAGGTTGTTGAGGGAGTAGCCCAACAGATACATCACGCCGAACGTGCCGACGATCGAGAGCGGGGCGGCGACGCCGGCGATGAACGTCGCCGGGATCGAGCGCAGGAAGAGGAAGATCACCGCGACCACGAGCACGATGGCGAGCACGAGCTCGAACTCGACGTCGCCCACCGACGCGCGGATACCGGTGGTGCGATCGGTCACGATGGTGACGTTCAGCCCTTCGGGCAGGCTGGCGGTCAGCTCCGGCAGCGCCTTCTTGATCGCGTCGACCGTCGTGATGACGTTCGCGCCCGGCTGGCGCTGGATATTGAGCACGATCGCCGGGTCGAGCTTTGCGGCCCCGCCTTTCGTCGCGGCGGTGTCGTAGTAGGCCCCGAGCCGCGCGTTCTCGGCGGCCTGGACGATGGTGGCGACGTCCTTCAGCCGCACCGCGTCGCCGTTCTTGTAGGCGATGATCTGATCGGCGTAGTCGGGCGCGGCCAGCAGCTGGTCGTTCGCGTTGATCGTGTAGGCGCGGCTCGGACCGTCGAAGGCGCCCTTCGCCTGGTTGGCGTTGGCCGCGGCGATGACCGTGCGCAAGTTCTCCAGCGTCATGCCGTACGAGGCGAGCGCGCGGGTATTGACCTGGATCCGCACCGCCGGCCGCTGGCCCCCGGCGATGGTGACAAGGCCGACGCCCGAGATCTGCGAGATCTTCTGCCCCAGCTGCTGCTCGGCCAGGTTCTGCACGTCGGTCAGCGGCATCGTCTTCGACGTCAACGCCAACGTCATGATCGGCGCGTCCGCCGGGTTGACCTTGGCGTAGATCGGCGGCGCCGGCAGATCGACCGGCAGCAGGTTGCCCGCCGCGTTGATCGCCGCCTGCACTTCCTGTTCGGCGACGTCGAGCGAGAGATCGAGGTTGAACTGCAGGGTGATCACTGACGAACCGCCGGACGAGACCGACGACATGCGGTTGAGGTCGGCCATCTGACCGAACTGCCGCTCGAGCGGCGCGGTGACGGTCTGCGCCATCACCTCCGGGCTGCCGCCGGGATACGAGGTCTGGACCTGGATCGTCGGGTAGTCGACTTCGGGCAGGGCCGAGAGTGACAGGAAGTGGAACGCCACCAGCCCCGCCAGCAGGACGGCGGTCATCAGCAGCGAGGTCGCCACCGGTCGCTGAATGAAGGGGCGCGAAGGGCTCATGGGCCGACTCGCCCGCCGCTCGCGTCGTGCCCGAGCCGGCCGGTCAACCGCCGAACCCTCCGCCGCCGCCCCCGCCGCCACCACCCCGGGCGCCGCCCTGGCCGCCGCTGCGGTGGCGGCGAGCGCCGGGCGCCCCCTCCGCAGGGGCGTTCGCGCCGCGGGGCAGGGTCACGGACGCGCCGTCGCGCAGGCGGTCGCCGCCTTCGGTGATCACCGTGTCGCCGGCCTTGAGGCCAGACACGATCGATGTGGTCTCGCCCGTGCCAGGCCCCACCTTCACCGGCTGCGACTGGACCGTCTTGTCCGACTGCAGCAGCCAGACGAAGTCGCCCTGCGGGCCGTGCCGCACTGCGGTCGTCGGCACCAGCACCTGGCTCTTCAGGGTGTCGACCAACACGCTGACGTTGACGAACTGGTTGGGGAACAGCGCGCCGCTGGGGTTGCCGAACCGCGCCTTGCCCTTGACCGTGCCGGTGGTGGTGTCGACCACGTTGTCGATCGTGGCGAGGCTGCCGGTCGCCAGCGTCGCGCCGCCGGTTCGGTCGGTGGCCGTGACCGGCAGCCCCGCGCCGTACCCCGGGTGCTTGACGATCGCGGGGATCGCGTCCTCCGGCACCGCGAAGATCACGTCGATCGGGTCGATCTGGGTGACGACGGCGATCGGCGTCGTGCTGTTGGCCGAGACCTGGTTGCCGGCGTCGATCTGGCGCAGGCCGACGCGGCCGGCCACCGGCGCGACGATGCGGCTCCAGACGAGATTGAGCCGTGCGGTCGCAACCTGACCCTTGTCGGCGGCCACGAGCCCCAGGTCCTGCTTCACGAGCGCCGCCTGGGTGTCGCGGGTCTGCCCCGAGATCGAGTTCTCGGCGAGCAGGGTGTCGTAGCGCTTGAGGTCCAGTTCGGCGTCGGCGAGCAGGGCCTGGTCGCGGGCGAGCTGTCCCTCGGCCTGATTCAGCGCGGCCTGGAATGGCGCGGGGTCCACCTGCGCCAGCACGTCGCCCTTCCGCACCATCTGGCCTTCCGTGAAGCGCACGGCGTTCAGCTGACCGGTCACGCGCGAGACCACCGAGACGGTCGCCTCGGGTGTCACCGTGCCGAGGGCGGTGACCGTGATCGGCACGTCGCCGAGCGCGGCCTGGGCGACCCCCACGGTCACGGTGGGCCGACCGCCGCGGCCGAACGGCCCGGTCGGCTGGTTGCCCGCAGCGCATTTCGTCAGCAGAAGTCCGACGCCGACGGCCGCGGCGACCACAAGCACGATGCCGACGAGGGTGCGCCAGGTGCGCCGCCTCGGGCTGGGCGCAGTCCCGGGGATGGGCTGGATGGTTTGGCTCATCCGGTCTCCGAAACGACTGATTGCCTGGAGTCTAAGCCTGCTATCGCAGCATCGGCGATCAAAGGGTCAAGTCTGGATGTCGTTTCCAACGGCAAGATGACCGCGCGCTTCGAGGCCGTAACATCCAGCAACGTCAGGAAACGCCCCGCGTTCCAGGTGTTTCACCCACCCGCGGGGCGCCCTTGCGGAACCCACGGAAGCGGCTCGTCCAAGGGCCGAGAACGGGCCTTAAGGGCTGGCCATGCCCGTCCAACGGGCCTAGAACCGGGACTCAAGTGTCCTCGTGACGATGGTCGGCGCGGGCCGACGCTGCGGCTAGGTCCGGGAGACTTCGGAGGGGAGTGAGGAAAGGATTCGAGCGTTGGAGCCTACGGATACCGAGGCGCCAGAGTACTTCCACAAGGTCGTCGATTGTCAGTGGGCATGCCCGGCGCACACGCCGGTGCCAGAGTACATTCGTCTGATCGCCGAAGGGCGGTACAGCGACGCCTACATGATCAATTGGAAGTCCAACGTCTTCCCGGGAATACTCGGCCGGACGTGCGACCGGCCGTGCGAGCCCGCCTGCCGGCGGGGGCGCGTGGAGGCCGAGCCGGTGGCGATCTGCCGGCTCAAGCGCGTCGCCGCCGACAACAAGGACGACATCACCGGTCGCCTGCCGTCCCCCGCCAAGCAGACGAACGGCAAGCGCATCGCGCTGGTCGGCGCGGGCCCGGCTTCGCTAACCGTGGCGCGCGACCTGGCGCCGCTCGGCTACGACCTGACGATCATCGACAGCGACCCGGCCCCGGGCGGCATGATCCGCAGCCAGATCCCCCGCTTCCGGCTGCCTGAGAGCGTGATCGACGAGGAGGTCGACTACATCACCCGGCTCGGCATGACGATCCGCTCCGGAGAGCGGGTCGATAGCCTGAAGTCGCTGCTGGCCGAAGGCTATGACGCCGTCTTCGTCGGGTCCGGCGCGCCGCGCGGCCGCGAGCTCGACATCCCGGGCCGCGAAGAAGCCAGAGCCAACATCCACATCGGCATCGACTGGCTCTCGAGCGTCTCGTTCGGCCACGTCGACAAGATCGGCAAGCGCGTGATCGTGCTTGGCGGCGGCAACACCGCGATGGACTGCTGCCGGACCTCGCGCCGGCTTGGCGGCGAGGACGTCAAGGTGATCGTCCGCTCCGGCTTCGAGGAAATGAAGGCGTCTCCCTGGGAGAAGGAAGACGCGATGCACGAGGACATCCCGATCCTCAACTTCCTCGTGCCGAAGGAATTCACCCACAAGAACGGCAAGCTGACCGGCGTGGTGTTCGAGAAGGTGGCCGCCAGCTACGACGACAAGGGCCGCCGCTCGCTGCTGCCCACCGGCGAGCCGGACCAGCACTTCGAGTGTGACGACGTTCTGGTCGCGGTCGGGCAGGAGAACGCCTTCCCCTGGATCGAGCGCGACATCGGGATCGAGTTCGACAGGTGGGACATGCCGGTGGTGAACGAGGCCACGATGGGCTCCACCCACCCGAAGGTGTTCTTCGGCGGCGACTCGGCGTTCGGCCCCAAGAACATCATCTGGGCCGTCGCCCACGGCCACGAGGCCGCCGTCTCGATCCACAAGCTCTGCCAGGGCGAGGACGTGGCCGACCGACCGCCGCCCGGCGTGACGCTCGTCTCGCAGAAGATGGGCATCCACGAGTGGAGCTACGACAACGACATCTCCAACGACCTGCGCTACCGGGTGCCGCTGCGCGACAAGGCCGAGGCGCTCGGCAACGTGAGGCTGGAGGTCGAGCTCGGCTTCGACCGCGGCGTTGGTTACGCGGAGGCGCAGCGCTGCCTCAACTGCGACGTCGAGACCGTGTTCACGACGCCGCTCTGCATCGAGTGCGACGCCTGCGTCGACATCTGCCCGGTCGATTGCATCACCTTCACCGACAACGGCGAGGAGGCCGAGCTGCG